>NZ_LT629689.1:4505000-4832500 GCF_900102035.1 Pseudomonas extremaustralis
TCCAGCGAACCATGGGTGTCGCCCATGCCCAAGGCCGTGGCCGCGTGTTGCGTGGCGCCGGCCAGGGCTTCTTCCGGGGTCATGCGCAACAGGGTGCAGGCCATGTTCAGCATCAGGCGCAATGACAACACCGGCGAAGTGCCGGGGTTGAGATCGCTGGCGATGGCGATCTTCACGCCGTGCTTGCGCAGGGCGTCCATCGGCGGCAACTGGGTTTCGCGCAGGAAGTAGAACGCCCCCGGCAGCAGTACCGCGACGGTGCCGGCGGCGGCCATGGCGATGGCGTCGTCTTCGGTCATGAACTCTAGGTGATCCGCCGACAATGCCTGGTAACGCGCCGCCAGGCTGGAGCCGTGCAGCGACGACAGTTGTTCGGCGTGCAGCTTCACCGGCAGGCCGAGTTGCCGGGCAACCTTGAACACGCGCTCGACCTGTGCGGGCGAGAACGCCAGGTATTCGCAGAATGCATCCACTGCATCCACCAGCCCCTCCGTCGCCAGGGCCGGCAGCATGTCGGTGCAGATGTGCTCGATGTAATCGTCGGCGCGGTCCTTGTACTCCGGCGGCAAGGCGTGGGCCGCCAGGCAGGTGGCACGCACGCTGACCGGCAGCGCATCGCCGAGGCGCCGAATCACCCGCAGCAGCTTGCGCTCACTGGCCAGGTCCAGGCCGTAGCCGGACTTGATCTCCACCGTGGTCACGCCGTCCCGCAGCAGACTGCGCAGGCGCTTGTGGGCGCTGGCGAACAGTTCATCTTCGCTGGCGGCGCGGGTGGCACGCACGGTGCTGGCAATGCCGCCGCCCTGGGCCGCGATCTCGGCGTAGCTCACGCCTTCGAGGCGCTGCTCGAATTCGCCGCTGCGATTGCCACCGAACACCGTGTGGGTGTGGCAGTCGATCAGTCCGGGGGTGACCCACGCGCCTTGCAGGTCGTGGACCTGGGCGTAATCCGCGCTGTGCACCTGGCTGCGCGGGCCGATCCACTCGATCAAGTGGCCGGCGGTCACCAGGGCGGCATCCTCGATGATCGAATACTTGCCGTGGGCCATGGTTGCGATGTGGCAATGCTGCCAAAGGGTTTTCATGTAATCCCTGATCCTTACTCCCTGTAGGAGCGAGCTTGCCCGCGAAGAACTCAAGAACACCGCGTTCATCCAGGACGCCCGCGTTATCGTTGACGTTTTTCGCGAGCAAGCTCGCTCCTACAGGGGTGGTGTTTTTTAGAGGCTCGGCAGGAGCTTGGCCGGTGCCAGTTCGTTCAGGCAGCGGCTGGCGAGCAGTTCGGTCGCGGCCGTGATGTCCGGGGCGAAGAAGCGGTCCTTGTCGTAGAACGCCACTTTGCTGCGCAGGAGGCTGCGGGCTTTTTCCAGTTTCGACGAGGTCTTCAGGCCTTCGCGCAGGTCCAGGCCCTGGCACGCGGCCAGCCATTCCACCGCCAGCACGCCACGGGTGTTCTCGGCCATTTCCCACAGGCGCTTGCCCGCAGCCGGGGCCATGGACACGTGATCTTCCTGGTTCGCCGAAGTCGGCAGGCTGTCGACGCTGTGGGGATGGGCCAGCGCCTTGTTTTCGCTGGCGAGCGCAGCGGCGGTGACCTGGGCGATCATGAACCCGGAGTTGACCCCGCCATTGCCCACCAGGAACGGCGGCAGTTGCGACATGTGCTTGTCCATCATCAACGAGATACGCCGCTCGCTCAGGGCGCCGATTTCGGCGATGGCCAGCGCCATGTTGTCGGCGGCCATGGCCACCGGTTCGGCGTGGAAGTTACCGCCGGAAATCACGTCGCCCTCGGCGGCAAACACCAGCGGGTTGTCCGACACGGCATTGGCTTCGATCACCAGCACCTCGGCGGCCTGGCGCAACTGGGTCAGGCAGGCGCCCATGACTTGCGGCTGGCAGCGCAGGGAATAGGGGTCCTGGACCTTGTCGCAGTTTTCGTGGGACTGGGACACCTGGCTGCTGTCGCCGAGCAGGTCACGATAGGCCGCCGCCGAGTCGATCTGCCCACGCTGGCCGCGCGCCGCATGAATCCGCGCATCGAACGGCGAGCGCGACCCCAGCACCGCTTCGACGGTGAGCGCACCGCACGCCAGCGCGCCGGCGAACAGGTCTTCGCCCTCGAACAACCCGCGCAAGGCATAGGCGGTGGACACCTGGGTGCCGTTGAGCAGCGCCAGGCCCTCCTTGGCGGCGAGGGTCAGCGGCGTGAGGCCGGCGACTTTCAGCGCGTCGGTCGCGTCCAGCCATTGGCCCTTGTAGCGTGCCTTGCCTTCGCCGAGCAGCACCAGGGACATGTGGGCCAGCGGCGCCAGGTCGCCGGAGGCACCGACCGAGCCCTTGAGCGGAATATGCGGGTAGACCTCGGCGTTGATCAGCGCGATCAACGCGTCGATCACCTGCCGACGAATCCCCGAGAAACCTCGGCTGAGGCTGTTGACCTTGAGCACCATGACCAGCCGCACCAGCGCATCGCTGATCGGCTCGCCGACGCCGGCGGCATGGGACAGCACCAGGGAGCGCTGGAGGTTTTCCAGGTCAGCGCTGGCGATGCGGGTCGAGGCCAGCAGGCCGAAACCAGTGTTGATGCCGTAAGCGGTGCGGTTCTCGGCGAGAATCTGCTCCACGCAGGCCACACTGGCTTCGATCTGGCTCGATGCGCTGGCATCCAGGCTGAGGGTCACCGGCTGCTGGTAGATAGCCCGCAGTTGGGCAAGGCTCAGTTGGCCGGGAATCAGGTTTAGCGCAGTCACATTCGTGCTCCTTATGAATTATTGTTCAGTGCAATTCGGGAAAAATCGGGGCAGCCCCCTCCCCACATAATCCGGCTCAGACCACCGCCGCCCGCCGCTGGACGAACCGGTCCACATACTCGTCCGCCGGCGAATCCAGGATCTCCCGCGGTGTGCCGACCTGGATCAGCTTGCCATCCTTGAGGATCGCGATGCGGTTGCCGATACGCACGGCTTCGTCGAGGTCGTGGGTGATGAACACGATGGTCTTGTGCAGGGTCTTTTGCAGGTCGAGCAACTGGTCCTGCATCTCGGCGCGGATCAGCGGGTCGAGGGCGCTGAAGGCTTCGTCCATCAGGATGATGTCGGTGTCCGCCGCGAGGGCGCGTGCCAGGCCGACCCGTTGGCGCATGCCGCCGGAAAGCTGGTGCGGGTATTTGTTTTCGTAGCCCTTCAGGCCCACGGTTTCGATCCAGTGCAGCGCACGTTCGCTGCATACCTGCGGGGTTTCGCCGCGCACTTTGAGGCCGTAGGCGACGTTGTCGAGCACGTTCTTGTGGGGCAGCAGGCCGAAGCTCTGGAACACCATGCTGATCTTGTGCCGACGGAATTCGCGCAGGGCGTTCATGTCCAGTTGCAGGATGTCTTCGCCGTCCACCAGGATCGCGCCGCTGGTGGGGTCGATCAAGCGGTTGAAGTGGCGTACCAGGGTGGATTTGCCGGAGCCGGACAGGCCCATGATCACGAAGATCTCACCGGTGGCGATGCTCAGGGACAAATCGTTCACGCCGATCACGCAACCGGTCTCGGCCAGCACCTGGTCCTTGGTCTTGCCCTGGCCGATCAGCGCCAGCGCGTCCTTGGAGCGGTTGCCGAAAATCTTGTAGACGTTTTTCACTTCGATTTTGCTCACCGTCATCATTGGCTCGCCTCATGCCGTGGACGACCGTAGGCCTGGGTGATGCGGTCGATGACCACGGCGAGAATCACGATGGCCAACCCGGCTTCAAGGCCGCGACCGACGTTGAGGGTCTGGATCCCGACGAGCACGTCTTCGCCCAGGCCACGGGCGCCGATCATCGAGGCGATGACCACCATCGACAGGGCCATCATGGTGGTCTGGTTGATGCCGGCCATGATGCTCGGCAACGCCAGCGGCAGTTGCACGCCGAACAGTTGCTGCCAGCGGTTGGCGCCAAAGGCGTTGATGGCCTCCATGACTTCGCCGTCGACCTGGCGAATGCCCAGGTCGGTGAGGCGGATCAACGGCGGCGCGGCGTAGATCACCGTGGCGAAAATCGCCGGAACCTTGCCCAGGCCAAACAGCATCAACACCGGGATCAGGTACACGAAGCTGGGCATGGTTTGCATGATGTCGAGCAACGGCATCAGCACCGAACGCAGGCGATTGCTGCGCGCCGAAAGGATGCCCAGGGGAATGCCGATCAGCACCGAGATCAGTGTGGCGACCAGCATCAGCGCCAGGGTCTGCATCAGTTTGTCCCACAGGCCGACCGCGCCCACCAGGAACAGCAAACCGACGATCACCGCCGTAGTCACCCATTTGCGCGTGGCGTGCCAGGCCACCGCGCCGACGATGGCCAGCATCAGCCACCAGGGCGTTGCGCGCAGCAGGCCCTCGAGGTTGACGATGGCCCACAGCAGCGTGTCGGAGATATGCCGGAACACATCGCCATACTGGGTGACCAGTGAATCCACCCAACCGTTGACCCAGTCGGCGATGGAAAACGTAAAACGCTCAGGAAACATAACGTGCTCTCGATCCAGTGGGTTGTGGCCAGGCGCCCGGCCACCCTTCAGGGTAGCCGTGCACGCTTGACCCACAAGGCCGCGTCGATTTTCTTGGCGCGTCGTCGCTCATTCCTGTCATGCCTGCGCAGTCAACCCACTTTTTATAGGCGTCGCCATGGGGGCGGCACCCTGCTGTGCCGGCAGGATCAGCCGTTCGGGAATTGCGCCGTGCCATTTTTTCGCACACACGTAATACACGGCGGCGGGCAGTACCAGGCCGATGATCCAGGAGATATCCACATCACCCAGGGCGGCCACCAGCGGACCGGTGTAGAACTTGGTGGAGATGAACGGCAATTGCACCAGCACGCCGAACACGTAGACGCCGATACCGAGCAGGTTCCAACGGCCGTAGCGCCCGTTCGGGTCGGCCAGCGCCGGCACGTCATAGCGATCGCGGGTGATGCAGTAGTAGTCCACCAGGTTGATCGCGCTCCAGGGCGTGAAGAACGCCAGCAGGAACAGGATGAAAGACTTGAACGCCCCGAGGAACGAGTGCTGACCGAGCAACGCGATCAGGGTCGCCGTACCGACGATGACCAGTACGAACACCAGGCGCTGCAAACGCGTGACCTCCAGGCGTCCGCGAAAGCCGCTGATGATGGTGGCGATGCACATGAAGCTGCCGTAGGAGTTCAGCGTGGAAATGGTCACCTTGCCGAACGCGATGCTGAAATACAGCAGCGCCGCAGTGGCCCCCGTACCGCCCAAGCCGACGATGTAGGCCACTTCGTGACCGGCGAATTGGCCGTTGGACAGCGCGGCGGCAAACACACCGAGCACCATCGCCACCTGTGCGCCAATCACCGAACCCGCGCCGGCGGCCAGAAAGGTTTTCAGCGAGGACGTCCGGCTCGGCAGGTAGCGCGAATAGTCCGCCACGTAAGGGCCAAAGGCGATTTGCCAGGAAGCCGCCAGCGACACCGCGAGCAGGAAGCTGCTCCAACTGAAGTGGCGGATTTGCAGGAGCGCGCCAATGTCGGTCTGGCTCATCAGGCGGCTGAACAGGTAAACAAAGGCAATCACGCCAATGACGCTGGCGACACGGCCGATGAAATGGATCACCCGGTAACCCAGCACCGTGACCAGCACGATGACACTGGCGAACAGCAGGATCCCGACACTGTCGCTGACGCCAAACAGCTGGCCCAGCGCCTGACCGGACAGCACGGTCCCCGTGGCGGTGAAGCCCAGGTACATCAAACACACCAGCACGATCGGAATGGCGGCGCCATACACCCCGAACTGGACCCGGCTGGAAATCATCTGCGGCAAACCAAGCCTGGGCCCTTGCGCCGCATGCAACGCCATGACCCCGCCGCCGAGCAGTTGGCCGATCAACAGACCGATCAACGACCAGAACACATCACCGCCCAGCACCACGGCCAGGGCCCCGGTGACAATCGCGGTGATTTGCAGGTTGGCACCCATCCACAGGGTGAACTGACTCAATAGACGACCGTGTCTTTCCGCTTCCGGGATGTAGTCGATCGAACGCCTTTCGATCAACGGGGTGGTGCTTGCACGCGCGTCATTCCCAGCCATTTATGTTCAACCTCTGATGGATTGCTTACAGATCCTGTGTGGGAGGGGGCTTGCCCACTCCCCCTATGTGTCACTTGATCATTGGAAGATTGAGGCCCTGCTCTTTGGCGCAGTCGATCGCGATCTGGTAACCCGCATCGGCATGACGCATCACCCCGGTGGCCGGGTCGTTGTGCAGCACGCGGGCGATCCGCTCGGCCGCTTCGTCGGTACCGTCGCAGACGATCACCATCCCCGAGTGTTGGGAGAAGCCCATGCCCACGCCGCCGCCGTGGTGCAGCGAAACCCAGGTCGCACCGCTGGCGGTGTTGAGCAATGCGTTGAGCAGCGGCCAATCGGACACGGCGTCGGAGCCGTCCTGCATGGATTCGGTTTCGCGGTTGGGACTGGCCACCGAGCCGGAATCGAGGTGGTCGCGGCCGATCACTACCGGCGCGGACAGCTCGCCGCTGCGCACCATTTCGTTGAACGCCAGGCCGAGCTTGGCGCGTTGGCCCAGGCCGACCCAGCAGATACGCGCCGGCAGGCCCTGGAAGCTGATGCGTTCGCGGGCCATGTCCAGCCAGT
The DNA here is from genome assembly GCF_900102035.1 of Pseudomonas extremaustralis. Classification (NCBI taxonomy): domain Bacteria; kingdom Pseudomonadati; phylum Pseudomonadota; class Gammaproteobacteria; order Pseudomonadales; family Pseudomonadaceae; genus Pseudomonas; species Pseudomonas extremaustralis. The sequence goes on from NZ_LT629689.1 coordinate 4,511,657, forward strand.
TGTGCAGGTGCGCGTCGTCGGGGATCAGCTCTTTGACTTTGGCGTCGGTCTTGTAGATGTCCTGCGGGTCGCCGGAGAGGGCCGCCCAGCGGAACGGGCCGATACCGCGGCAGAACAATGGGCGGATGTACGCCGGTACGAAGCCGGGGAAATCGAAGGCGTTTTCCACGCCTTCTTCCTGCGCCATCTGACGAATGTTGTTGCCGTAGTCGAAGGTCGGGATGCCTTGCTTCTGGAAGTCCAGCATCGCTTTGACGTGCACGGCCATCGACTGCTTGGCGGCCTTGATCACCACCGCCGGTTCGGTCTTGGCGCGGGCGCGGTATTCGTCCCAGGTCCAGCCGGCTGGCAGGTAGCCGTTGAGCGGATCGTGGGCGCTGGTCTGGTCGGTGACCATGTCCGGGCGCACACCGCGCTTGACCAGTTCCGGCAGGATTTCGGCGGCGTTGCCCAGCAGGGCGATGGAGATGGCTTTGCCCTCCTGGGTGTACTTGGCGATGCGCGCCAAGGCGTCGTCGAGGTCGCTGGCCTGCTCGTCGACATAGCGGCTGTTCAGGCGGAAATCGATGCTGACCTGTTGGCACTCGATGTTCAGCGAGCACGCACCGGCCAGGGTCGCGGCCAGCGGTTGCGCGCCGCCCATGCCACCGAGGCCGGCGGTCAGTACCCAACGGCCTTTGAGGTTGCTGTCGTAATGCTGGCGACCGGCTTCGACGAAGGTTTCGTAAGTGCCCTGGACGATGCCCTGGCTGCCGATGTAGATCCAGCTGCCGGCGGTCATCTGGCCGTACATGGCCAGGCCCTTGGCATCCAGTTCGTTGAAGTGTTCCCAACTGGCCCAGTGCGGCACCAGGTTGGAGTTGGCGATCAGTACGCGCGGGGCATTGCGGTGGGTCTTGAACACGCCGACCGGTTTACCCGATTGCACCAGCAGGGTTTCGTCGTCGTTCAGTTGCGTGAGGCTCTCGACGATTTGGTCGTAGCACTCCCAGTTGCGCGCCGCGCGCCCGATACCGCCGTACACCACCAGTTCCTTGGGGTTTTCGGCCACTTGCGGGTCGAGGTTGTTCATCAACATGCGCAGCGGCGCTTCGGTCAGCCAGCTTTTGGCGGTGAGCGTGTTACCGCGGGCGGCGCGGATTTCGACGTCACGGTATTTGGTAGGCCTGGCTTTAGAAAAATCGGTCACGGCAGACTCCTCGGCATGATGCGCGAACGTGATGGGCGCGAAGGAGACTCTTACGCACACATCTTTACTTGTACATACAAGCATATGCAATCGAGCGGCCAACTTTTCTGGAGAGCCGGAGCAATTGTTTGCGCAGGCGCGGGTAAGCCTTGGAAATTAAGGCTTCGAGGCTTGATGAAATTTCTTACGGGGAAGGTTTAGAGCGAGGAAGGCTTGTCACAACCGCGTGGTTTTGCGCCACGCTGGGGCGTTAGGTAACAAAGTGGTGCGGAAGGCTGGAAACAGATCGCAAGAACAATGGGAAACAAATGTGGGAGGGGGCTTGCTCCCTCCCACCGTTTTTAACCGCGTTCGGTCAGTTCGATGATGCAGCAACGGCCGGTGACGGAGATATCCAGCAAGCCAGCGTTACCGTCCACTTGCAGGCAGTCGTGATGGCCCAGCATCTGGTCCAGCACCTTCACTTCATCCGCCACGCTGAACACCAGCACGGTCTGCGCAGTGCTGAAAAAGCGTTGCGTGCCGTCGATCCACTGCAACCGCGCGTGATAACGCTGGGGCGAGTAGATCAGGTTGAAATCGCGGATCGGCCCGGTGATCAGGCGGCACGACACTTGGCTGTCGCCCTTGAAGGCGAATGGCTGCAGCGGCAGCAACCCACGCTGCTCCTCGCCATCGACGGTGAGTACCATGCCCGCGCCTTTGATCACGGTGATCACGCGCTGGTAACCGGCGAAGGTGGAAAACCCGCCCGACTCGGCGATATCGGCAATCGACAGGCGCCAGCCGAAGCCATCCAGGCCGGTGCCGGCGTCGCGGCTGATTTCTTCGGTACTGCCGCCGCCGTTTTTCCATGGCATGCGCACGTAATCGGCGGCGCGCCAGACTTTCACGGCACTCATTTACTGAAACGTCCTTCCAGGCTATGGCGCGAACCGGGGTGGATCAAACGCGCGGCAGTCACCGGCTGGCGACCGGACCAGGTGCGCCGGCGAATCAACAGACACGGTTCGCTCGGCTCGATCTGCAGCAACTCGCACTCGGCCGCATCGGCGAGGATCGCTTCGACCACATGCTCGCCTTCGGTCAGCGGCGCGACTTGGTTCAAATAGGCGTAGGGGGTTTGCTGGGTGAAATCCTGTTGCAGGTAATCCGGCGCGACCAGGGCGTTGACGAAACGGTCTTCGATTTGCACGGGAATGTCGTTTTCGTAATGCACGATCAGCGAATGGAACACTCGGCCGCCTTCACGCATTTCCAGGGCGACGGCGCGTTCGGAACCGGCGGCCTCTTCGCCCAGGGTGATGACCTGGCAGGTATGCCGATGTCCGCGGGAGGCGATCTCATCGGCAATGTTGTGCACTTCGAACAACGCCGACTGGCTCTTGGGCTCAGCGACAAAGGTGCCCACGCCTTGCATACGCACCAGCAACCCTTCGGCGGTGAGTTCGCGCAGGGCGCGGTTGATGGTCATGCGGCTGAAGCCCAACTGGCTGACCAGCTCGCTCTCGGACGGCACGCGGTAATGGGGTGGCCAGTTACCGTTGAGGATCTGCTGGCTGATCATCTGTTTGACGCGGGCGTACAAGGGCGCCGGACTTTCGTCCATGTGGGCAGCCAGTGAAGACTTGGCGGGCGGAGTCGGCACGGGGAATCCTTGCAGGGGGAAAAGACGCATAGATTGCCGGAGTTTACCGAGCAGGCAAACGTCTGTATATGTATATACAAATAAACACACGACCGGAGTGTTCTGATCATGTCCGCTTTCTTTGCCGAACGCGCGCTGCTGCCTACTGGATGGGCCAACGATGTACGCTTTGAAGTCGGCGCCGATGGGCGGCTGACACAGGTGGAGGCCAACGCCAGCGCAGACGCCGCCGAACGGCTCAGGGGCCCGGTATTGGCGGGCATGCCGAACCTGCATTCCCATGCCTTCCAGCGCGCCATGGCGGGTTTGGCCGAAGTGGCCGGCAACCCCAATGACAGTTTCTGGACCTGGCGGGACTTGATGTACCGCATGGTCGGCAAGATCAACCCGGCGCAGCTGCACATCATCGCTCGCCAGCTGTATATCGAGATGCTCAAGGCCGGCTACACCTCGGTGGCCGAATTTCACTACGTGCACCACGACGCCGACGGCCAGCCGTACGCCGACCGTACGGAACTGTCACGCCAGATCAGCCAGGCGGCCGCCAGCAGCGGCATCGGCCTGACGTTGCTGCCGGTGCTCTACACCCATTCCGGGTTCGGCGGCCAGGCGCCCAATGACGGCCAGCGACGGTTTATCAACAGCACCGAACAGTACCTGGACCTGCAAGCGCGCCTGCAACCGATCCTCGCGGCGCAACCGGCCCAGCAACTGGGGCTGTGCTTTCACTCCCTGCGCGCCGTGACCCCGCAACAAATCACCGATGTCCTCGCCGCCAGCGACCCGGCTTGCCCGGTGCATATCCACATCGCTGAGCAGCGGAAAGAAGTCGACGACTGCCTGGCCTGGAGCGGCAAACGCCCGCTGCAATGGCTGTACGACAATGTCGAGGTCAATGAACGCTGGTGCCTGGTGCACGCCACCCATGCCGACCCCGACGAAGTCACGCGCATGGCCAAGAGCCGCGCGATTGCCGGCCTGTGCCTGACCACCGAAGCCAACCTGGGCGACGGGATTTTCCCGGCGGTGGAGTTTCTGGCCCAGGGCGGGCGCATGGGCATCGGCTCCGATAGCCATGTGTCGCTGAGCGTGGTGGAGGAACTGCGCTGGTTGGAATACGGCCAGCGCCTGCGCGATCAACGGCGCAACCGCTTGTATCGCAGCGATCAGCCGATGGTGGGCCGCACGCTGTTCGATGCCGCGCTGGACGGCGGCGCCCAGGCACTGGGGCAGCCGGTCGGTCGGTTGGAAGTAGGGAAACGTGCGGATTGGGTCGTGCTGGACGGCAACGATCCGTACCTGGCCACCGCGACCGATGACGGGATTCTCAATCGCTGGCTGTTCGCCGGCGGTGATCGCCAAGTGCGCGATGTGCTGGTCAACGGCCAGTGGGTGGTGCGGGACGGGCGGCATGCCGGCGAAGAAGACAGCAGCCGCGCATTTACCCAGGTGTTGCGAGAACTATTGGGATAACGCAAAAACCTGAGCCGGCTTGCCGGCTCAGGTTTTGGGTTATTGCGAGGTCTTGGCCATCTGCTTGTCCGACGTGCGCCAGATCAAGCGTGTGGTGTCATACCCCTGCTGCCGCGCCCGGCTCAGCAGATCTTCGCGGGTGTCGGCGCTGACCGTCGGCGTGCGCGACAGGATCCACATATAGCGCCGGTTCGGGCTGCCGACGAGGGCGGTCTTGTAGTCATCGCTGACGTACAGCACCCAGTAATCCCCCTTGGCGACGCCCGGCAGCAGCGACGTGAACCAGTTATTGAATTCCACCCAGAGCTTGTCGGTCTTGCCCGGCACTTGCGGCGTGGCCGTGCCCTTGGCTTCTTCCCACTTCCAGTCGCTGGTCAGGCAGCGGTTGAACACCGACATATCGCCATCGGGCAGCAACGTGTAGCGGGCTTCGGACTGTGCGCAGTTGCGCTGGAAGTACATCGGCAATCGCGCCAATTCATACCACGTGCCCTGGTAGCGCTTGAGGTTGACGCTACCAGCGGTCTTGGGTTGTAGATCATCGCCAGAATGGCTGGCGCAGCCCGCCAAAAACAGGCTGGCGCAAAGGAACACAACAAAACGCATCATTCTTCTTCTCCCGCAGGCTTTCGCCCCGGTTTACTTCAGGCCTTGCCCGGAAAACATCAGAACCTTGTCACCGGCATATTGAACGCTGATAAAGCTGTTTTTATCGCCCCAGGTGCAGCTGGACATGCCCAGCGCGCCGGAACAATCGGTCGGCTTGCCCAACAGCGACTCCACCTCGGCCTTGGCCATACCAGCCGACAACTTCGCGTAGTTTTCTTGGTTGATCTTGCTGCAAGCGGCCAACAGCACGCAAAAAGCCAGCAAAGCGAGACGGCGTAACGACATGGAAAAACTCCTGGAGGGACAAAGCAGCGTGGGTATCTGCCAGAAGCTTAGAAGGGGAAACAGGTGTCTGGTTCCCGACAAGGGGTGGTATTTCTTTTTTCTGCGTTGAGGCCATTTTGAGCACATTTTTAAATGACCAAATCCTCCTTTCGTCGCGGCCGCGCTACACAAGACCGAATAAGGACTAAAATCAGTCCCATTGCCGAGCAAGGGTCAACCCATGAAGTTTTCATCCCAGATCAAACCGATCAGCTATTTGAAAAGCCATACCGCTGAAATTGTTAAAACGCTCACAGAAAGCCGAGAACCGCTGGTGATCACTCAGAACGGAGAGGCGAAGCTGGTGGTGATGGATGTGAAAAGCTTTGAAGAGCAAGCAGAAACCATGGCCTTGCTAAAGCTGTTGGCGTTGGGCAATCGCCAGATTGAACAGGGCCAGTTTCAAGCGATGGAGGACGTGTTCGCCGAACTGGATAAGGACGACGCTCAATGACGTCCAGGGTTGTGATTCTGCACTCGGCAAAAAACGACCTTAAAGACATCAAGTCATACCTCATCCGACAATTCTCTGCGTCGACCTGGCAACAGACCTACGAAGCCTTGAAGCAGGCTATTCGCCACCTGGAAACGCAACCTTACGCGGGCTTCATACCGGAAGAAATCGAGCAGCTCAATCTGAGCCAGTACCGACAAATCATCAGTGGAATGAACCGGATCATCTATGAAATCCGTGATCAGACTGTGTATATCCACATCATTGCTGATACGCGAAAAAACCTGCAGGCCCTGCTGTTAAAGAAACTCATGCAATAAAAAGCCCCGGAACGCTTTCGCATTTCGGGGCCTCTTCTGATCACAAGGTTTTACTGCTTGTGATAACCGGTCACACGCTCAACTTCTTCCTTCGAACCCAGGAACACCGCCACACGCTGGTGCAGGCCTTCTGGCTGGATGTCGAGGATGCGCTGGTGGCCGTCGGTGGACACACCGCCCGCCTGCTCAACCAGGAACGACATCGGGTTGGCTTCGTACATCAGGCGCAGTTTGCCCGGTTTGGACGGCTCGCGGCTGTCGCGCGGGTACATGAACACGCCGCCACGGGTCAGGATGCGGTGTACGTCGGCAACCATCGCCGCGACCCAGCGCATGTTGAAGTTCTTCTTCAACGGGCCTTCTTCGCCTTCCATCAACTCGTTGACGTAACGCTTGACCGGTTCTTCCCAGTGGCGCTGGTTGGACATGTTGATCGCAAATTCCTGGGTGGAAACAGGAATGGTGATGTCTTCGTGGGTCAGGACGAAACTGCCCATTTCGCGGTCCAGGGTGAAGCCTTTGACGCCGTCGCCCAGGGTCAGCACCAGCATGGTCTGTGGGCCGTAGATCGCATAGCCGGCGGCGACTTGCTGGGTGCCTGGTTGCAGGAAGGCCTTTTCGTTCAGGGCTTCGTTCTGGCTCAGGTGTTCGTTCGGGCAACGCAGTACCGAGAAGATGGTGCCGACCGGGGCGTTGATGTCGATGTTGGACGAACCGTCCAGTGGGTCGAACACCAGCAGGTAGGCGCCTTTCGGGTATTTGCCCGGGATCTGGTAGGCATTGTCCATTTCTTCGGACGCCATGCCGGCCAGGTGACCGCCCCATTCGTTGGCTTCGAGCAGGATCTCGTTGGAGATGACGTCGAGTTTCTTCTGCACTTCGCCCTGCACGTTTTCAGTGCCCATGCTACCCAGGACGCCACCCAGTGCGCCTTTGGACACAGCGTGGCTGATTTCCTTGCAAGCACGCGCGACCACTTCGATCAGGAAGCGCAGATCGGCAGGCGTGTTGTTGCTGCGGGTCTGCTCAATCAAATAGCGACTCAAGGTAACGCGGGACATGGAAGGCTCCGGAGAATGGGGGGCTGAAAACCCGCGCAGTTTAGCGCGAGTCTGGGCTGATTGCCTCTAATCAGAGGATTTAAACCCAATAGAGTTCATGGACTTTATTTAACGTACCGCCGGGGGCTTGCGCAGCAAACTGAAGGCCATCGCCCCCAGCGCCGCCACACCCAGCAGGAGCACGGCCCATAGACCGAGCTTCTTCCAGTCGGTGCCGGCTGCCGGCGATACGGCGACGACCGGCGATGCGACGGCCACCTCCCCCGCCAACGTGGCCTGGCCCAACGCCTTGAGGCGCTCGGCGCCGCCATCGGGGATCAGCGTCGACAGCGGCAAATTCGCCGCCTTCACCGAACCGTTGCCCAGCGCCAGGGTGAACGGCGGCTCACCCCGCGCCAGGAACACCAACTGCGTGGCGCGCACCGCAAACCGCAGGGCCGGCGCTTCGACACCCAGGCCGCCGCCGCGCTCGTCCACCTGCAGTTTGAGCTGGTTGACCACCTGGCCCGGCAAGCGCAACTCATCCTGCACCACGTCCTGACCGTTCTGGGTCAGGCGGTAGAGCAAACCATTGCTCAACGGCTGCCAGGCCTGATGGCTGTCGCGACGCCCCGCCAAAGTCACCGGCGCCAGACTGTTAGGCTGCTTGAGTTCGATACGCAACCGCTCGACATTCAGACCCACCGGCAACTGCCAACTGTACTCACCGGCCTCGAGCCGCGTGCCCGCCAACGGTTGCGACCACACCAACGGCAGCGGCTGGCTGCTGCTGGACGCGCTCACCAACTTGGCCGAGGTCAGCAGCGGCGCCGCCTGGCCTTGCCACACCAGGCGCAGGTAACGCGTCACACGCCCCGGCAGGCTGACGTCGTGCTGCTCGACCCGCTCATCGGCAAACGACAAGCGCGCCACTTGCCCATCGCCCCAGGCGTCCCAATGCTGCAAGTCATCGCTGGCCTCGATGCTGAAACGCTGGAAACCTTCCTGCTCGTGGCTCCAGTCCAGGGTCAGTTGCTGCAGCGGGGCCTTGATCGCGCTGGCATCCAGCACCCAGCCGCGCAGCACCTGCTGGCCGGGCTTCGCTGCCGAAGACGGTTTGACCTCCACCAAGGTGCCTTCCGCAGTGGCCTTGAGCGTCACGCCAGGTACCGATTCACGGGCGTCGGCGGCGTATAGCGGGAACCACTTCACATCGGTGACGTGGCGGTTTTCGGTACGTTCGGCGGGCTGACGCGACAGCGCATAGGCTTGCGGCTCACCGGCGGCGTTGAACACGCGCACATCGCTCAGATCCGCCTGACGCGCCGCCAACTGCACCGACAGCGGCAACTCCAGGCGATACCACGGACCATTGCCACTCACCGCCAGCGGCACCTGCACGCTGAAGTCGGCGGGCGTCTCCTGGCCCCACGCCGACAATGCCGTACACACGCCCAGCACGGCCAGGCTCAACTTACCGATCAAGAGGATGCTCCTTCAGTTTCCGACACAGGTTCGGCGCGCTTGGGCGGCAGCGGCGCAAAGTAACCCACCACCAACAACAGCCCGCCCACGCCAATGAACGACACGATCCGCGCCAGCCCGCCACGGTTGCTCAGCTCGACAAAAAACAGCTTGGCCACCACCACGGCAATCAACGCCGCACCGATCAGCCACACTTCGCGACGATGACGCAGGTGGCCGCCGATCATCAGGCCGAGGGCGATCAGGGTCCAGACAATCGACAGACCCGCCTGAACCAGCATCGACGCCAGCAATGCATCCAGATGGAAGGGCACGCCCCCCCAATGGTGGGCCGCGCGCATCACCAAGGCCGTGAAGAAGGCAAACAGCGAAATGCCCGCGACCGCCTGGGCGACCAGTTCAGCCCGTGCTCCGCGTTGCGGCGCCACGCCGCGCGACCACAAGTACACACCCAGCAGCGCAAACAACAGGCCCAGATCCAACGGACTGAGCAGCGGCACATAAGGCAACGGCGTGGCGGTGCCGTCGCTGAAACTGTTCGCCAGCCAGAACCAACCCAGCATCAACACTGCCAGCGGCAGGGCCGCCAGCACGCGGTATTCACGCGGATAAGCCGACACCGGCCACGGCCAAGCACGTGGCGCAGCTGCCAGCACCAGGTACAGGCTCGGCAGAATCGCCCAGCCCAGCCAGCGCCAGGCGTTGTATTCGCTCGACAGCAACAACAGGCCGTAGCGCAACTCCAGCGCCAGCACGCCGATCAACATCCAGCAACCCAGCACATGGGCAACGCTCAAGACCCTGGCCCCGGCCACCGTCGCCAAGCGGCGCAGCGAGATGAAATGCACGCCGAACACCGCCAGCCAGGCCAACCAGCCGAACTGCGCCGCCGGGTGATAGTAATCATGGGCAGACACCAGCAACACCGCGCCCGCCGCCGGCATCAGCAGCGTGCAGAGCATACCCAGCGAAGCCCAGCGCAGACGCTGTGCCAACAGCGTCCAGATCGCCACGCTCACAGCCGCGATACCCAACAGGAACGAGCCTTGCAGTGCGCCGGGAACAAATCGCAGCACTTCGCCGATCAGCGCCACGGCCCACCACGCCGCGCCCCACACCAGCAACAGGTCCGACAGCCGTTGCAGTTTCAGCACCGCAAACACCGGCGCATGGGGTTCACGCTGCAAGCGCCAGGCGCCGACCAGAGCGGCCAGGCCCAACACCATCGGCGTCCAGAAACCGCTGTGCCCCAGCGGACGCAAACCTTCCTGGCTCAACGGCCCGAGCAGTTCCGGCACCGCCAGCAGGAACGAAGCACCGCCGATCAGTTGCAGCAGCAGACCGAACACAAAACTGACGCGCTGTTGCAGGTACAGGCTCAACCAGATGATCAGCAAACCACTGGCCGCCCACACCCCGCTGGCGCTGTCCCAAGGCAGCACGAACAGCACAGCCAGGTTGATCAACGCCAGGCCGGCCAGCAGCACCAACGACAACCCACGCAACAGCCGCGCATCACTGCGCACCGTCTCGTCGCGGGCCGCCAGCAGCATGCCGCCGATCAGGGCCAGGCCGATCAACGATGCCGTCAGCAAACCGCTCCAGCCCGCGCTGAATACCGCCGCGCCGTCACCGCCCTGCAAGCGCAGCAGGAACAACGCACCGCCCAGCAACTGCACGCCGAACGCGGTGAACAAAAAGGTGCGCGAGCCGATGCGCAGGCCGATCAACAGCGTCACCAGACCGGCGATTGCCCAACTGATGGCGGTGCCTTGGGTCTGCAACAGCAACGGCGCGAGCAGGTACAGAAAGCTCAGGCCAAGGCTGGCGAGCACTGGCAGGCCTCGGCGTTCCCACTCGGCGGTGTGCTGCGGCGACGCTTGGCGCAACTGCTCGAAACTGAACAACAACGCGGCGCCGAGCAGCAGCGCACCCAAGGGCGCGCCATTGAGCAAAGTGTGTTCGCCGATGCGCAGTTCGCTGAGGAACGCCAGCGCCGAGCCCACTTGCAGCAACACGCCAAACGCCCGCGCCAACGGGCGCTGCTGACGCAAGCCGAGCCAGAAAATCCCGGCGCCTTCCACCGCCCAGGCGGCGGCGGTCCAGCGCGCATCCAGGCCCAGGGGGATGGCCAGGCTGGCAAAGATCACCCCCAAGGCCAGGCAGGTTTCCGCCAGCAACAAGGCGCGCCCGCCACTGAGCAGGCGGGCCAGGCCCATGTAGATAATGCCCAGGCCGAGCGCACTGAACGCGGCGGCGAACTCCAGGTGCTGCACCAACGCGAACTGCAAGCCAAAGCCCACCAGCGGCGGGCCGAACAACAGGCTGCCGTCGACATAATCGCCCTTGGCTGCCGACCAGCGCAGCAGCGCCTCGCGGCTGTCGTTCTCGGGCGCGTCGTTCATTTCCAGCAATTTACGCCGGGTGAACAGCAGGCCGATCGCCAGGTACATCAAGAAAAACCCGATCAGGAACGGCTCGGTGCTCCACAGCAGCTGCGGGGCATACGAACGCAGGCCCCAGGCGAAGCCGATGCCGAAGGTGCCGACAAAACCGATCAGGTTGAGCAAGCGCCACGCCTTGAACCAGGCGATGGCGAGGATGCCGGCGTTGAGCAAGGCGAAGTAACTGAACAGTGCCACATGGTTGCCGGCGCCGGTCGAGGTCAGAATCGGCGCGGCAAAACCGCCAAGCGCCGCCGCGCAGGCCAGCCCCAACGCATCCTGGGTAATCGCCAGAATCGCCGAGAACACCGTGACCGCCACCAGCAGGCCCAGCGCCGCGCTCGGGTCGATCAACGGGTGCAGGCGCATCGCGGCAAACACCGTCAGATACAGCACCGCAATACCGGTGCCTTGCAGCATCAAGCCGTAATTGCTGTTGCGCAGCCGCAGCCACCAGCCCAGGCCCAGCAGGCCCAAGGCGGCGGCGGCGACCCCGGCGTAACGCAGTTCGATCGGCACCACCATGCCTTCGGTGGCATAGCGCAGCAGGAACGCCAGGCCGAGAAACAGCAGCACCACGCCCACACGCAGCACGGTATTGCCGCCGAACAGCCAATTGCGTGCGCCGCGGATGGCGCGTTCGATCAGGTTAGGGCCGCGAGGAGCGGCAGGTGCTTTGGCAGGCGCAGGCGTGGGCGCCGGTGCCCAGGCATCCGCCGGCAGCGGCTGACTGGGTTCGGTGACCATGGCCACGGGCGCCAGTTCGGGGGGCAGCTCCCAAACCAGTTCGGTGGCCGGAGTGGCCGGCATCGGCTCGGGAACAGGCGGTTCGACAATGACCTGGCTCGTCGGCGCAGGCACCTCGAGTTGCCGCAGGCGTTCACCCAGGGCAATCAGCGCCTTTTGCGTGGACTCCAACTGATGAGCCTGTTGTTGCGCCTGTGCCGCAAGCTTGGTCAGACGAATCGCCTGTCCGATGCCCAACCCCAACAGCGCACCGATGCCCGCATCGCCGAACGACTCATCGAGCGTCCAGCCGAGCGCGAGGCCAATCAGCATGAAAATCCATTGCATGGTCGATATCCCTGAGCAAACCGGCGCCCAGTATATCGACGCGGGCCCAATGTGGGAGGGGGCTTGCTCTCGATAGCGGTATACCAGTCGACATCTCTGCAAACTGACACCCCGCCATCGGGAGCAAGCCCCCTCCCACATTTGGGTTTGCGGTGCTTAGTCCAACGCTTTCCAGATCTCGGTGGCGTACTCGCGGATCGTGCGGTCCGACGAGAACCACCCCATCCGCGCGGTATTGAGCACCGCCGAACGCCACCACTCCTTGGAGTCATGCCAGTGCGCTTCGACCCGCGCCTGCGCTTCCCAGTAGGCGTCGAAATCGGCGCATACCAGGAAGCGATCGTAGTCGATCAGCCCGTCGATCAAGCCCACATAACGGCCCGGATCATCTGGCGAGAACACCCCGCCGCGAATCGCCTGGAGCACATCGTTCAGACGATGGGACGCCGCGATGTCCGGCCCGGCATTGAACTCGCCGGCATGTTTGCGCGCCTCCACCTGCTGCGCACTGAGGCCGAAGATAAACATGTGCTCGCCGCCCACGCGCTCGTGCATCTCCACGTTGGCGCCGTCCATGGTGCCGATGGTCAGCGCGCCGTTGAGGCCGAACTTCATGTTGCTGGTACCCGACGCCTCGAAGCCGGCCGTGGAGATCTGCTCCGACAAGTCCGCCGCCGGGATGATGCTTTCGGCCAGGCTGACGTTGTAGTTGGGCAGGAACACCACTTTGAGCAAGCCGCGCACGGTCGGGTCGTTGTTGACGGTGCGCGCGATGTCGTTGGTCAGCTTGATGATCAGCTTGGCCTGGTGATAACTGGCAGCCGCCTTGCCCGCAAAGATCTTCACCCGCGGCACCCAATCGGTGCCCGGCTCGGCGCGGATCGCCTGGTACAGCGCGACGGTGTGCAACAGGTTGAGCAGTTGGCGCTTGTATTCGTGAATGCGCTTGACCTGCACGTCGAACATCGCCGCCGGGTTGACCGCAATGCCCAGGCGCTCGTGGATGATCTCGGCCAGGGCACGCTTGCTGTGCAGACGCTGCTCGGCGAACGCTTTGCGGAAGGCCTGTTTCTCGGCGAAGGTCTCCAACTCCGTCAGGCGCGTTTCCATGGTGTCGAGGATGTCCGGGCCCAGCGCGTCCACCAGCATGTCGGTGAGTTTCGGGTTGGCCTGGTACAGCCAGCGGCGGAAGGTGATGCCGTTGGTTTTGTTGTTGATGCGCTCTGGATACAACTTGTGCAGTTCGGAGAACACCGTGCTGCGCATCAGTTGGGTGTGCAAGCCGGACACGCCGTTGACGCTATGGGAGCCGAGGAACGCCAGGTTGCCCATGCGCACGCGGCGGCCGTTGTCTTCTTCGATCAGCGACACCGCGCGCAGCACGTCGAAATCGTGGATGCCCTTGGCCCGCAGCGAATCGATGTGCTGCGCGTTGATCAGGTAGATGATCTGCATGTGCCGCGGCAACATGCGCTCCATCAGACCGACCGGCCAGGTTTCCAAGGCTTCGGGCAACAGGGTGTGGTTGGTGTACGACAGGGTTTCCACCGTGACATCCCACGCGGCGTCCCACGGAACATCGTGCAGATCGACCAGCTGGCGCATCAACTCGGCGACGGCGATCGACGGGTGGGTGTCGTTGAGCTGGATCGCTGCGTGTTCGCCCAGGCTGAGTACCGAGCCGTGCATGTTCTTGTGGCGGCGCAGCAGGTCCTGCAAAGAGGCGGCGACGAAGAAGTATTCCTGGCGCAGCCGCAGTTCCTGCCCCGCTTCGGTGCTGTCGGCCGGGTAAAGCACACGGGAGATGCTCTCGGCGCGGGCCACCTCGGCGACGGCGCCCAAGTGGTCGCCGGCGTTGAAACGCTCCAGGTGCAGGTCTTCCACGGCGCGCGCACGCCACAACCGCAGGGTGTTGACGCTGGCACCGCGCCAGCCGACCACTGGGGTGTCGTAGGCCACGGCGCGCACGGTTTCGTTGGGCGCCCAGACCTGGATCATCTTGCCGGAAGCATCCGGCACGGTCTGGACGCTGCCGCCGAAGCCAATCGGGTAAATCACCTCGGCGCGCTCGAACTCCCATGGGTTGCCGAAATCCAGCCAGCGTTCGGTTTGCTCCTGCTGCCAGCCATCGACGATCGCCTGGCGGAACAGCCCGTGTTCATAGCGGATGCCATAACCGTGGCCGGCAATGCCCAGGGTCGACATGCTTTCCATGAAGCAGGCGGCCAGACGGCCCAGGCCACCGTTGCCGAGCGCCGCGTCGGGCTCCAGCACACGGATGCGCTCGAGGTCCACACCGAGCTCGGCCAGGGCTTCGCGAGCGATCTCCAGCACGCCGAGGTTGCTCAGGCTGTCGTAGAGCAGGCGGCCGATGAGAAATTCCAGGGAGAGGTAATAAACCCGCTTCTGGCCTTTGCGGTAGATACGCCGCGTATGGTCCATCCAGTGGTCGACCATCTGGTCGCGGGCGGCCAGGGCAATGGCTTCGAACCAGTCATGGTCGAAGGCATGATCCGGGTCTTTGCCCACCGCGTAGGTGAGTTTGGTCAAGACAGCATCGCGAAATGCGGCTACCTCTGCTTCTCGTGCAAGCGGTTCCTGAGACATCGATGCGACCTCGAGCGAGATTGAAGGAGTTGCTAGAGCCTAGTCGGTCTGACCGATGGCAAACACTCTGGTTCGGCAGTTTTTTAACTCATTCACATTTGTGGGAATTTGATGCAGGGGTCGTGCCTGTTCAACGACCGAACCGCCTTCGGGCTGAAAATCAGAAAATATTGTTCAAAAAATCACCCATCCCGGTATGATCCCGCGCCCGGATACTGCCCCACCTTGGAACCCTGATGAAGCCTCAACTGATCGCCGCCGCGGAACTCGACCGTCTCGAAACCTGGCAGAAATATTCTGCCCACATGTGCGGCGGCTGCGTGTCCAGCTGCTGCACGCTGCCGGTCGAGGTGAAGATCAAGGACCTGATCCGCATTGGCATCGTCGATGAGTTCGAGCGCGGCGACCCGCCGAAGAACATCGCCAAGCGCTTGCAGAAGGAAGGCATCGTCGAGCGCTTCAACTCCAAATCCGAAATATTTACCCTGCAGCGCATGAGCAACAACGACTGCCTGTACCTCGATCGTAAGACGCGCTTCTGCACTATTTATGACAAGCGCCCGGACACCTGCCGCAACCACCCGAAAATCGGCCCGCGGCCGGGGTATTGCGCGTACAAGCCCAAGGAAGTGGTGCGCGAGACCAATTTCAAGACTCTCGATAAGTTCTGATCCACGTTTTGCAGGGCTCTCAAGGGCCCTATCGGGGGCAAGCCCCCTCCCACGGTTTTGATTTGTGAACGCCTTCAAAATGTGGGGCTTGCCCCCGATAGGGCCGGCATATTCAGCACAAAACCTGCAGGCATAAAAAAACGCCCCCGGCCTTTCGACCGGGGGCGTTTTTCATTCAGCCTGAGTTAACTCAGTTCTTGGCTTTCTTGGCAGCGCGGGTACGCTCGCCTTCGTCCAGGATCTTCTTACGCAGGCGGATCGACTTAGGCGTGACTTCGCACAGCTCGTCGTCCTGGATGAATTCCAGGGCCTGTTCCAGGGTGAAGCGAACAGGTGGGACCAGAGCGATGGTTTCGTCTTTACCCGAAGCACGCATGTTGTCGAGCTTCTTGCCTTTGGTTGGGTTGACGCCCATGTCGTTGTCACGGCTGTTCAGACCAACGATCTGACCGTTGTAGATCTCTTGACCGTGTTCAACGAACAGCTTGCCACGCGCCTGGAGGGTTTCCAGGGAGTAGGTCAGTGCCTTGCCGGTTTCAACCGAAACCAGAACACCGTTCTGACGGCCGGACATGTCGCCGGACTTCATGGTGTCGTAGCGATCAAAGATCGAGGTCAGGATGCCAGCACCGTTGGTCAGGGTCAGGAACTGGTTACGGAAACCGATCAGACCACGAGCAGGGATGTTGTATTCCAGACGTACACGGCCTTTGCCATCCGGCACCATGTTGGTCAGGTCGCCTTTACGCAGGCCCATCTCTTCCATGACCTTGCCCTGGGATTCTTCAGGGGTATCGATGGTCACGTTTTCAAACGGTTCCTGCTTCACGCCGTCAACGGTACGGATGATCACTTCAGGACGACCAACGCCCATTTCGAAGCCTTCGCGACGCATGGTTTCGATCAGTACCGAGAGGTGCAGCTCACCACGGCCGGAAACCTTGAACTTGTCAGCCGAGTCGCCTTCTTCAACGCGCAGTGCCACGTTGTACAGCAGCTCTTTGTCCAGACGTTCCTTGATGTTACGGGAAGTCACGAACTTGCCTTCTTTACCGCAGAAAGGCGAGTCGTTTACCTGGAAGGTCATGGAAACGGTTGGCTCGTCGACGGTCAGAGGCTTCATCGCCTCGACAGTGTCCGGCTGGCACAGGGTGTCGGAGATGAACAGCGAGTCCATGCCGCTGACGCACACGATGTCGCCGGCGAAAGCTTCTTCAACGTCGATACGGTGCAGGCCGTGGTGACCCATCAGCTTCAGGATACGACCGTTGCGCTTCTTGCCGTCGGCGCCGATAGCGACAACCGGGGTGTTCGGCTTGACGCTGCCACGGGCGATACGGCCAACACCGATAACACCCAGGAAGCTGTTGTAGTCCAGTGCCGAGATTTGCATCTGGAACGGACCGTCACGGTCAACCTTCGGTGGTGGAACGTGGTCAACGATGGCCTGGTACAGCGGGGTCATGTCTTCGGCCATGTCGGTGTGATCCAGACCGGCGATGCCGTTCAGGGCCGAGGCGTAGATCACTTGGAAGTCCAGCTGTTCTTCGGTAGCACCCAGGTTGTCGAACAGATCGAAGATCTGGTCCAGAACCCAATCAGGACGCGCGCCTGGACGGTCGACCTTGTTGATGCACACGATCGGACGCAGGCCGGCTTCGAAAGCCTTCTTGGTCACGAAACGGGTTTGCGGCATAGGGCCGTCTTGAGCGTCAACCAGCAGCAGCACGGAGTCGACCATCGACATCACGCGTTCTACTTCGCCGCCGAAGTCGGCGTGGCCCGGGGTGTCCACGATGTTGATGTGGTAGCCGTTCCAGTTGATAGCGGTGTTTTTAGCCAGGATGGTAATACCGCGCTCTTTTTCCTGGTCGTTGGAGTCCATCACGCGCTCGTCGTTGAGCTCGTTGCGCTCCAGGGTGCCGGATTGACGCAAGAGTTTGTCTACCAGGGTGGTTTTACCGTGGTCAACGTGAGCAATGATGGCGATGTTACGTAGATTTTCGATCACTTGTGTATCTCGATCAGAGGATTCGGTGTGCTGACAGGTCGTGGCAGCGATTAACAGTAGAGTCAGGCCTTGCCGTTACAGCTTGACGGCAGAGTCGGGGGGCCGGTGACGCAGGCCACAGGCAAACAGCCCCGGGCTCTTAGCTCGGTCGATAAACGCGCACATTGGCATGCCCCTCACTGAGCAAATGGTGGGCATGCAGGCGACTCATCACGCCTTTGTCGCAATACAGCAGGTACTGACGGCTGTTATCCAGTTCCTTGAAACGCGCGTTCAATGCATAAAACGGCAGCGTTTGTACGTCGATGCCAGGGATGTCCAGCGGCTCGTCCTCAGCGGCATCCGGGTGACGGATGTCGATGACGATCTGACCGGCCAGGGCTTCACTGACTTCTTCGATCCGCAGATCCTGGCCCAGTTCGTCGATGACACGATCGATCGGGACCAGTTTGGCGTTCTCGAGCGCACGCTCCAGAATCGCCATATCAAACTGTTGTTCTTCGTACTCCACGCGGTTGCGCTTGGCGTGGGTCTTGGGGTTCACCGAAATGACCCCGCAATATTCAGGCATGTGCTTGGCAAAGTCGGCGGTGCCGATCTGTTCTGCCAGGTCGATGATGTCCTGCTTGTGGCTGGCGATCAGCGGCCGCAGCACCAGCTTCTCGGTCACGCAATCGATGAGCGACAGGTTCGGCAGCGTCTGGCTGGAAACCTGGGAGATCGCTTCACCGGTCACCAACGCGTCGATCTGCAATTGATCGGCGATTCGGGACGCAGCGCGCAACATCATACGCTTCAATACTACGCCCATATGACTGTTATCGACTTTACCGAGAATTTCGCCGAGGACTTCCTCGAACGGCACGCTCACAAATAGCACGCGCTGGGAGCTGCCGTATTTTTTCCAGATGTAGTGCGCGACTTCCATCACGCCCAATTCGTGTGCACGCCCGCCCAGATTGAAGAAGCAGAAGTGGCTCATCAGGCCGCGCCGCATGATCTGGTAGGCCGCCACCGTGGAATCGAAACCGCCGGACATCAAGACCAGGGTCTGTTCCAGGGCACCCAGCGGGTAGCCGCCGATGCTGTTGTGCTGGCTGTGGATCACAAACAACCGTTGGTCGCGAATTTCCATGCGCACTTCAATTTGCGGCGCTTTCAGGGAAATTCCGGCGGCGCCGCACTCGCGACGCAGCTTGCTGCCGACGTATTTCTCGACATCCATGGAGCTGAATGGATGCTTGCCGGCACGCTTGCAACGCACCGAAAAAATCTTGCCTTCCAACTCACTGCCGAAGTGCAGTTTGCACTTCTCGGTGATGTCGTCGAAGTCGCCCAGCGGGTACTCGTCCACCTGCAGGAAGTGCGCGATGCCCGGCATGCAGCTCAGGCGCTCGGTCATGTCCTTCAAGGCTTTAGGGTCGGTGACACGGGTTTCCAGCTCGAGGTTGTCCCACACGCCGTTCACCACCACAGCCGGGTCCAGATCGCGGAGCACGGCACGGATGTTCTTGGCCAACTGACGGATGAAACGCATCCGTACCGGTCGGCTTTTGATGGTGATCTCGGGGAACACTTTAACGATTAATTTCATGGAAACAGCGCGCGCAGGGCCTGCCGAAAAAGGGGGGCGCGGATTATAGCGGAAATCGCTCAAGGTTTAACCAGTTAATATGCATCGCACTGCACTCGCACCATATGAGTGCATAGAGAGAGCGATGCGCCACATTGCGGTGCGCTATTTTTCGGCTTTTGTCGCCACGCACCTATATAGAGGCGCTTTTGGAGCAAAAAACCCATGTTGGCGCACTGGCATGCAATTTGCTCTCTTGTGAGGCAGGTTGCCATGGCGGACTATCCGCGCCGGCATCACCCACATTCTAAGGGCTAACTCCACTACCCCAGCCCGAAGCCACCCGGAGGACACTATGTCGAAGTCGGTTCAACTCATCAAAGATCATGACGTTAAATGGATTGATCTGCGCTTCACGGACACCAAAGGCACTCAGCACCACGTGACCATGCCGGCTCGCGACGCGCTGGATGAAGCTTTCTTCGAAGAAGGCAAAATGTTCGACGGTTCCTCCATTGCTGGCTGGAAAGGCATCGAAGCCTCCGACATGATCCTGATGCCGGACGACAGCACTGCCGTGCTGGACCCGTTCACCGAAGAAGCCACCCTGATCCTGGTGTGCGACGTGATCGAGCCTTCGACCATGCAAGGCTACGACCGCGACCCACGTGCGATCGCCAAGCGCGCCGAGGAATACCTGAAGTCCACCGGTATCGGCGACACCGTATTCGTCGGCCCAGAACCAGAATTCTTCATCTTCGACGAAGTGAAGTTCAAGTCCGATATCTCCGGTTCCATGTTCAAGATCTACTCCGAACAAGGTTCGTGGATGTCCGACCAGGACGTGGAAGGCGGCAACCATGGCCACCGTCCAGGTATCAAAGGCGGTTACTTCCCGGTTCCACCGTTCGACCACGACCACGAAATCCGTACCTCCATGTGCAACGCCATGGAAGACATGGGCCTGGTCATCGAAGTGCATCACCACGAAGTGGCCACTGCCGGCCAGAACGAAATCGGTGTGAAGTTCAACACCCTGGTGAACAAGGCTGACGAAGTCCAGACCCTGAAGTACTGCGTACACAACACCGCCGTTGCCTACGGCCGTACCGCGACCTTCATGCCTAAGCCTCTGTACGGCGATAACGGTTCGGGTATGCACGTTCACCTGTCCATCGCCAAAGATGGCAAGAACACCTTCGCTGGCGAAGGTTATGCCGGCCTGTCCGACACCGCCCTGTACTTCATCGGCGGCATCATCAAGCACGGTAAGGCCCTGAACGGCTTCACCAACCCGTCGACCAACTCCTACAAGCGTCTGGTACCTGGCTTCGAAGCACCGGTAATGCTGGCCTACTCGGCCCGTAACCGTTCCGCCTCGATCCGTATTCCTTACGTGTCCAGCCCTCGCGCTCGCCGTATCGAAGCTCGCTTCCCGGACCCGGCAGCCAACCCATACCTGGCCTTCGCTGCCCTGCTGATGGCTGGCCTGGACGGCATCCAGAACAAGATCCACCCTGGCGACGCCGCCGACAAAAACTTGTACGACCTGCCGCCTGAAGAGGCCAAAGAGATCCCACAAGTGTGTGGCAGCCTGAAAGAAGCCCTGGAAGAGCTGGACAAGGGCCGTGCGTTCCTGACCAAAGGCGGCGTGTTCAGCGACGACTTCATCGACGCTTACATCGGCCTGAAAAGCGAAGAAGAAATCAAGGTTCGCACCTTCGTACACCCACTGGAATACGAGCTGTACTACAGCTGCTGATCCGGTAGCGCTGCGTAACGTGGCGTGACGAAAAGACCTCCCTCGGGAGGTCTTTTTTTTGCCCGCGCAAAACGTGCGCTCACCCCTTCCTGAACAGACTGTTCAAATCAGCACTATATTGGTGCGACGGGTTGCACCTTGCCCACCTGCCCAGCCCATTTTGGTTCGGAACTTCCCGAGCAAGCTGGCAGAACGCCACAGTTTTGTGCCTCAAACCCTTATTTCAGGGCTTCGACGCTTCTTTTCGGAGCCTTGGTTTGGTTTTTGCATTTTCCTTGTATCAGCGTGTGCCTCAAGCGCGCGCCTTGCTCCAAAAGAGGTCCTGATGACCATCAGCGATGCACTGCACCGTTTGTTACTCGACAACCTGACCACCGCGACCATCCTGCTCAATGCCGACCTGCGCCTTGAGTACATGAACCCGGCGGCGGAGATGCTCCTGGCCATCAGCGGCCAGCGCAGCCATGGGCAGTTCATCAGCGAGCTGTTCACCGAGTCGGCCGAAGCCTTGAGCTCGTTGCGCCAGGCGGTGGAGCAGGCGCACCCGTTCACCAAGCGCGAAGCGATGCTGACGGCCCTGACCGGCCAGACCCTGACGGTCGACTACGCCGTGACCCCGATCCTGAGCAATGGCGCTACGCTGCTGCTGCTCGAAGTACACCCCCGCGACCGCCTGCTGCGCATCACCAAGGAAGAAGCGCAGTTGTCCAAACAGGAAACCAGCAAGATGCTGGTGCGCGGCCTGGCCCATGAGATCAAGAACCCCCTCGGCGGGATTCGCGGCGCGGCGCAGCTGCTGGCGCGCGAGCTGCCGGACGAGCACCTCAAGGACTACACCAACGTCATCATCGAAGAAGCCGACCGCCTGCGTAACCTGGTGGACCGCATGCTCGGCTCCAACAAGCTGCCGTCGCTGGCGATGACCAACGTGCATGAGGTACTCGAACGCGTTTGCCAACTGGTCGAGGCCGAAAGCCAGGGTTGCATCACCTTGGTGCGTGACTACGACCCGAGCATCCCGGATGTATTGATCGACCGCGAACAGATGATCCAGGCAGTGCTCAACATCGTGCGCAACGCCATGCAGGCCATCAGCAGCCAGAACGAGCTGCGCCTGGGCCGCATCACCCTGCGCACCCGCGCCCTGCGCCAGTTCACCATTGGCCATGTGCGCCATCGCCTGGTGACCAAGGTCGAGATCATCGACAACGGCCCAGGCATTCCTGCGGAACTTCAGGAAACCATTTTCTTTCCCATGGTCAGCGGCCGCCCGGACGGTACCGGGCTGGGCCTGGCCATTACCCAGAACATCATCAGCCAGCACCAGGGTCTGATCGAATGTGAGAGCCATCCTGGCCACACCACGTTCTCGATCTTTCTGCCTCTGGAACAAGGAGCCCCATCGACATGAGCCGTAGTGAAACTGTGTGGATCGTCGATGACGACCGTTCTATCCGCTGGGTCCTCGAGAAAGCCTTGCAACAGGAAGGCATGACCACCCAGAGCTTCGACAGCGCTGACGGGGTAATGAGCCGCCTGGCGCGCCAGCAGCCCGACGTGATCATCTCCGACATCCGCATGCCCGGCGCCAGCGGCCTGGACTTGCTCGCGCGCATCCGCGAGCAGCACCCGCGCCTGCCAGTGATCATCATGACCGCGCACTCGGACCTGGACAGCGCGGTGGCGTCCTATCAGGGCGGCGCCTTCGAATACCTGCCCAAGCCGTTCGACGTGGATGAAGCCGTCGCACTGGTCAAGCGCGCCAACCAGCACGCTCAGGAGCAACAGAACCAGGAAGCCCCGCCGGCCCTGACCCGCACCCCGGAAATCATCGGCGAAGCGCCGGCGATGCAGGAAGTGTTTCGCGCCATCGGGCGCTTGAGCCACTCCAACATCACCGTGCTGATCAACGGCGAGTCGGGCACCGGTAAAGAACTGGTGGCCCATGCCCTACACCGTCACAGCCCACGGGCGGCCTCGCCGTTCATCGCGCTGAACATGGCGGCGATCCCCAAGGACCTGATGGAGTCGGAGCTGTTCGGCCACGAGAAAGGCGCCTTCACCGGCGCTGCCAACCTGCGACGCGGGCGCTTTGAACAGGCGGACGGTGGCACGCTGTTCCTCGACGAAATCGGCGACATGCCGGCCGACACCCAGACCCGTCTGCTGCGCGTGCTGGCGGACGGCGAGTTCTACCGTGTGGGCGGGCATACGCCGGTCAAGGTCGACGTGCGTATCATCGCGGCGACCCACCAGAACCTGGAAACCCTGGTGCACGCGGGCAAATTCCGTGAGGACTTGTTTCACCGCCTCAACGTGATCCGTATCCACATCCCACGGATGTCGGACCGTCGTGAAGACATCCCCACCCTCGCCCGCCACTTCCTCAGCCGCGCCGCCCAGGAACTGGCGGTCGAACCCAAGCTGCTGAAAAGCGAGACCGAGGAATACCTCAAGAACCTGCCGTGGCCAGGCAACGTGCGCCAGCTGGAGAACACCTGCCGCTGGATCACGGTGATGGCATCCGGGCGCGAAGTGCATATCGGCGACCTGCCGCCGGAGTTGCTCAGCCTGCCGCAAGACTCGGCCCCCGTGACCAACTGGGAACAGGCGCTGCGCCAATGGGCCGACCAGGCCCTGGCACGCGGCCAGTCGAACCTGTTGGACAGCGCCGTGCCGGCCTTCGAGCGGATCATGATCGAGACCGCCCTCAAGCACACCGCCGGTCGCCGTCGCGACGCCGCCGTGCTGCTGGGCTGGGGCCGCAATACCCTGACGCGCAAGATCAAGGAACTGGGGATGAAGGTCGACGGTGGTGACGACGACGAGGGCGACGACGCCTGAATCTCAGGCCCACTGAAGAGCTAATGTGGGAGCAAGCCCCACACACATTTGGATCTGCACAAGGTTTGGCGACCATGCACCGCTTCAAGGCACCATGAACCGGCATCGGGCACGGCGCCAACCCCTGAAACCTCAGCCCCGCCGCCTGAAATCAGATAACCGAAAACACCAAAGCCCCGTATTCCGGGGCTTTGCGCTTTCTGGAGAATTTTTTCGGGACAAATTGGCAAGCCTGGCACGCGCCCTGCAATAACCCTTGCACAACCCAGTTTCGGGGACCTTGGTACAGGCAGGCCGAGAATCCCCTCTTTACACCCGGGGTGCTTGATGCGAACCGCGTCGCGCTCCACACCGCTTTGGGGAACCTTGGTACAGGCAGGCTGGGGATTCCCTCTTTAACACCGAAGCCACTGGCTTCACCCCGTTTTGGGAGCCCTGGTACAGGCAGGCCGGGAACTCCCTTCTTTACACCGGGGCTTATGGGGCACAGCGCCCATAGCCCAGCCCGTTTTGGGGACCTTGGTACAGGCAGGCCGGGGATTCCCTCTTTTATTCCTCCTGGAGATGGACCTCCAGCCGCCAGCGGCCATCGGCCTCCTCGCCCTTCCACTCCCCACGCAACGGCCGAGCCGCCACCAGGTTCAACAGCAAGCCCGCATCGGTCTTGCGCACGCGCCAGTTCACATCCTTGTCATTGACCTTGAGTTGCCCACCGGCGGACTTACCTTGCGCGCCGAACAACAGCGCCACGGTGCCGTCGATGTGCTCGCCGTGCAGCTTGGGTTCGCGGCTGAACCACACCCGCACACCGTCCTGCATTGTCTCCACCTGCTGCAATTCGACCGGATCCGGTGTGGTCAGGCGGCCGATCATCAAGCCCACCATCAGGCCGACAATCGCCAACGAGCCCATGACCTTCGGCATTAGCTTCGGCCTCGGGTCCTCTTCGGGGGTAGAATGCAGCGCATCTTTGCCTTCGGAGCCGTGCATGTTTCACGTCATCCTTTTTCAACCAGAAATTCCGCCGAATACCGGCAACGTTATCAGGCTGTGCGCCAACAGTGGCTGCCACCTGCACTTGATCGAGCCCCTGGGCTTCGACATGGACGACAAGCGACTGCGCCGCGCCGGGCTGGACTACCACGAGTATGCCACCCTGCAGCGCCACGCCGACCTGGCCAGTTGCCTGGAAAGCCTGGGCCACCCGCGGTTGTTCGCGTTCACCACCAAGGGTTCGCGGCCATTCCACGACGCCAGCTTCGCCGAAGGCGACGCCTTCCTGTTCGGCCCGGAAAGCCGCGGCCTGCCAGCCGAGGTGCTCGACGCCCTGCCCGACGGCCATCGCCTGCGTTTGCCGATGCGCGAGGGTTGCCGCAGCCTGAACCTGTCCAACACCGTGGCAGTCGCCGTCTACGAAGGCTGGCGCCAGCTCGGTTTCAAGTAACACGCATAACGAATGTGGGAGGGGGCTTGCTCCCGATGGCGGTGGTTCAGTCAAGTAGAGGTCGACTGACACACCGCCATCGGGAGCAAGCCCCCTCCCACATGGGGTCCTGCGTCAGGCTCGAGATTACTGAACCGTCGACGAACCTTCCTGTTGCATGCGCTGCAGCTCTTGAGCGTACAGGGCATCGAAGTTCACCGGAGCCAGCATCAGCGCCGGGAACGAGCCACGGGTAACCAGGCTGTCCAGGGCTTCACGGGCATACGGGAACAGGATGTTCGGGCAGAACGCACCCAGGGTGTGGCTCATGGACGCTTCGTCCAGGCCCTGGATCAGGAAGATGCCAGCCTGTTGCACTTCAGCGATGAAGGCCACTTCTTCGCCGTTCTTGACGGTAACCGACAGGGTCAGCACGACTTCGTGGAAGTCGCCTTCCAGTGGCTTTTGACGGGTATTCAGGTCCAGCGCGACGCTTGGGGTCCATTCCTGGCGGAAGATGGCCGGGCTTTTCGGCGCTTCGAACGACAGGTCACGCACGTAGATGCGCTGCAACGAGAATTGTGGGCCTTGAGCTTCTGCTGCTTCGGTGTTCTGTTGGTCAGTCATCTCAGATCCTTGATCTTGGGGTCTTTTAGGGGTTGGGAGTCAGACGAGCAGCAGCGCATCGAGTTTACCGGCGCGCTCCAGAGCGAACAGGTCATCGCATCCACCGACATGCTTGGCGCCGATCCAGATCTGCGGCACAGAGGTGCGCCCCGCCTTCTGGGCCATCTCGGCACGCACCTGGGGTTTGCCGTCGACCTTGATCTCTTCGAAGGCAACCCCCTTCTTCTCCAGCAAGGCCTTGGCCCGCATGCAGTAAGGGCAATAATCGCTGGAATATACGACAACCTGGCTCATATCACTTCACCAGCGGCA
This sequence comes from Pseudomonas extremaustralis, assembly GCF_900102035.1. Classification (NCBI taxonomy): domain Bacteria; kingdom Pseudomonadati; phylum Pseudomonadota; class Gammaproteobacteria; order Pseudomonadales; family Pseudomonadaceae; genus Pseudomonas; species Pseudomonas extremaustralis. The sequence goes on from NZ_LT629689.1 coordinate 4,537,547, forward strand.
GGTTATCGGCGCGCCAGCTGCTGATACCACCCGACAGCTTGGCGGCGGTGAAGCCGGTCTTGAGCATTTCGCGGGCGTGGGTGCCGGAATGCTGGCCTTGGGCGTCGACCAGGATGATGGTCTTGGCCTTGTGTTTTTCCAGCTCGGCCAGGCGCGCGATCAGCTTGTCCTGCGGAATGTTGATGGCGCCGACGATATGGCCGGCGGCAAATTCCTTGCTCGGACGGATATCAACGACAACGGCCTCATCCTTGTTGACCAGCGCGGTCAGCTCCGACGTGCTCAGGCTGCGGCCACCACGGCTCAACTCATGAGCGATCAGCAGCGCCAGCAGGATGACGAAGGCACCCACGAGCAGGTAGTGGGCAGTGGCAAATGCAATCAGGTGATCAACCATCAAGGAGGTTCCAGGGCGTTAAAATGGCGGTAAGTATACACAGCCGCCAGGGGGGGCCAACCCCCGTAAAGCGGTGACGTGGTCGGAACTTCGCTTTAAACTGCCACTCCCTTTTCAATTGCCTTCCTTTATTACCGCCGCGAGAGGATCTATGACTACTACGCCTAAACCCCTGGTCCTGATAATTCTCGATGGCTTCGGACACAGTGAAAGCCACCACGACAACGCCGTGTACTCGGCCAACAAGCCCGTACTGGACCGTCTGACCGCCAGCCAACCCAACGGGCTGATCTCCGGTTCGGGCATGGACGTGGGCCTGCCGGATGGCCAGATGGGCAACTCGGAAGTCGGCCACATGAATCTCGGCGCCGGACGAGTGGTCTATCAAGACTTCACCCGTGTCACCAAATCGATCCGCGATGGCGAGTTCTTCGAGAACCCGACCCTCTGCGCGGCGGTAGATAAAGCAGTCGCCGCCGGCAAGGCCGTGCACATCATGGGCCTGCTGTCGGACGGTGGCGTCCACAGCCACCAGGACCACCTGGTCGCCATGGCCGAACTGGCATTCAAGCGCGGCGCCGACAAGATCTACCTGCACGCCTTCCTCGACGGCCGCGACACCCCGCCGAAAAGCGCGCAGTCGTCCATCGAGCTGCTGGACGCCACCTTCGCCGCCCTCGGCAAGGGCCGCATCGCCAGCCTGATAGGCCGTTACTTCGCCATGGACCGTGACAACCGCTGGGACCGCGTTGCCCAGGCCTACAACCTGATCGTCGACGGCCAGGCCGAATTCAACGCCGCCACCGCCCAGGACGGCCTGGAAGCCGCCTACGCCCGTGGCGAAAGCGATGAGTTCGTCAAGGCCACCACCATCGGCGCACCGGTGAAAGTCGAAGACGGCGACGCCGTGGTGTTCATGAACTTCCGCGCCGACCGTGCCCGCGAGCTGAGCCACGTGTTCGTGGACGCCGGCTTCAAGGACTTCGAACGCGCGCGCCAGCCGAAAGTCGAGTTCGTCATGCTCACCCAATACGCCGCCAACATCCCGGCCCCCTCGGCGTTCGCCCCGGGCAGCCTGGACAACGTGCTGGGCGATTACCTGGCGAAAAACGGCAAGACCCAACTGCGCATCGCCGAAACCGAGAAGTATGCCCACGTGACCTTCTTCTTCTCCGGCGGTCGCGAAGAGCCGTTCCCGGGCGAAGAACGCATCCTGATTCCATCGCCGAAAGTCGCCACCTACGACCTGCAGCCGGAAATGAGCGCGCCGCAAGTCACCGACAAGATCGTCGACGCCATCGACCACCAGCGCTATGACGTGATCGTGGTCAACTACGCCAACGGCGACATGGTCGGCCACAGCGGCAACCTGGCCGCTGCCATCAAGGCCGTGGAATGCCTGGACCAGTGCGTCGGTCGCATCGTCGAGGCCCTGGAAAAAGTCGGCGGCGAAGCGCTGATCACGGCCGACCACGGCAACTGCGAGCAGATGTCCGACGAATCCACCGGCCAGGCCCACACTGCCCACACCACCGAGCCGGTGCCGTTCATCTATGTCGGCAAGCGCAATTTCAAAGTGCGCAGCGGCGGCGTGCTGGCGGATGTGGCGCCGACCATGCTGATGTTGATGGGGCTGGAGAAGCCGAAAGAGATGACTGGGACTTCGATCCTGGTCTGATCTGACGCGCACCACAAAACCCAGGTGGGAGGGGGCCTGCTCCCACCCACCTGGGTTTTGTACCGTTTGGTAGATGTCTTTTTGCCATACCACCGCCACTCGGCACCTATCTTGCGTTCCCGCCCGAATTGGGCGTTTTTTTTGCGGCGCTTGGCGGGCATACTAGGCCGTCCATTTCCCTGGTGTCGCCCGCCTCTATGCTTCGCGCCTTGATTACCCTTGCTCTTGTCTGCCTGCTCCAACCGGCATTCGCCGATGAGCGCGCACAAACCCAACAACAGTTGGACGCTACGCGTCAGGACATTGCCGAGCTGAAAAAACTGCTGGGCAAGCTCCAGGAAGAAAAATCCGGGGTGCAGAAAGACCTGCGCGGCACGGAAACCGAAATGGGCAAGCTGGAGAAGCAGGTCCAGGAGCTACAGAAAGAACTAAAGAAGAGCGAGTCGGAACTGGAGCGACTCGACGCTGAGAAAAAAAAACTCCAGAGCGCACGCGTTGAACAGCAACGCCTGATCGCGATCCAGGCCCGCGCCGCCTACCAGAACGGCCGCCAGGAATACCTCAAGCTGCTGCTCAACCAGCAGAACCCGGAAAAATTCGCGCGCACCCTGACCTACTACGATTACTTGAGCAAGGCCCGCCTGGAGCAATTGAAAGGCTTCAACGAAACCCTGCGCCAGTTGGCCAACGTCGAACAGGAAATCGCCAACCAGCAGTCACAGTTGCAGGATCAGAAAAGCAGCCTCGACGCCCAGCGCGACGAGTTGGACAAAGTCCGCAAGGAACGCCAATTGGCCCTGGCCAAGCTCAATGACGACGTGAAGGCCCGCGACGCCAAGCTGCAGGCCCGCGAGCAAGACCAGGCCGACCTGGCCAAAGTCCTCAAGACCATCGAAGAAACCCTGGCCCGCCAGGCACGCGAGGCGGAAGAAGCACGGCAGAAAGCGCTGATCGCCCAGCAGGAAGCGGAAAAAAAGCGTCAGCGTGAGGCCGAACTGGCCGCCACCAGCGACGCTCCGGTACCGCGTAAACCGGTGCATGCAGCCCCTGGCCCGCTGGTTTCCAGCGCCGGCGAGTCGTTCGGCGGCCCTTTTGCTTCAGCCCGCGGCAAACTTCCATGGCCGGTTGATGGTCGATTACTGGCACGCTTCGGTGAAACCCGTGGCGATGACACCCGCGCCAAGTGGGATGGGGTGATGATCAGCGCCGCCGCCGGCAGCCAGGTCCACGCCGTCCATGGTGGCCGCGTGGTGTTTGCCGATTGGCTGCGGGGCGCCGGTTTATTGGTGATTCTCGATCACGGCAATGGCTATTTGAGCCTTTACGGCCACAATCAGACTTTGCTCAAGTCGGCAGGTGATGTTGTAAAAGCCGGTGAATCCATCTCCACTGTCGGTAACAGTGGTGGCCAGGACACCCCGGCGCTGTACTTCGCTATTCGTCAGCAGGGTCGCCCGAGCGATCCCGCACAATGGTGCCGTTCCCAAGGATAGGGCCGCATCTACATTAGGAGTTCGTTCGACATGCTGCATTTGTCCCGCCTCACTTCGCTGGCCCTGACGATCGCCCTGGTGATCGGCGCGCCTCTGGCTTTCGCCGACCAGGCCGCTCCAGCTGCACCCGCCGCCACGGCCGCGACCACCAAGGCACCGTTGCCGCTGGAAGAGCTGCGCACCTTTGCCGAGGTGATGGACCGGATCAAGGCAGCCTACGTCGAACCCGTAGACGACAAGACCCTGCTGGAAAATGCCATCAAGGGCATGCTCAGCAACCTCGACCCGCACTCCGCCTACCTGGGCCCGGAAGATTTTGCCGAGCTGCAGGAAAGCACCAGCGGCGAATTCGGCGGCCTGGGCATTGAAGTCGGCTCCGAGGACGGCAATATCAAGGTCGTCTCGCCGATCGACGACACCCCGGCGTCCAAGGCTGGCATTCAGGCCGGCGACTTTATCGTCAAGATCAACGGCCAGCCGACCCGCGGCCAGTCCATGACCGAAGCCGTGGACAAGATGCGCGGCAAGATCGGCCAGAAAATCACCCTGACCCTGGTGCGCGACGGCGGCAGCCCGTTTGACGTGACGCTCACCCGCGCGACCATCACGGTCAAGAGCGTGAAGAGCCAGTTGCTGGAGTCGGGCTACGGCTACATCCGTATCACCCAGTTCCAGGTCAAGACCGGCGACGAAGTGGCCAAGGCCCTGGCCAAGCTGCGCAAGGACAACGGCAAGAAACTCAACGGCATCGTGCTCGACCTGCGTAACAACCCAGGCGGCGTGCTGCAGTCGGCGGTGGAAGTGGTCGACCACTTCATCACCAAAGGCCTGATCGTCTACACCAAGGGCCGTATCGCCAACTCCGAGCTTCGCTTCTCGGCCACCGGCAACGACCTCAGCGAGAACGTGCCGCTGGCCGTGCTGATCAACGGCGGCAGCGCCTCGGCGTCGGAAATCGTCGCCGGCGCCCTGCAGGACCAGAAACGCGGCGTGCTGATGGGCACCACCAGTTTCGGCAAAGGCTCGGTGCAAACCGTGTTGCCGCTGAACAACGATCGCGCGCTGAAGATCACCACCGCGCTGTACTACACGCCCAACGGTCGCTCGATCCAGGCCCAGGGCATTGTCCCGGACATCGAAGTGCGCAAGGCCAAGATCACCAACGAGGTCGACAGCGAGTACTACAAAGAAGCCGACCTGCAAGGTCACCTGGGCAATGGCAACGGCGGCGCCGACCAACCGAGCGGCAGCGGCACCAAAGCCAAGCCAATGCCGCAGGACGATGACTACCAGTTGGCCCAGGCGCTGAGCCTGCTCAAAGGCCTGAGCATCACGCGCAGCCGCTGATATGCGTTTTGCCCTGCTCATCGCTGTGCTGTGCAGCCTGGCAGGGGTCGCCCACGCGACTCCTGTCGGCGAATCCCACAAAGCCTACCTGACCCTGATCATCGACGACCTCGGGCAAAACCTGCCCCGGGACCGTCGCGTGCTGGCCCTGCCCGGCCCGGTGACCACGGCGATCATGCCCGACACGCCCCACGCCGCCGAATTCGCCCGCGAAGCGCACAAGGCCGGCAAGATCGTGATCCTGCACATGCCCATGGACCCCGCCACCGGCCCATTCGCCTGGCACCCCGAGTTGCCCATCGAAGAACTCGACAAGCGCCTGGACGCTGCGTTCAAGGCCGTGCCCTACACCGCCGGCATCAACAACCACATGGGCAGCCGCATGACCGCGCAGCCACAAGCCATGGCCTGGTTGATGGCCGAGCTGCAACGGCGCAACAAGTTCTTTGTGGACAGCCGCACCAGCGCGCAAACCGTGGCCGCCGCCGAGGCGCAGAAGATCGGTCTGGCCAGCGTGTCGCGAGATGTGTTCCTCGATGACGAACGCACCGAAGCGGCGATCACCACCCAGCTGCAAACCGCGATCAAACTGGCCCACAAACAAGGCTCGGCGGTGATGATCGGCCATCCTTATCCACAGACCCTGGCAGTGCTGGAGCGCGAGTTGCCCAAACTCAAGGCCCAGGGTGTCGACTGGATCGATATCAAGCTGATGATCAGCGTGCGCAGCAACCAGGCCATGAACGGCCATGGCAAAAATGGTCTCTACCGCTAGATAGCTACCACTCTCGCTTCGTGAACTCCTGAATAGTGATCTCGTATCGTTCAACTATTCAGGATGACCATGAACACCACCCGCTCCATTCTTCCAGGATTGCTGCTGAGCGCCCTGCCCGCCTGCCTTGTCGCCGCCCCCCGGCGGCTCCGACATTCTCGCGCTGACCGCCCCGGATGGCACACCTTGCACCTCGCCGCCTGCACCCAGCAGTCTTCTCAGGAGTTGATCGGGCAGCCATTTGCCTGGCGATTCACCCTCAAAAACCAGTGCAAAAGCCGGTGAAGATCTGCACCTACACATTCGATCAGGCCGACCAGCCGTCCACGTTGCGGGTTGATTTGCTCAAACCACGCTAACCCCCCCTTTTTCGAACAAACATGGAGAACCACACATGGAATCAATAAAATTTGGCAACCTGTTGATCAACTTTACGACAGAGTTCAATTGGATCTGGGACAACAAGGGCTCGCCCAATGCATCCCCCGTTGGCTTTTGGCGACCCGTACCGTCCGCCGATTTTCTGACAGATTATTTCCCGCTCGGCGACTACGCTGTTGCCGGACACCACAACATCAACAAGAAAATCGTCATGGCCGTGGTGTGTGAAGCCCCCCCCACAAACCGAAGACGATCGCATCAACGGCAAAGCACTCATGCCTCCCGATGAGTTTGAACGGGTTTGGGATGACAAAGGCTCAAAAGCCTACTCGGACGGTTCCATATGGCGCCCCATTCCACCCTCCGGTTACGTAGCCATGGGGCTTGTCGCGTCCCGCGGTTACGACAGACCTTCACGTAACTCAGTTCGTTGCGTAAGAGCAGACCTGGTGATCGCCTCCTACATCAACGAGCTGATCTGGAACAACAAACGCAGCCCCGCCAAACTTGACTTCAGCGCCTGGAGCATCAGCCCTCCAGGGGCTGCCGCAGGCGAGGTGTACCTGTCGCCAGGAACCTTCGTCGGGGCCGCCAGCTATACAAAACCATCGATGCACATTGCCGCTTATTCATTGCGCATGCAGATACCTCTTCATACGGCCTACCCGCCTCCAGCCCCGGCACTCTCAGGAGATCGGCAACCTGCACCCTTTGAAAAGGCCGTAGTCTCCAATATCTCGAAACTGGCCTGGTTCACCGTTAAAGACCCCAACCTCTCTGCCCTTGAGCAACTGCGTACGTCCCCCACGTACCGCTTGGAAAGACTGGATAAATACGTACTGGTGGGGTTTGGTCATAACAAGAGTTCTCTTAACCAGTCATTCAAATGGACAGCCACCCGCGGACAAAACGGTAGCAGCCTTAAAACACTCACCCACACCACTGGCATCGAGATTGGCACCGAATGGGGTTTCAACGTATGGGGGGCGTCGGGCAAGGTCTCGGCAAAACTGAGCGGTGGCTTCACCCATACTCAAACGAGCTCCGAAGGGTGGACCACTTCAACAGCGTTTGAGATCAATGCCACGGTTCCAGCACACAAGGCTGTTGCCGTCTATCTGGTGCAAAGCGACTACAAGCTGCTGCGGGAAAACGGTACTCAAGTGGCAACAGACATCAGTTACACCGATGGCGACAACGTGTATTGGAGCGAATATCCACCGGCAAGGGAGTGTGAGGTCACCTGCAAACCACTGCCAGCACCTGGCTCATAAACGGCTAGAGGTAGCGCCCCATGATCTCGTCCACCACGCCCTCTTTGCGCAGTTGATCCAGCGCTGCCTGCAGTTTGGCGACGATGTCGTCGGAGACGTCCTTGTTCAACGCGAGATAGAGCTGGGCACTGTTGAAGCGCAGCACGGTCTTGAGCCCGCTCACACCGACCTGGCGCGCAAGATAACGCCCGGCCGGGTCGCCCGTGGCCCACAGGTCGATCTGACCATCCATGAGTTTTTGCGCGTTGTCCTGGTCACGTAACACCACCAGCGGCTTGAGCCCCTGTTTCTCCAGGGTTTCGGCGATGGCATCGCCTTTATAGGCGCCAATCCTGTAGTGGCGCGCCTGGTCGAGGTCGGCGAGCTGGATCTTGCTGTCGGCCTTGGCCAGCATCACCCAGTCGTCCGGGCCGATGGGGCCGACCCATTTGAACAATGCTTCGCGATCCGGCAGGCGCGCCATCACGAATACGCCATAGCCGGGTTTTTCCAGGGCGAGTTTGTAGATTCGCTCCCAAGGAAAACGCAGGGTGAGGTTGTAGGAAATGCCGGCACGCTGGAAGGTTTCGCGCACGATGTCCACGGCGATACCTTCGATGTTTTCTTCCTTGGCGAAGTTCTTGCCGTTTTTCGCCATGTTGTAGGGCGGGAAATTTTCCGTCAGTAACACCAGGGAGGCGTCGGACGATTCTTCGGCATGGGCCGAACCCGTCAATAGGAAGGAAGTACTGGTCAGCGCGAGCAGCAGGTGTTTGAACATGAAAGTTACCGGAATCCATGGCAAGCGCAGAGAGTGCCGCGCACTTGCCATGGTGTCCAGCAGCGTTTAGCGAACGACGATACCGCGCGCCGCCATGTAGGCCTTGGCCTCGGGAACGGTGTATTCGCCAAAGTGGAAAATGCTCGCTGCCAGCACTGCGCTGGCATGGCCTTCGATCACGCCGTCGGCCAGGTGCTGCAGGTTGCCGACACCGCCGGACGCGATCACCGGAATGCCCAGCGCATCACTGATGGCGCGGGTCACGCCGAGGTCGAAGCCGTTTTTCATGCCGTCCTGGTCCATGCTGGTCAGCAGGATTTCACCGGCCCCCAGGCCTTCCATCTTCATCGCCCACTCCACCGCGTCCAGGCCGGTCGGCTTGCGTCCGCCGTGGGTGAAGATCTCCCAGCGCGGGGGTTCGCCGGGGCCGGAGACTTTCTTGGCGTCGATGGCGACCACGATGCACTGCGAGCCGAAGTGCTGCGCGGCTTCGCCGACGAACTCCGGGTTGAACACCGCGGCGGTGTTGATCGAAACCTTGTCCGCGCCGGCATTGAGCAGGTTGCGGATGTCTTGCACGGTGCGCACGCCACCGCCCACGGTCAGCGGGATGAACACCTGGCTGGCCATGCGCTCGACGGTATGCAGCGTGGTGTCGCGGCCGTCGACGCTGGCGGTGATGTCGAGAAAGGTAATCTCGTCGGCACCTTGCTCATCATAGCGACGTGCGATTTCCACCGGGTCGCCGGCGTCGCGGATGTTCTCGAACTTGACGCCCTTGACCACGCGACCGTTGTCGACGTCCAGGCAAGGGATGATGCGTTTGGCCAGCGCCATGGTCAGTCCTCAGCCGTTGTAGGCATCGCAGTAAGCCTGGGCTTCGGCGACGTCCAGGGTACCTTCGTAGATCGCGCGGCCGGTGATAGCGCCGATGATCCCAGGGGCCCGGGCGTCCAGCAGCGACTTGATATCGCCCAGGTTGTGAATACCGCCGGACGCGATCACCGGGATCCTGGTCGCAGCGGCCAGCGCGGCGGTGAACGGTACGTTGCAGCCCTGCATCATGCCGTCTTTGGCGATGTCGGTATAAACGATGGCGGACACACCGTCGGCCTCGAACTGCTTGGCCAGGTCGATCACCTGCACGGTGCTGATTTCTGCCCAGCCGTCGGTGGCGACGAAACCGTCCTTGGCGTCCAGGCCGACGATCACTTTACCGGGGAACGCGCGGCAGGCTTCGGCAACGAAAGCTGGGTCTTTCACGGCCTTGGTGCCGATGATCACGTAGCTCACGCCAGCCTTGACGTAGTGCTCGATGGTTTCCAGGGAGCGGATACCGCCGCCGATCTGGATCGGCAGGTTGGGGTAGCGCTTGGCGATCGCGGTGACCACTTCGCCGTTGACCGGCTGGCCTTCGAACGCGCCGTTCAAGTCCACCAGATGCAGACGACGGCAACCACCTTCCACCCATTTGGCGGCCATGCTCACCGGGTCATCGGAGAACACCGTGGAATCTTCCATACGGCCTTGGCGCAGGCGTACGCAGGCGCCGTCCTTGAGATCGATAGCGGGGATAATCAACATCTGGCAAACCTTATTCGATATTCAGCAATGCTTGGGAAATCAGGGTTTCTCAAGCGACCACAGGTCGCTTTCGATGCTTTCGAACCTTTCTTTAAGGAGCGTCTGCGTATCGAAAATCGCCCTGTTGTAATAGTGCGGAGCCACTTCGGTGGTGAACAACTCAAGAATCTCGGCCACCTCGAACGAACCCAGCTTGAGTTCGAACCGGTCTTCCATGAAGCGCTTGATCTTGTCGGTGGCCTCACGCTCCTGTTCGGGCGCGAGGTTCAGGATCGGCAACTTCGGCTTCCTGGCCATTTACCAGCGACCGTCCCACGCGGCGAAGTTCTGCAGCAATTGCAGGCCATGGGTATGGCTTTTCTCCGGGTGGAACTGCACGGCAAAGCGCGAACCATCGGCCAGCGCGGCGGCGAAATCGACGCCGTAGTGCCCGCCACCCACCACCTGGCGCGGGTTACCGGCGGCGATGTAGTAGCTGTGTACGAAGTAGAAACGCGCCATGTCCGGGATGTCGTGCCACAGCGGGTGATCCACTGCCTGGCTGACCTCGTTCCAGCCCATGTGCGGGACTTTCAGGTGTTCGCCGTCTTCATGCAGGTCTTTGCCGAAGAACTTCACTTCGCCGGGAAACAGGCCGATGCAGTCGACGCCGTCGTTCTCTTCGCTGCGGTCGAGCAAGGCTTGCATGCCCACGCAGATGCCGAGGAACGGGCGGTCCTGGCTGACTTCGCGCACCAGGCTGTCAAAGCCCAGGCGACGGATTTCGGCCATGCAATCGCGAATCGCGCCCACACCGGGGAACACCACGCGGTCGGCTTCGCGAATCACCTTGGCATCGCTGGTGATCAGCACCTTGCCGGCCCCTACGTGCTCGAGGGCCTTGGCCACCGAGTGCAGGTTACCCATGCCGTAATCGATAACCGCGACCGTCTGCATTACAGCACGCCCTTGGTCGATGGCATTTGCCCGGCCATGCGCTCATCAAGCTCCACGGCCATGCGCAGGGCGCGGCCGAAAGCCTTGAACACGGTTTCGATCTGGTGGTGGGTGTTGGTGCCGCGCAGGTTGTCGATGTGCAGGCTGACCAGGGCGTGGTTGACGAAGCCCTGGAAGAATTCCTGGAACAGGTCGACATCGAAGCCGCCCACGGTGGCGCGGGTGTAGGGTACGTGCATCTGCAGGCCGGGACGGCCAGAGAAGTCGATGACCACTCGCGACAGTGCTTCGTCCAGCGGGACATAGGCGTGGCCGTAGCGACGGATGCCTTTCTTGTCGCCGATGGCCTTGGCAAAGGCCTGGCCCAAGGTGATGCCCACGTCTTCCACCGTGTGGTGGTCGTCGATGTGCAGGTCGCCCTTGCAGACGATATCCAGGTCGATCAGCCCGTGACGGGCGATCTGGTCCAGCATGTGCTCAAGAAAAGGTACACCGATATCAAATCGGGCCTTTCCGGTGCCATCCAGGTTGATCGAGGCTTTGATCTGGGTTTCCAGAGTGTCGCGCTCGACAGACGCCTTACGTTCGGCCATCACCAGCTCCGCAAAATCATTGGGCGAAAAAGGCAGCCATTATAGGGGCGTGGGCGCTAAACAGAAACATCGGAGGGGATAAGACTGACGAGTTGAAGCGAGCGCCCCAGAATGGTGCGCCCGCCTGCATTCAACTCAGTGGAACAGTACCGCCGTCTTCTGCAGGGTCACCCACACACCCCACGCCAACGGAATACCCACCACCAGCCACGCGGCGATGGCCAACGGCACTGTGCCGGGCGCTGCTTTCCACTCCAGGGAAGTGGTGGCATCAGCGCCTTTGTCATGGCCCAGCGCCTGCTCGGCGGCGAGCTCCGCGTCGGTCATGAAGTACTTCTCGGCCACCGGGCGTACCAGCATGTTGCAGATGAAACCCAGCACCAGCAGACCGGCGAGGATGTACAAGGTGATGTCATAGGCCGCGGCACGTTCGACACCGATGCTCAACTGGTACTCACGCAGGTAGTTCACCAGCACCGGGCCCAGCACGCCCGCCGCCGCCCAGGCAGTCAGCAGGCGACCGTGGATCGCGCCCACCATCTGGGTGCCGAACAGGTCGGCCAGATAGGCCGGAACGGTCGCAAAACCGCCGCCGTACATCGACAGGATGATGCAGAACGCCGCCACGAACAGCGCCACGTTGCCCAGGTGTCCCAGGTTCGGGATCAACGCGTACAGGGCGAAACCCAGGGCGAAGAACACGAAGTAGGTGTTTTTACGGCCCAGGTAGTCGGAGAACGACGCCCAGAAGAACCGGCCACCGATGTTGAACAGACTCAACAGACCGGTGAAGCCGGCGGCGATGGCAGCGATGGACGCCAACTGACCGGCGTCCAGTTGGCCGAACGGCACATCCACACCCAGCAGCTTGCCGCCGAACACTTCCTGCAGCAGCGGCGACGCCATGCCCAGGATGCCGATACCGGCGGACACGTTCAGGCACAGCACCAGCCACACCAGACGGAACTGCGGAGTCTTCCATGCCACGTTCACGTGCACGTGACGGTGGGTGATCATCGCATTGCTGGCTTTTTTCGCCGGCGCGGTCCAGCCCTCAGGCTTCCAGCCGGTGGGCGGCACGCGGTACGAGAGTGCGCCGCCGATCATGAACACGAAGTAAATCGCCGCCATCACCAGGAAACTCTGCCAGACGCCCACGCTGGTCGGCGTGGCAAAGTGACCCATCAACGCTGCGGCCAGGGGTGCGCCCACCATCGCGCCGCCGCCGAAGCCCATGATCGCCATGCCGGTGGCCATGCCGCGCTTGTCCGGAAACCACTTGATCAGGGTCGAGACGGGCGAGATGTAGCCCAGGCCCAGGCCGATACCGCCGATGACCCCGGAGCCGATCCACATCAGCCAGATCTGGTGCGTATAGACACCCAACGCCGAGATCAACAAGCCGCCGCACCAGCACAACGCCGACACGACACCGGCCTTGCGTGGCCCGGCATGCTCCAGCCAGCCGCCCCAGATCGCGGCCGAGCAGCCCAGGAAGATGAAGAACAGGGTGTAGATCCAGCCCAGCATGGAGATGGGCCAGTCGCATTGCGACGAAAAGACTTGAGCGATAAAGCCCATGTCCGGCGCACAGGCCAGTGGTTTGGTGATCCCCAGCGCTTTGGACAGTGGCAGCCAGAACACGGAGAAACCGTAGGCCATGCCGATACACAGGTGAATGGCCAAGGCGGCCGGCGGAACCAGCCAGCGGTTGAAACCTGGCTTGGCGATGATGCGTTCCTTGGACAGGAACGCAGGCTGTACAGCAGGATGACCTGCCATAGTGCTAGTGTTCATTGGTGTTTCCCCCAGTTATTAGTATGTGTCCGTCAGGCGCTCTCTCCCTCGGCCTTGCACGCAGAGCGTGGCCGTTTTGTTGAGTAAAGCTCCATCTGAGGCGCGACCTTAAGTCGCAGAAGGCGGACGAACCGGCGAAGATTAGCATCTGTAAGTGACAGAAAAACCAAAATGACATCACCTTTTTATTTTCTGACGCCAAAATCCTGCTCCGCTCGCGCTGGATACATTGTAACGATCCGTGAACTGACGCCGGCCATCGGACGCTATACTCTGCGGCTAAATTTTGAAATCGACATACAAGGACTCGCCCATGAAAGCGTTCGGCAAAATCCTGGGTCTGGTACTTCTCGGGCTGTTGCTGATCATTGTGGCTCTCGGCTTTGCCCTGACCCATCTCTTCGATCCCAACGACTATAAAGACGAGATTCGCCAGATTGCCCGCGACAAGGCCCACATCGAGCTGACGCTCAATGGCGATATCGGTTGGAGCCTGTTCCCCTGGCTCGGTCTTGAACTGCACGAAGCCAGCGTCGCCACCCTGACCAACCCGACCCAACCCTTCGCCGACCTGCAGATGCTCGGCCTGTCGGTGCGCGTGCTGCCGCTGCTGCGCCGCGAAGTGCAGATGAGCGATGTGCGTGTCGAAGGCCTCAACCTGCGCCTCAACCGTGACAAGCAAGGCCACGGCAACTGGGAAGACATCGGCAAGAACGCGCCGGTGGCCGCCGCCGATACGCCAAGCCCCGCGGAGCAACCTGCCGAGCAAGAAGCGGAAAAGCCGCCAAAACCGATCCGCCTGGATATCGACAGCCTGACCATCAACAACGCCCGCGTCGAATACAACGATGAGCAGACCGGCAAGCAATTCAGCGCCGAAAGCATCCAGCTGAGTGCCGGCGCGGTGCACGAAGGCGCCAGCATCCCGGTGAAGCTCACCGCATTCTTCGGCAGCAACCAGCCGGTGATGCGCGTCAAGACCGAACTCAACGGCAACCTGCGCATCCAGCACGCCCTCAAGCGCTACCAGTTCGAAGACATGAGGATCACCGGCGAGGCCACGGGCGAACCGCTGCAAGGCAAGACCGTGACCTTCTCCACCCAGGGCCAGTTGCTGGTGGATCAGGCGGCCAATATCGCCGAATGGACCAACCTGAAACTCTCGGCCAACCAACTGCGCGCCCTGGGCGAACTGAAGATCAACAACCTGGACAAGACCCCGCAACTGAACGGCGCGCTGTCCATCGCGCAGTTCGACCTGGCCAAGTTCCTCGACAGCGTCGGCAACCCACTGCCGCCGATGGCCGAGGGCAGCCTGAGCAAAGTCGAGCTGGTCAGCCGCCTCCAGGGCACCCCCACCCGCCTGGCGCTGGAAGACCTGACCCTGAAACTCGACGGCAGCACCTTTACCGGTCGCGTCGCCGTGGACGACTTCGCCAAACAGTCGCTGCGGGTGCAGCTCAAGGGCGACACCTTCAACGCCGACAACTACCTGCCGGCCAAGTCCGAATCCGCCAAGGGCGCAACCGCCGCACGCCAGGCCGAAGTGCAGAACAGCGAAGCGGGCGCCATGGCCGCCGGCGGCACCACACCGTTGCCGGACGCGCCGACCAAAGGCGCCTGGAGCACCGACAAATTGCTGCCACTGGCGCGCCTGCGTACGCTGGACATCAACGCTGACCTCGCCTTCGGCGAATTGACCCTGGGCAAGCTGCCGATCCAGAACGCCGCGCTCAAAGCGTCCGGCCTCGACGGCCAGCTCAAACTCGACACCCTCAGCGGCGGTCTCTACAACGGTACGTTCCAGGCCAACGGCACACTCGATGTCCGCCAGGACATCCCGGTACTGGCGCTGCAAAGCCGTATCAAGCAAGTGCCGGTCGAACGCATCCTGCAAGCCCAGGGGCAAACCCCGCCGGTCAAAGGCCAGATCACCCTCGACAGCAACCTCAGCGGACGCGGCAACAGCCAGAAAGCCCTGATCGACAGCCTCAACGGCACCGCCAGCTTCGCGATCAATAACGGCGTGCTGCTCAACGCCAACCTTGAGCAGCAACTGTGCACCGGTATCGCCCTGCTCAACCGCAAGACCCTGAGCAGCGAACCGCGGGGCAAGGACACACCGTTCCAGGAATTGAAGGGCAACCTGACGTTCCGCAACGGCGTGGCCAACAACCCCGACCTGAAAGTGCGTATTCCAGGCCTGACGGTCAACGGCAACGGCGACATCGACCTGCGCGTGCTGGGCATGGATTACCGCGTCGGCATCATCGTCGAAGGCGACCAGCGCGAAGTGCCAGACCCGGCCTGCCAGGTGGGTTCCAACTTCCAGGGCATCGAAATCCCGCTGCGCTGCCGTGGCCCGCTGGAACTGGGGGCCAAGGCCTGCCGCCTGGACAAGGACGGTCTTGGCCAGGTCGCGATCAAGGCCGCCGGCAACCGCCTCAACGAGAAGCTGGAAGAGAAGCTCGACAAGGTCAATCCACAATTGAAAGACGCGTTGAAAGGCCTGTTCAAACGATGAGAAACGAGCAGTTTTCAGAGGCGGTACTGAACTGGTACGACCGCCACGGTCGCCACGACCTGCCCTGGCAACAGGGCATCACGCCTTACCGGGTGTGGGTCTCGGAAATCATGCTGCAACAAACCCAGGTGAGCACCGTGCTCAATTACTTCGACCGGTTCATGGCCTCCTTGCCGACCGTCGAAGCCCTGGCCGCCGCCCCGAAGACGAAGTGCTGCACCTGTGGACCGGCCTGGGGTATTACACCCGGGCGCGCAACCTGCAAAAGACCGCGAAGATTGTCGTGGCCGAATACGGTGGCGAGCTCCCCAGGGACGTCGAGAAACTCACCGGACTGCCCGGCATCGGCCTGTCCACCGCCGGCGCGATCGCCAGCCTGAGCATGGGCCTGCGCGCACCGATCCTCGACGGCAACGTCAAGCGCGTGCTGGCGCGCTTTACCGCCCAAGAGGGCTACCCCGGCGAACCCAAGGTGGCCAAGCAGCTGTGGGCCACCGCAGAGCGCTTCACACCCCATGATCGCGTCAACGCCTACACCCAGGCGATGATGGACATGGGCGCGACCCTCTGCACCCGCAGCAAGCCCAGTTGCCTGCTGTGTCCGCTGGAAAAGAGCTGCGAAGCCCACATGCTCGGCCTGGAGACACGCTACCCGATCCCCAAGCCGCGCAAGACCATCCCCCAGAAGCGCACGCTGATGCCGCTGCTGGCCAATGCCGAAGGCGCGATTCTGCTTTACCGCCGCCCATCCACCGGCCTGTGGGGCGGTTTGTGGAGCCTGCCGGAGCTGGACGGCCTGGAAGATCTCGAACACCTCGCCCACCAGCACGCCCTGGCACTGGGCAAGCAACAGGAACTGCCAGGGCTGATCCACACCTTCAGCCACTTCCAACTGGCCATCGAACCCTGGCTGGTGCAGGTCGAGGAATCGGCCCACCACGTGGCCGAGGCCGACTGGCTCTGGTATAACCTCGCCACCCCGCCGCGCCTGGGCCTTGCCGCCCCGGTCAAGAAACTGCTCAAGCGCGCGGCCGAAGCATTGAACGCAGGAGTTCCGTCATGACCCGCACCATCATCTGCCGCAAATACCACGAAGAATTACCCGCACTGGAACGCGCTCCGTTCCCGGGCGCCAAGGGCCAGGACATTTACGACAACGTCTCCGCCAAGGCCTGGGGCGACTGGCAGAAACACCAGACCCTGCTGATCAACGAAAAACGCCTGAACATGATGAACGCCGAAGACCGCAAATACCTGCAGGGCGAGATGGACAAGTTCTTTTCCGGCGAGGATTACGCCAAGGCCGAAGGCTACGTACCACCTGCTCAATAATTGATCAAAAACCGGGCTCGGCACGTAAGCGACGGTAATAATTAAATTTTTTTTGAAAACTTGCTTGACGACCCCCTGAAAAACCCGTTTAATGCGCCCCGTTGCCCAGATAGCTCAGTCGGTAGAGCAGGGGATTGAAAATCCCCGTGTCGGCGGTTCGATTCCGTCTCTGGGCACCACCTTTCGTTTTCAGGTGATGCCAAGCACACCCGGAAACACACAAAAAGCCCGCCTCGTGCGGGCTTTTTGCTTTCTATGGTTCCCCACCGTTCCCTTGTAAGCCCAAACAGATGTGAGTAGATTCGTGAGTAGATCCAGTTCGGTCTAAAAATCTACTCACACCACGTCGGCAGAACGCCCGCCTGGTGCGGCCTGCAAGGGGGCTGCTTTGCCACTGTCAGATACCACCATCCGTACCGCCAAGCCCAAGGACAAGCTTTATCGCCTGACCGATGCCAACGGTCTATGCCTTGAAGTCACCCCTACGGGCTCAAAACTCTGGCGCTACCGCTACCGCTTCAACGGTAGCGCGAAGATGCTGGCTCTCGGCACGTACCCAGCTGTAACGCTGCTCAAAGCCCGCCAGATGCGCGATGAGAGCCGTCAGATGCTGATTGAAGGCGTTGACCCCGGCGAGCAGAAGAAAGCCACCAAGCAAGCGCAGAAGGTCGAAGGGATCACGTTCGAAACGCTTGCACGTGAGTGGTTCGCCTATAACGCGCCGCGCTGGGCAGAAAGCACCACCTACAAAGCCAAGCTTTATCTGGAGAACGATCTGATCCCCGGTATTGGATCACGGGCTCTGAAATCTATTACCCGACCAGAACTGGTAGAGCTTGTTCGCAAGGTCGAAGCTAGAGGCACGTTGAATGCCGCTGGCAAGATTCGCCAATGGCTTCACCAGATCTTTCGCTACGGCCTAGCCAAGGGCGTCGTTGATGCGAACCCTGCCACCGATCTGAGTGTGGTCGCAGCGCCAGCAAAGGCAGCTCGGCACCATCCACACGTGCCTTTCGCTGAGCTGCCGGAGCTTTTGAGCAAGTGCGAAGCCGCGAACGTCCACACCCTGACGCGCCACGCGATCAAACTTTTGGTACTGACAGCAGTTCGTCCGGGCGAACTGCGTCAAGCGCCATGGGCTGAGTTCGACCTGGACAACGCCACCTGGACAATCCCGAAAGAACGGATGAAGGCCCGCCGCCCTCACATCGTCCCTCTGCCCGACCAAGCGGTAGCCATCCTGCACCAACTTCAAGAGATTACAGGACGTTATTCGCTGGTGTTCGCTGGTGCCAATCCCCAAAGACCCATGAGCGAAAACACAGTCAACAAGGCTTTGCGCCAGATGGGCTACGAAGGGCGACAGACCGGCCACGGATTCCGCCACTTGCTCAGTACCGAATTGAACGGGCGCGGGTACAACAAGGACTGGATCGAACGGCAACTCGCTCACGGTGATACCGATGAGATCCGCGGGACTTACAACCATGCCGCCTACGTGCCGCAACGTAGAGAGATGATGCAAGCATGGGCCGACTCGATCGATGCCATATGCGCTAGCGCGGACATAGTGAGTATTCAGCTGCGAGCCTAAACATTGGCTGGCCTATACAAATTGAGACTTAGGCCAGGGAGACATGAAATGACCGACGACAATAGCTCTTCACCCGCCTCTCCAGAAGATCCTCACCTTGCAGATCCGACAATGAGCCTATTCGTTAAAGAAGATGCACCACCCTCCTCGCCCCTACGGGAGCTGGAGGCGTTGATGCTCAGCCGAGTTGAGTCTGTTGGCCTGGACTCTGTCGCCCAGGCGATAGGCGGTAGTGCCGGCGAGCTTTTCAAAAGTTACAAGCAAGACGTGAAAAAGTGGGCAGAGCTTTTGGGATTGCTTGGGTTACAGGTTAGCCATGAACCGAGCGGTAGCTCGCCGGCGCAGCCGTACGCTCCCCTCTCCGCGCCTGCAATACTGCAGCTCGGCGAACCGGAAGAGGTCTATCGCCATTTGGATTACCTTACGGCAGACCAAGCTCTCGACTGGATGGAGCGCATATCCGGTCATCACGTTGAGTGGCACACGCTCTGGGCGATGGTCGGCTTTGAAATGTGCGATGCCTTCATGGACTGCCGAGCTGTTCGGGGGCTCACATACGCCGCAGAGGGAGAGCATGAGCATCGAAAAGTCTTTGGGCTGGGCATCTGTCAGGTAATGAATGCGGTGAAGGGGGAAGGTGATCCGCTGCACCTATTGGGGGCAGCAATTCATGTCGATCGGTACGGTCTCGAAGAGATCGTGCCAAAACGCCGCTGGTGGATTAACGACCTGGAGGACTATGAAGTTCTGTTCCGGCCATCTGACATCGAACGGATGGGCCAGATTGTTGATGAACGCGGTGGCTGGTCTAGCGTTGAGCCCCACCAGCCTGATGAGCAGCCCCCCGAATACAACGGCTCGGAGCTGGCTCAGCGCCTTGGAAAGCTGCAGATCTCGATCAATCATTTCAACGATCGGTTGAGCTACTGCATCAAGTTTGAAGATGGTCGCTTATTGGCGGAGCTAGGCTCAGATTTGACCCCCTTGAGGGCAGGCCTTGAAAGCTCGCAGCAAGCCGGCACTACTTCTCATGCACATGAATCGGAAATATTGGATCTGAAGGAGCTTATCGCTGCGCAAAGCGAACAACTGCTATCACTTCAGCAGTCGAACAACCCGGAGGCAGAGGGTGCTTCTTCAGGTATTAGCTTCCCATATTCCACAAGAGGGCTTGAGGCTCTGCGATCTGTAGCCATGGAAAAATGGGCGGGCTACACGCCAGACAAGCGCCAGCCGACTCAGAAGGAGATCGGGTATGCCATATGCGAAGCATTAGGCGTCGACTATCAGAAGACCAACGAGCCACCGCGCAAAGCGAAGGAACTAGCAACCATCATCAGACCTGATGACCTGCCAGACCTATGAATTCGCCTTTAGACACAGCGACATGACTACATGTCAGGGTGACATGACGCCATGACACCCCTTCCTGACATACCGCCATCCTCTCCAGCATTGCCATCGTCGATTACCCAAACCGCCCTAGGAGGCGCAGACGATGGCAAGCGCAACCAATCAAGCCCCGCCCCGCAAGTTCATCAAAATCATCCACGTCAAAGAGCTGTCCAGTCTTTCGACGTCTGAGGTCTATCGGCGAATTGCCGCCGGCACATTCCCGAAGCAAGTCACCCTGGGCCCTAAGTGCGTTGTCTGGATCGAGGCAGAGGTTTTGGCCTGGCTGGATGCCCGCATTGCCGAGAGTCGCGGTGAAGCGGCATGAATCGTTATCAGCGGTTCCCAACGCTTGCCAAGCCTTCTCAGGACGACTACAGTTCGCCTGTCACTGCAAATTCAGTGGCCGGGTGTAGGAACCCGAGTAAGCAAAAGGCGCCCAGCGCCCAGAACTCTATCTCAGGCGTTTTTTTATGCCTGAAATATCGTTTTATGGCGGCTGTGTGTGGGAGGGCTTCGGCCCTGCCGGGTTCCTTTTGCCCCGGTATTCCTACCCTGCACACAGCTGCCACCCAATCCCGTAGGAAGGATCGTGGCAGCTCCTCAGCAGAAGGAGCTCCACCTATGCACGCCCTCACTCCGTCCAAAATTCGCGCCCTTGTTCATCGTCACCTGGCCTTGAGCGCTCTCCGCGCAAACTCGTCCCTTGCAGTCCGCTTGAACCGCTACAACGCCCACATGGCAGCCGCTCGCACCCTGGATAATCTCGGAGGTGCGCAATGAGCACTGTGGACTCAATCGCCATCAAACATGGCGAACTCCAAGCCCAGACAAACGCTAACGGCTCCGTCATTGGCCCCGTCTTGCTGTCCACGTCTGACCTGATCGGCCTGCGCAATGCTCGCGTAATGTTCGACGAGTTGAGGTCGCTCCTTACCGATGCCGTCCTCCCCGCTATCGGCGGTGCACGCCATCCAGTGAGCGTCCGTCTCACAACTCTGCTGAGCGAGGTTCATCTTCACTCGGCCGGTTTCCTTGCTCAGCACTGGCGTGAGGCTGATCGCTTCGCGGAAGCCAAGGAGGTGGCAAATGTCGATCATCGCGATCACTAATCCTGGCGTAGCACGAGGTGACAGCTACTTCATGGTCATGACGCCGGCTAAGCAAGGCAATGGCATCCTCATTGCCAGAATCATTGCCCCGTTCGCGACAGAGGTTGATGCAACAGAGGCAGTAGAACTGCTGAACCGTCGCTATCCAGGCAGTAAATCAAGCATCGGCTCATCCCAATACACGGCCGATCACGATGCTGAGGATCTGGACTGGCTCTATTGCCAAGCTAGAGGCGACCTCGCCGAAGTTTTGACTGACCTCTCCAAGAGGGCCGCCCAATGAACGCGTTGAAGCACTTACTGATCGACCCTGAACACTTCGGGGATGCCTCCACCGAAAAGCTGAAAACCATAGGTTCTGCCGCACATGACATGAGTGGAGCCATTAGCCATGGCATTGCCGCTATAGGCGTGATGCTGGCAAGCGCCGCGATGAACGAGGATGCAGGCTTGAACACCGATAGCGTGGCCGATCTCGGCTGGCTGCTTCAAACCTTAGGAAAGCTAACTTCAAACATGTCGAGCATCGAAGCGGCGGCCAGCTCGCACATCGAACTGCGTAGCACCCAGAAAGAGGCTTAACCCATGAAAATTCAAAACGGCGCCACAGCGTCGGCGGGATCGGCTTGCCTGAAAAAAGTCACTGAGCTGTTTTTCGTCACGCACCCCAAAGCACCGAAACCGCTCATGGGGCCCTTTCTGACTGCGTCTGACGCCGAATGTGGACGCGTAGTTATGCGTAGTCCTGGAGCTCTGGTGACATCGAGCCAGGTTGATTCCTTGGACGAGCCGACCTATTGGCGCTGCATTAACAATGGGGCAATCGCACGGAAGTTCGCTGGCGCAGAACCTTCACAGCCAATCACAGTGGAGACACTGCCATGTCCGTGATCCCGTTCGATCCGACAATGAGCGTGTCAGCCAAAGAGCGCCCACATATCGACGCTCGTAGCCTGAGCATGATCAACGTTGGCCTAGATCATCTGATCAAGCTGCGTGATCGCGAGCAGGATCCTTTGGGCAAGCATTGCTTGGACGGCATGGTTGAATTGCTGACAGCAGTGGTTGAGCGGCACAACTCGCCATTGGGTGCCGCATGACTGACGCAATCATCCTTTTCCGTGACGCACTCCAAGCTTCCTATGGCCAGCTTGACTGGCTTCCCGTGCCAGACGGGGCCATTCATCGTTTCCGAGTTCCAGAGGACAAGCCCGGCACTCTCAATGGCTGGTATGTCCTGTACTTGGACGGAATCGCTTCCGGTGCATTCGGCAGCTGGAAATCCGGCAGTGCCAGCACCTG
This sequence comes from Pseudomonas extremaustralis, assembly GCF_900102035.1. Classification (NCBI taxonomy): domain Bacteria; kingdom Pseudomonadati; phylum Pseudomonadota; class Gammaproteobacteria; order Pseudomonadales; family Pseudomonadaceae; genus Pseudomonas; species Pseudomonas extremaustralis. The sequence goes on from NZ_LT629689.1 coordinate 4,559,818, forward strand.
GTGCAGTCGTGAGCCTGTGGACGCCCGCGAGGCCGCACAGATCCGCGAGCGGGTTGACCAGGCACGACACCAGCGCAAAGCAGAGCAACTCCAGCGCCAGCAGAAGGCATCGGAACTTGCCGACCGCTGGTGGCGAAATGCGCGGCGCGCTAACCCAGATCATCCATACCTGGTCGCCAAGTCAGTGCGCCCTCATGGCCTGCGCCAGCGAGGTTCTGACCTGCTCATCCCTCTGTACTTGGATGGTCGCCTGATCAACCTGCAAAGGATCGCCCCTGACGGAGCCAAGCGCTTCCTACCTGGGGGCCGCGTGAAGGGCACCTATTCGCCGCTGGGCATCATCGAGCCAGGCTCAGTTCTCTGCATCTGCGAGGGATGGGCTACGGCGGCCAGTCTCCACCAGCACGGTGGCTACGTCGTCGCCGCAGCCATGAACGCGGGGAACTTGATCCCGGCCGCCATGGGGCTGCGCGCCCGTTACCCAGGCCAGCCAATCGTTATAGCCGGCGATGACGACCGACTCACAGACGGCAACCCAGGTCGCTCAGCAGCAAATGCGGCGGCGGCGGCCGTAGGCGGCCAAGTGGCATTCCCAGAGTGGCCGGAAGGTGCACCCGATGACCTCACAGACTTCAACGACCTCGCCAACTGGAAGCTCACAAATGGCCAAGCCTGACACCAACGTGATCAACCTTCGGCCTGATGCCGCAGTAATTGCGCCTAATCGTCCCTGCTGGGCGGTGTACGACCAATGGGTCACCAACGAGAAAGGCCGCAAGCTCAAGCCTGGCGTTTACTGGCACGGTTTCAAGCGCGACTCAGACCAGGACGACGCTGATGGCGACAGCGATGACCGGGCAATCACTGATGAGTGGATCTCTAGCCCCGTCAAAGTCGTAGCTCGCACTACCAACAGCGATGACGGTAGTGAGGGCCGCTTGCTCCGTATGGTCACCGACAACGGGGTGAAGGACTGGATTATTGCCATGGAGGTGTTCGGCGGCAGCGGTGAGGAAGCCAGGCGAGCTCTGTTTTCTATGGGGGTGATCATTTCCCTCAAGAAGCGCAGCCACTTCATGGAATATCTGCTTGAGCAGCACCCGACCGAAGTTTTCGTCACCACGAGCCGGCCAGGCTGGCATGAGTCGGGGGCGTTTGTCTTGCCTGGGCGAACTATCGGGAGTGACAAGGTTCGCTACCAAGCCAGCAGCCAAGCGCAAAATCTGTTCAAGACGAAGGGCGACCTGGCCACCTGGCAACTGGAAGTCGCGGCCAAGTGTGCCGGCAACCCGGTACTGACACTTTCCATCGGCTGCGCGCTTGCTGGGCCACTGCTAAGCCTGGTCGGCGTACTCGGCGGTGGCGTTCACCTCGTAGGTGACAGCTCAAGCGGTAAGTCATTGGTTCAGTTGGTTGGATCATCAGTATGGGGTGACCCCGGTGTCTTCGCGGCATCGTGGGACATGACCAAGGGTGGTTTGGAAATTGAGGCGTCATCACGAAACGACACCCTCCTTCCATTGGATGAAATCAAGCGCGCCGATCCCAAGCGCGTTCAAGAAATGGCCTATGCACTGGCAAACGGGCAAGGCAAAGGCACGATGACCCGGGAGCGTGAAGGCAGAGCCAGGCTGAATTGGCGCCTGCTTGCACTCTCAAGCGGCGAGCGGTCTCTGTCCGAGCACGCTGCGATCTCGGGCAATGCCGCCCACGCCGGTGCCGAGTTGCGCATGGTCGACGTGAACGCGGGCACTCGCACCCACCGCGCCTTTGACGAACTGCACGGACTTGAGGGTGCGGACTTCCACCGCCAACTGACCGTTGCTGTCACTCGCAGTCATGGCCACGTCGGGCCGGCGTTCGTTGAACGGCTACTGGCTAACGATGATCGTCCAGGGTTACTGGAAGACTTCGCCAAGGTGCGCGCCACATTCGCGGAAGACAATGCACAAGCCGGACGAGTCGCCGACCGCTTTGCGGTCATCGCGTTGGCTTGCGAAATGGCAGTCGCCTACGAACTGCTCCCATGGCCTGAAGGTAGCGCCCTGGCGGACTGCCAACTGCTGTACCGCGAATGGCTCAACAGAGTTGGCAGTGGCAACGCTGAAGACCGCCAGATCTTGTCCGGCATCCTGGACTTCATTGACCGCCACGGTAGCAGTCGATTCTCCGATGTAGCCGAAGGTCAGTCAGAGGTGAAGGTTTCCAACCGTGCCGGCTATTGGGAAATGTCCGGCACCAAGCGGCTTTACCTATTCAACAAGTCCGCGTTGATCGAAGCGGCGCACGGTTATGGACTGAGCCGCGTCGTCAAAGCTCTTGAAGGCGCGGGAGCCCTTGCCAAACGCGACTCCGACAAGAAGCGCCATACCAAGAAATACCGACTTCCAGGAGGGGGCACTAGCGGCCTGTACGTAGTCGACTCAGAGGCCATGGATCGCGAGGCACTCGGCCAATGACCAATCTTCGCCCCCCCATCCAGCCAAATTCGTGCAGCAGCTCTGTTCCCACCAATTCTCATAGTGGGAACAAGTGTGAACGCCTGGAGCCCTTACTGGCCGGGCTCGTTCCCCCGGTTCCCACTGTTCCCACCGTTTTCAGAATCACAGAAACACATTGTGGTGATCGTGCTGAGAAGACTCGATTCGCGCCCCACACTTTCGAGCCACTGCATCGGGCAAAGGGAAAAAGTGGTGGGAACAGTGGGAACGGTGGGAACAGCCAGAGCGGCCGCGGGCTGCGAGCGTTCCCACTAAAACAAAGAAGTGTGAACAGGTGGGAACACACATCTGTTCTGGAGAACCGGCCATGACAGTCCTACGCGGCATGTTTGAGCGGTTGAGCGCGGTAGCGCCGCCAGAACAACCACAGCCAAATCTCGAAATACAGCCCGATGCATACGCAGAGCCAATGGAGCCAAGCCATTCCCATTGGTGCGTGGTTCGAGCCGGGAAAGTGCTCTGCAGCATGATCGGAGAGCCCATGACAGAAGCCCAGGCCGTGGAAGAAGTCCGGTACCGCTGGCCAGACGCCGAGGTTATCCGACCGGAGCCAGGCCCCGTTTCACCACTCACGTCCAGCTCTCGTCCTCAACCACAAGTCCAAGCACAGGAACCACGTCATGGGCATTGAAACGATTATTCGAACCTGCACGGTGGCTGAGCTGGAGCAGGCCGGCGCATTGCCTAAGTTACTGACTGCCTATGGCGATGAATCGAGCATCCCTGAGTTAGGCAAGGTTGATGCCTGCTTTGCAACGTATCGGGCAATGGAGACGAGCGGCGCACTCCACATTCTCGGTGCGTTCGGCCCTGACTTGGTCGGGCTTGCCTCACTGCTGGTGTATGGGTTGCCGCACTACGCGGGCCGTCGCATCTGCGCGATGGAGTCATTCTTCGTTGAGCCGCATGCACGCAAGGGCGGGGCAGGTATCAAGCTGTTGCGTGCAGCCGAGGCCCGCGCCCTAGCACTGGGCGCATCTGCCCTGATGATCAGCGCGCCCATTGGCAGCAGGCTGGCGATGGTTTTGCCCCGCTCCGGATACCGCGAAACCAACCAGGTATTCCTGAAGGTGCTCGCATGAACAGCATCGCCTCCGCGGCTCCATCACTCCCCGCTATGACAAGTGCCGACGTTGAGAAAGTCCGAGGGTTGGAGTCGCATTTGCTTGGTATGGAGCAAGTGGCCATCCAGACCCAGCACCACTTTCACGCGGGACTCTACTCCCGAACCATCCGCATTCCCGCCGGCGTAATGATCACTGGCGCCCTGATCAATATCCCCACTCTGCTGATTGTCTCGGGCCACGTCACGGTTTTCATCGGTGGAGAAACACTTGAGCTGAAGGGATACCACATCGTCCCGGGACAGGCCGGCCGCAAGCAGGTGTTTGTAGCGCATGCCGATACCGACCTGACCATGACCTTTGCCACCCAGGCCAAAACGGTTGAAGACGCCGAATCTGAATTTACCAATCAACCCACAGCACTCATGTCGCGCCAGCAAAGCAACGACCTGACCATCACCACTGGAGAATAACCATGTCTGGATACACCACCGCTGTCGCTTTAGCCACTGCCGTTGCCGGTACGGCCTATTCGGTCTACTCAACGCAGCAGGCCGGTAAGCAGGCCAGCTTGAACGCTGACGCTCAGTCCGAGCAGGCACAGAACGACGCCAACGCGGCCGCCAGTGCCTCAATGGTACAGGCCGACCGTATCCGACGGATTGCCCGCAACCAGGCCAGTGAGGCCAACACGGCCCTTGCAGGGTCTGGTGTTGAAGTGGGTGAAGGCACCGCGGTCAACATCAACGAAGAAATCATCGGCAATGCCGAGGAAGACGCGGTGTTAACCATCTTCAATGGCCAGAACCAAAAGGCCCGCGGCTCCGTCGATGCCAGCAACTACAAGCTGGCAGGAAGCCAGGCCCGATCCAACGCGAACGCCCAATCCATTGGCACCGTGCTTTCCAGCGGGGCTCGGATCGCAAGCGGGTGGAAAGCATCCGCTGCAGGTCGGGACATGCAGGGCCAAACGCAAGAACTGAATACCAATCCAGCCTGGGTGAGGAATTCCTGATGGCACAGATACCACTTGGCCCGGGCGTACGTGTATTGCCAGAGGCGCCCCAAAATCGCGTTATTACACCAGACCCGAACAATCTGAATCGTGGCGGGCAACAGTTAGCCGGCACAGTTCAGAACGCAGCGCTTTCCTTCCTTGACCAGAAAAAAAAAGAAGACCAGGAGCTTTCTAAGGTCAAGGTAAGCAACGCTCTGTTGGACTATGAGAGCCAACTAGACACCGGGGTAAACGAGCTCAGCGGCAAGCTGAAAGCCCTGGAAGTGCAACCTGATCAAGGCGAATCAAGCTATCAGCAATTCATCAGCAAGCTAGACCCGGTGAAAGTCGAAGGCCTGGATGCATCTGACCAAGAGCATTTGAATCTCGCCGTCCGCAAGATGCAGGCAAACAAGCTTCAACAGATCCAAGGATCGGTGCTGGAAGCCCGCACAGGCGTGGCCAAAAGTGAGCTCAGGTCTCGCTTTGATCTGTTGGAGAATGCTGCTGCCAGGCCAGATGCAGACCTTGGTCAGATCCTCAATCGAGCGCGGGCGGATGGTGTTCAGACCGTTGGCCGCAGTGCTTATGGCATCGACGGCTGGGATAAAGAGGTGCGCACCTTTGAACAGTCGGCCTATTCCGCTAACGCACTGGCGCGTATCCACAGCGCCGGGAACAATCCGGAACAACTGCAGCAAATCCAGCGAGATCTGTCTAACTGGGACGATGGCCCATATTCATCGCTTACCCTGAAGAACCGAGAAAGCCTGATCAAAACCCTGAACCCGCTACTGGATCGAAGCATCGGCGTCAGCGTTGGAGCACAGGCGGTCGAGCAAGCCAAAAGCGGGAGCGGATCGGTGTTTGCGGCAATGCTCCAGGCCGAGAGCGACGGTCGCCAGGTCGACGCATCCGGAGCGCCACTTACATCCAACCGTGGAGCGGTAGGCATCGCCCAGGTGATGCCAAGCACTGGCCCTGAGGCTGCTCAGGCTGCTGGCTTGCCATGGGACGAAAAGCGATTCAAAACCGACGCAGACTACAACCGTTCACTTGGAGAGGCGTACTACGGGAAGCTGCGCCAAACGTTCGATGGTTCGGACGCGCTGGCCGTGGCCGCCTATAACGCGGGCCCTGGAATGGTTAACGATTGGATCAACGGCACCAACACCACGGGCAAGAATGAAAGCAAGCTGAAACTGGGTGACCCCAGGAAGGGCGAAATCAGCGAAGCCGACTTCATCAAGGGTATCCCCTTCAAAGAAACGAAGGACTATACCCAGAAAGTTCTCAGCAGCGTCCAGCAGGAGGCCGAACCGACATTCGGCCAAATCGCCAAGGGTATTGATGCTCGCAGCGATCTAACCCCTGATCAGAAACGCATCGCCATCGCTGATGCACGCGACCGATTCAGTTGGCAGCAAGATCAGCAAAAGCAGGAGCACATTCAGAACCAAGGGCAGGCTTGGGACTTCATGCTCAAGGGCAACAAATGGCAAGACTTGGATCCCGACCTTTGGGCCAAGCTACCTGCAAAAGACCGCAAACAATTGATGGCCTACAAGCGGAATCAGCAAACCGATCCTGAGGTGTATACCCATGCCAGGGATCTCATCGCCCAAGGGAACGAAGTCAACCTGCTCGACATGCGTGACAAGCTGAGCAATGAGGACTTCACCCGCCTGACCGACCTGCAGATTAAGCGGCTGACCGGCGGGCCAGCAGCAACAGCATCGATCTCGACGAGCACAGCTCTGTTCAACGACGCTTTGCGCAACGCAGGCATGCCTTCCAGCCCTAAACCGGGATCAGCGGTAGCCAAGCAAGTGGCAACGGCACGTCGCTATGTGGATGACCAGATCCGGGGGCTAGAGGCGCAACAGAACAAGAAGGCCACACACGAGCAGGTGCAACAGATCGTGGATCACGCCTTCATCGAAGGAACGGTTGAAGGGTCAGGACTGTTCGGTTTCTTCACCAACAAGCAACGCGCGTTTGAGCGGAAGCCTGGGGACAACGTTCGGGTCACGGACATCAAGCAGATTCCGGCCGATGAGCACGAGCAGATTACCGCGGCGCTTAAGCGCCATGGCCGCACTGCGAGTGATGCCGAGATCCTCAACCTGTTCAATGAGGCCAACCAATGAGCCAGTACGACAACATCCTCGCCGGCAAAGAAGAACCTCAGGGCATAGAGGCAAACAAGTACGACGTTGCCATCCAGCGCCAGCAGAGCAAGCCCAACCCCCGCACGGCTCTGAGCTACGTTGCTGATACCAACCCGGATGAGCAAGCCAGCATTCAACGCCTGGCCGAACTGACAGGGGTCGCTCCTGACATGGTTGTTCGCAACCGCAAGCAGGTTGAGCGACAAGCCAAGCTGGCATCCGTGGACTACGACGCCCTGATTGAGCGAGCGCCGGCCACTAACCAGTTCCTGACTGACCCGGACAACGCCAGCGTGGCCCACGACGATATCGATGGGCTGTCCAACGTCGAAGGTGCCTTTGATAACTTCGTCAAAGAGTCCGGTCAGCAGCACTCAACAAGTAAGAGCGATGCACTGACCAAGGGTTTTGGTCAACTGGGAATAATCGGTGAGGCCGGCGCCAACATGCTGGACAGGGCGCTGTCTTCGGTTGGTGGTTTTTTCGTGAACGCACTGGCACCGCAGAGCGCTTTGGATCGCAACAAGGGAGAAGAGCCGAACTATACGGGCCGCACGGAAAGCAACATCACTAGCACCGCCCAGGGATACCTGGCTCTACCACGCGACCAACGTATTGCTTTCGCAGGACAGATATTCGACAAAGCCCGCGACGGCGGTGCGGGTGTGGGTGGCGCGGCGAGTGATACCGCCCTGTACGCATTACGCAACCCTGGATTGATCGGCAGCGCACTAACTGAATCGCTACCTAGCCTTTTGGCAGGCGGGGTTATAGGCGGGATTGCGGCGCAACCGGTGAAGAACTTCGCTGTCAGTCGTCTTGCCAGCACCTTTGCGCAACGTGCTGCTGAGAAGGCAATCGTAGTGGGAGGGGTAAACCTCGGTACCGCCATCGCCGGCGGTGCAGGAGAGAACCTGGCCGAAGGACTCAAGAAAACCGGTGACTTAGACCAGGCATACGCCTACAGCTTCAAGCGCACTGCAGCCGAAGCCGCGATCAACGCATTAGGCGGCATGGTGCCGATTCCGTTTGCCGGCCGCGGCATAGCAGGAAAGCTGGGCAACGTCGCAGTTGAAGGTGTAGCCCAAGCTGCAGGCGCTGTTGGTGGCACGGTCGCAGGTGCTGCTGCCGTCGGCGAGCAGGCAACTGGGGGAGAAATGTTCTTGAACGCCTTCCTGGGTTTGGCAACGTCGCCGGTTGATGTCGCTATCGCAAGTGCCAGCTCTGGCAGACGATATTGGCAAATCGAGAAAGATCTGACTGCCGTCCAACAACTGGGTGACATGGCTCAGAACTCCAAGATGTTCAAACGCTCACCACAGCGAGCGGAAGCACTCGTGGCCAGGCTGAAAGAGCAGGCCGGCGGCACTGTAGAAAACATCCTGGTACCCGCCGAGCAGTTCCAACGCTACTTCCAGGAGAACAACCTCGATCCTGAGCAGTTCGCCAAAGCGGCGACAGGCAACCCCGATGCCCTTGGAGAAGCCCTGGCCCTTGGTGCAGACATCTCAATCCCTTTGGAAAAGTGGGCGTCGGTCATTGCCAAGGACGGGCACCACCGCGGTCTCGAGCAGGATATGCGCGCAACTCCCGACGCGATGACGCTACGAGAACTTGCTGAGTTCCAGCAACGCGCGCCTGAGGAGCTTGAGCGCCTTCGTGATCGTGTTGAGCAAGACCATGTCGCCGCATCGGATCGCCGAGTGTTTGAGGATGTTCGCGGTCAGTTGCTTGGCATTGGTCGCGAAGCACAGACAGCAGACAGAGAGGCATCACTTTATCAGTCCGCCTTTCGCTCTCTGGGTGAGCGCTCAGGTATCGACCCTTACGACTTGTTCAACCAATATCGGCTCCGCATCGGCCAGGACATTCCCGAAGTGCTGCGCAAACCTGGCGGATCTGATCAGCTTGACCTGCTGATTGATCGCCTACGCGCCGCCGATGTTCCCGACGACGCGAAGATCTATGGCGCATCGCTAATCGACTTCATCCGTGAGCGCGGCGGCATCCGCGACGATGGTGGCGAGCTGGCCGCCCGTGATGCTGATGTGGGCCGTAGAGGTAACAACCGAATTTCCAGGAAGGGTGGGCGCAGTCTGGACGACATGGCCACTCAAGCTGCTGAAGCCGGATACTTGGGTAATGTGCCAACCGCAACGCCGGAAATGCTCTTGGCCTCACTGGACAAAGAACTTCGCGGCCAACGCCAATCAGCGCCCGGCAATCTCAACCAAGAGCTTCTCAATGCACGCAGCTCGCTAGATGACCTGCAACGAGCACTTGACCAATCTGGCCTTGATTTGAACGTCTTGGACAACACTGCAGTACGAAAGGCATTACTCGGGAGCGATGCCGTCCGCTTCGATCAATCGGAGGACGGGACACGCGGCTTTATCCAGTTCGGCGCCGACCGCAAGTTCGAAATCAAACTGACCGACAAGGCGAACCTTTCTACCTTCCTGCATGAAACCGGGCATTTTTATCTTGAAGTGATGGGTGATCTCGCATCGCGCACGGACGTTCCGGATCAGGTAAAACAGGACTACCAGACAATTCTGGATTGGTTCGGCGTCAATGAGCGCACAGACATCAAAGTCGATCAGCACGAACAGTTTGCGCGCGGCTTTGAAGCTTACTTGCGCGAAGGGAAGGCCCCCAGCGCAGCATTGCAGTCGGCTTTTTCACGCTTCAAGGCGTGGCTGACCCAGATCTATCGCGATGCCAGTCGGCTCAACGTCCAACTCAATGACGACGTGCGTCGGGTGTTTGATCGACTGTTGGCCACCGATGATGAAATTTCTGTTGCTCAAGCCCCCTTCCGCACCTTGTTCAGCGATGCCCAGGCCGCCGGCATGTCACCGAACGAGTTCGAGGCTTATTACTCAGCCGCTAACAAGGCTGGTCAGGCTGCCGAGGAACGGCTGACAGCCGAGTCGCTACGCGAGCTGACCCGTGAACAGGAAAAGTGGTGGAAGGATGCACGCGAGAAGATGCTGGGTGACGTCACCAAAGAAGTCGACTCACAACCGGTGTACCGCGTCCAAGACTACTTGCGCAAAGGGTTGCAGACCGATGGGACGATTGGAGAACCGGTAAAACTGCTGCGCGAGCCGTTGCTGGAACGCTACGGCAAGACGGTCGTAACACGCCTTCGTGGCATGACTGGCGATGAGGGGATTCATCCCGACCTGGTTGCCGAACAGTTCGGGTACACATCAGGTGATGAACTGGTGCAGGCTCTAGTAGGTGCCCGCGCACGTAGGGAGCTCATCCAAGCGGAAACAGACGCCAGGATGCGCGCCGAGTACGGTGACATGCTTAACGATGGCTCTTTGGCAGACCGTGCCATTGAGGCAGTGCACAACGATGATCGTGCCAGGGTTCTCCGCGAAGAGCTGCGCGCTATTGATCGTCTTCGCCGCCAGGTCGACAAGGTGCAGAGGGCTCAGGATGCCGACTCTCGGGCTCTGCGCAACGATGCTTACGACGCTATACCGCCTCTGGAAGCTATCCGCTCAGTCGCCAAACAGGTGATCGCAGACAAGGTTGTACGAGATATCCAGCCTCACCTGTACCTCAATGCCGAGCGCAAGGCCAACCGGGACGCCTTCAACTTCGCCACGAAAAACCGCTGGCAAGAGGCCGCCGAGTCCAAGCAACGGGAGTTGCTGAACCATTACTTGTTCCGGGAGGCGACAGCTGCGCGCAAAGAAGAAGACCGGATTTATACCTTCATGCGCCGCTTTGAGAAGCCAGCAACCCGGGAGCGCATAGGCAAAGCCGGGGCCAACTACCTAGAGCAAATCGAGGGGCTGCTGGATCAGTACGAGTTCCGCAAGGTCAGCGGCCCACAGGTTGAACGTCGCCGTAGCCTCGCCCAGTTCGTCAGGGAGCAAGAGGCCGCCGGCAACATCGTCGCGGTACCGCAACACCTGATTGAACAGAGCGCCCGCGTCAACTATCGGGAACTGACATTCGAGGAGCTTGGCGGCCTACGTGACGCAGTGGCAAACATCGAGCATATGGCCAGGCTGAAAAACAAGCTGCTGAACCGCAAGGACAAGCGCGATTACGAACAGGCAAGGACTGATCTCATAGCTGCGTTAGACACGAATGTGCCCGTACGCGCACGACAAGTGGCTGTATCCGAAAGCAGCGAAACCATCGGTGACAAGGCAGTAGGTCTTCTGCAGGGGCTGGATGCCTCATTGACGCGGATGGAGAACGTGATCAACCGCTTAGACGGCAGGGACACCAGCGGCCCCTGGCACCAGTTGATCTGGAGCCCACTCGCAGAGGCCCAAGCCAATGAGCGTCAGTTGTTCAATGCCGGCATCCGCACGATAGTTGAGCGCTTTGCGGACATGAACGCCGAACGCCTGGCAGATCGGTTCCACATCCCCAGCCTTGGAAAATCATTCAACCGCCGCGAGCTAATCATGCACGCGCTCAACACCGGCAACGAGTCAAACCGCAACAAGTTGTTGAAAGGGAACAAAGTCGACGAAGCATCACTGGCTGACATGCTGGGACGCCTCGACAAACAGGATTGGGATCTGGTGCAGTCTGTATGGGACTCGTTCGACGACCTGTGGCCCGATATCGCTGCAATGTACAAACGCCTCTCCGGTGTGGAGCCACCCCGCATTGAGCCGAAACCAATCACAACCGCCTTCGGTGAATACCGCGGTGGCTACTTCCCAATCATCTATGACCGCAAGCGTGCAGGCGCACCGCCAGCGGCAGTCGGCGGCGAACTGTTCGGTGAAGGGTTCGAAGGAGCGCTACCGGGTAACGGATTCACCAACCAGCGTAACGAGAGCGTGTCAGGGCCACTACTGCTCGACCTCAGCGCCATCCCCCAGCGCCTGGCCCAGCATGTCCACGACCTGACCCACCGGGAAGCGTTGCAGGACGCCCACCGCCTTACGCAGGATCCCTACGTCCGGGCTGTGCTCATCAATAAGCTTGGCCCACGCGGAGCTGATGCATTCCTGCCCTGGTTGAGGGCCATCGCTAATGACCGAAACCCTCCGGAGACTGGCAACTTCAACCAGTTCCTCGACACGGCACGGACAAACACGTCCATCGTAGGACTAGGGCTTTCGACAACAACCCTACTGGCCCAGGCAGCTGGACTTATACCTGGCCTGCTGTACGTGAAGCCTCGTGAACTCGCTACGGCCCTGCTTGAAGGCGTGCGGTCGCCGGTTGATACCTACCGGATGATCACCGAGGCTTCTCCTGCGATGCGCCTACGCTGGGACATGGAAGACGGCCGACTGCAATCAAACATTAGCGCCCTCATCGGCCGCAATGCGTTCTTCCGCAAGAAAGCCGACTTGGTGCGGTTCTCGTTCAATCTGCTGGGATACCTCGACCGAGGTATTTCGGGTGCGATTTGGCTAGCGGCTTACCGTGAAGGTGTTGCAGCAGGCAAGGAAAGCACCGCCGCAGTGTTGGATGGTGACAAGGCTGTACGCCAATCTCAGGGCGGCACCGGAGCCATGGACATCGCGGCAATCCAACGCAAAGACCAGGGCGCCGCAATGCGCTTGCTGACGATGTTCTACACACCGTTCAGCGCCTACTACAACCAGAACCGAGACCTGGCCTTTGAGGCACGCCAAGGGACAAGAACTGTCGCCAGTGCCGCAGCTTCAATGCTGGCATTGGCGTTCTTCCAGGGAGTCATCGGCGATCTGCTGACGGGTAAGGGCCCAGAAGAGGACGAGAACACCGCAGCCTGGATGGCGAAAAGCACACTGGGTTTCGGTGTCTCAGGCTTTCCGGTCATTCGGGACACTATCGGTTCCGCATTGAGCGGTCACGCAGGATCGTTGTCACCTGCATGGCAGGCAATCAATGCTGGCCGCCAACTAACCTCTGCGGTCGCCGGCGTAGCAAGTGGTGACAAAGACCCAGGGCAAGTGGTCAAATCCGCTGTAACGGCAACTGGCTACCTGCTAGGCATCCCGGTCAAACCGCTCACCAGGCAAGGCACTTACCTGTGGGATATAACGGTTGGGGATGAAGAGCCGGAGGACGCTGCTGCGTTCATGAAAGGACTTCTCACAGGGAAAAAATAGCCATGATGCGACTACTCGGTATCGTTTTGAATCTGGCCCTGATCGGGGTGGTGTTATTCCTAATCAGCGAAGAAGGGATGCCGGGCGGAGGGTGGCAGATCGCTTTGGTTGTGCTGCTAGTGCTCGCCCCCTTGTTCAACCTGGTGCTTTTGCGAAGCCACGCTGGTCAATCAACCGGTCAGGGGCTCTTGTCCCTTTACCTGGAGCGAAAGGCTTTGGAAGAGCGCCAGAAGATCGCTGAGTTGAAAAAGTAACCTGATGACGCAGAAAAGAAGACCCGCTGATGCGGGTCTTTTGCTTCCTGCAGCCAGTTGTAACGAAGCCGTAACGTTTCATGTAACGGCGATGCAAGCTCGTTGCAACACAGTGTCAACGAGCGTTCAACGACCGTTGGTTACTAATCCCACAATTTCCGAAGCAATTCCAACCGCAGAAGCCTACAGATCGCGCACTCCACCGCTAACTAGCCTTGGTTGCTCATCGGTTGCTGATCATTAGGAGGAGGCAAACCATGCCCACGGGAGCGGTTGACTTGCTTTCGGTTCCACTCCAGCACCTCGGACTTGACCCACGCCACAGAGCGGCCCCCCAACTTCACCTGATGCGGAAAACTGCCATCCTTTGCCATTTGATAAATCTTCGTGGTGCCGAGGCCGGTTATCAATTTCACTGCCGGAAGACGAAGAAACTCAACAGGTTCATTCAACGAGTTAGCTGGCATGACGTACCTCATCGTTAGCGAAGTGAAGAGGATCAGCGCAATTAATCTGGTGCCGGGTTCTAGCTATCTGCTCTCGACTCCATCGCTGAACTTCTGACTTGATCCAGGCCACGGCCTTGACCCCTAGCTTTACCTGTTTCGGAAAAGCACCGCTGGCCGACATCCGGTAGATAGTGCTGGTGCTCAGGCCTGTGAGCCTTTTTACCTCCAGCAAGCGGATGAATTCGATTGGTTGCTCATCGGATGCATTGCTCATCGTTCTCTCCAAATATCAAACGTCTGAATGACGGCCGTCGCTACCAACACCGAGCCGCCGACTAGGATGCTCCGCATTGGCATCAGAAGACCTTGAAGCCTGATAGCCGGCCACAGATGCGTGCGCCTGCTCCAATGATCTTCCACGGCACGTGGCGAACAACAAAGCTTGCTTTGTGTAGTGAGTACACAAGCTGAAGGCTTGGGGTGACTTGCGCTGATCTCTGCTCCACCTGCAGGCTGAAGATGAACACCGTCAGCAGGGGGCCGGTATGCCATACGCAATACTAAGAACAAAAAAGCTCAAAACGATCACAGGGGTACTGGGATCGGGGCGGCACACATTCCGAGAGACGACAACGCCGAACTCCGATGGCACCCCCAGCATGCATATGGCTGGCGCAACAAGCTCTGTCGAACTGGGTCGAGCAGTCTTGGCCAGGCTTCCACAAAAACGACGGAAAGGCGCGGTGATCTGCATCGAATACTTGATCACAGCAAGCCCTGAGGCGTTCGCGAGGCATGGCGGGGCAATGCCTGATACCGGCGGTTACTTTGATCGAGCCTTTGCATGGCTCAAGGCGCGTCATGGGTCAGCAAACATCGTGTGCGCCGAGGTGCATCTGGACGAGAGAACCCCGCACCTCGTTGCTTACGTGACACCCCTAACAGGTGACGGGCGCCTGTCTGCCCGTGACTTCCTAGGAGGCCCCGCCAAGCTGCGCAATATGCAAACGGACTTCCACCATTGGTGTGGCAAGCCTTTCGGACTGTCTCGTGGCATTGAGGGGGCCAAGGCACCGCACCAGAAGGTTTCCCAGTATTACCAGGCCCTCGTTGCAGTCGAACCAAGTATTGCCAGATCAGACCTGGCGGCAGCCGCCGTGGGTATACACACACAGAGTTATGCGGATCTACTGGCTCGGGCCAGCGCGTCTATAACACAGGCCAAGCTCCAAGATAAGGCGACAGCGAGTTTGCAGAACAGGGACGCAGCCCTGGTGCGGCAGAGGATGCAGCTCGAAAACTCTCAACAGAGCCTTGAGGAACGGGAGATTCTGCTCGAAAAAAGAATTGATCAACTCGCGGAGGTTGATCGGGCGTTAGAACTGGCCTGGATGACGTCTACTCGGGAGAAGGAGCGCGCCGATAAATTAGCCGCACGAATCGGTAGTAGGGTGAAGAACGCGCCAAATGTATCTGAAGAAACTCTTTCAATATAACTACTGAATAGCAAAGTTTTTCAGTTAGCAAATTTCTTACCAAGATCGCTATAAACCATAGCTAAGGCGTCCTCAGACTCAGAGAAAGGCCAAGCTTCCTTTATCAAATACAGATGATCGTGTACCAAGAGATACGCCAGCATTGAAACTGGCTGAGACCAAAATACATCAGAGTTAATTCTAGAGCTTACCCTATCAGCTATATAGCTTCGCTCATTCAAAAAGTCAGACAGCTTTGGAAGGGTATTATCATCAATAAAATCCTTTAGCTCTTCTAGAACCATCATGTTAAATTTTTGATCTTTAAAGCCTTTAACTTTTATTTTTGAGTCGTAAAGACCTGTAAGCTGCTCAAGCAGCTCACCGCGGGACTTGGTCTCCAACTCTAAAATATTCATAGTCTCACAAAAAAGGTGATCTGCAGTTTCAATCAGCGCCGCACTGCTTGAAACAAACCTAATCGCTCGGGTAGGGGCACCCCACGAACTTTTGTAGATACTATCATGTACAACCTCCGCATACGCATGCTGCATCAAAGTTCTAACTTGGAGCTCACAACATGTATCAGCCGGAACGACAACCCCATCAATATCAAAGTCAATTTTAGCACGCACCTCGAAATGATGGGATTGGTAGCCAAATTTTTCGGGTGCTTGCTCATACTCTTTCGAGGTGTCTCGAGACTTCTGAATTTTCCATTCCGGGTGCAGCATCAACGAAGCGCATAGCCTGTCAACGTCAGGGCTAAGCAGGCAAACTGCGCGAACACCTACCAGGTCTGTCATATCAGACATGGGATTCTTGTACGGTTTCCTAGACAGCTTGCCAATTGCAGAGTCTATTTCTTTGACCCTACCACTAAGTATCTGAAGAGTTATGCCTTCGGATTTGGAGATCGCCTTAACAGCCTCGCGGACAAAGTCCCCCCATACCTTCAAGCTAGGCTGAGCGGCTGTTAGACGGTCTTTAAACTCCTCAAGCGTTGTCATTCTTGACCTTCAACTACGCCCTTAATTCGAACTTGTGTATAGCCTGCGACCTGGGATTCAACTTGAACATGCTCGCTAAAATCTACGTCTGCGGGGACTTGAATTTTGATCCCTGTGTTGAAGTCAATCCTACGCGGCCGACGAAGTTTCGCCTTAATATAAGCAAGGTCTTTAATCATCGCGGTATCGGGTAGCCCGGTTGCTGACATCGTTTTCTTGTATTCATCCCTTTGTTCCTTGGGAAGATGCTCATCTGCAAAGGTGGCAATCGACATAGTCCCTTTGTTACTACGCAAATCAGAACGCAACGCTTCTAACAAAGCACCTCGCTCGGTTGCGTTTATTGGGAGTGCATTAATGAAAGTCTTTGTTGTTTCATAGAACTTCCGAGTCTGATATTTAGAAGACCCCACAATATTCATGCCCAAAAAAGCATTATAGAAATACGCAGCAGCAGACTTCGTCTCGGTACTTGTGAGAAGGTGATCAAATAGGAAATACCTGTAATTCTCTGGCGAATACAAATCTTTCACCGGAGCCTGATATGAAATCTCAACTACTATGCCAATCTTGTACAGACGCTGTGTTTGAGACAAAAGCATCTTCTTGATAAGCGTCAAGCTGACAGAGCCGTTCACCTCTTCAATATTGAAGCCTTTGTCTGTTTCAGCCTTGATAACTGCCGCATATGGACTTTGATTTTTACCTACCTTGCCGGTTAACACGATCAATATACCGCCAGGCCATTTAGGATTCGTTTGAGCATCGGCTAGGTCGTTGGCGACAATCTTGGATTTAGCTACAAAGTCCACGTCATTCATTCTGATGATCGCCGCGGCCTTCTGCATGAAGGAACCATCGCCTGACTTCTCGACATTAATCTCTATTCCATGAGATGTGCTGCCCAGAGCATCTGTCACGCGGATCTGTACCAAATCCCTAGAGTCAACATCCAGCGGTATTAAATCATTAGACAGCTGAGGCTTAACGAGTAGTCCATCTTTCGTCCTAGGGAAAATCGTATGCGCTATCATTCGTTCAATGGTGAGAGCTTCAAATTCGAACTTGCTCATAATGTCCCTATCAGTTCCGAAATCTTGCTTAGTTTTAGAGTTTTATATTTTTAACAGCGCATTGCGTTAGCAGGCTCGGCCCTTCGCTTGTCCCTACCCAAGCCTGCTAGGTGTTCACATTGCCGGAAAGGCAGTGCTCATTGCACCTCAGTAAGCACCCTCCGGACGAATGGAATATAGCAAAGGGCCGCCACTTGGTAGAGATTCTTCACAAACGCCAGCCTTGGTGAGGCATGAACGAGGTTGAGCAGAGCGGCAAGCAAGCCACTGGCAGCTACCAGGCCCGGCGCTGAACTGGGGGGATCGGAGTGCTTAGCATGAGTTTGACATCCGCAGCGGCCAGCAGTCCGGCAGAAGACGTCTTCCGAACCAACCAAAAACCATGGTCGAAAATCCAAATGTCGGAGCTGATGAGTGATCAGTGAAATGCCGCTATTGACACGGTTAAAGGAAGAGCTCTCGCGCGCGCGCGCGTTTGCTGGTGTTTCATGAGCCGTCGGGCGGCGCCGGCGCGCTCAATTGATTGGTTTCAAGTGATCAACGAAATATCACGCGCAGGCCTTCCGATGCAGGCGATTGCAGAGTCAATCGGGGTGGCCCGAACCACGTTGATCGGCTGGAAACAGGGAGCTGAGCCCCGCCACTCCGAAGGTGACCGCCTGCTAACGTTCTGGACTAACGTGACTGGTCACGACAGAGCTGCAGTCCCCATGGTCTCGATAAGCGACTGGTGGGCGTATCACGCAAAATAGGTACGCCCCCGGCGACAAAGGCGAATAACACCAATGTCACGCAGCGTCACACATAGTCACAGGGCAATGGCTGCTCACATTTCCTCACTGGTTGCGGGCAGCCTTCTTGTCTGCGATCCACTGTTCGACCTCGACCGGATCGAAGCGGCAGCGGGCGCCGCGTGAGTCACTCGTTTTGATCGGCGCCGGGAACGTTTTGTCGCGAACCCGCAGTTTGTTCAGCCCGGACACGCTCTGCATGCCGAGCATCTTGATTACTTCTGCGTTGCCCACCAGGGCGGTGCGTTTTGGCTCCACGGGTATTTCCTCGCTTTAATCGGCCTCTACATTAGACGCCACCTTTGTCCCATCGCATGTTGGTCGACATGCTTTCCGACCCTGATCGGATATTTTTCCGACCCTTAGCAATCATCGTTAAAGGTGGGATTTCCCCACATTTAACAGCGGGCTAACGCTTTTACTGACTTGGTGGGGAGTGTTACCACAGACATTTTTGAGCGAAACCACGTGTCCGGTGCCTGGTCACCTCGCTCGATAACAAGGAGACCAAAGTGATCCTGGCTCACTTTGCGTTCACAGCCCATTACCCATGCTATTGCGGCCGAGTTGAGTGTGAATTAAATCACCGGAATCACGGGTATTTAGGGCTTCAACCAGTGCGGCAAGATATTGCCGGTTTTCGACGAGTTTGAAGTCCGACTTTCGGACATCAAGCCCAAGGTGGGATAATCCCACTTTGCCATGTGAAGGCATCACCCTGGCTAAAGCAGCTATATACCGCTCAGTGGCTGGAAGGCGAAGCCATTCTACCGGCTTCTTTTCGAAGCCCTTGGCGACGTCGGTTGCATCGATCCATCCGCTGCTCTTGAAGCGGACGGGCTCATCAACGCCTCCATGTATCAGGCAGTCGCAGCCCGTTAGGACACCAAGCACTGCAAGAGCCGTTCGGCACTCCGCGAAGCGACTCTAGGAGCCAGCGCTACACTGAGATTTTGGTGCGGCCTCGACCCCACGTCCCTAACCGGCGCTCACTGCAGAGTAAGATCGAGGCCACGCCATCCTACCAAGTCTCTAGCATCGCGATAGAGCCAACACACCATGCCCTTCATCTGGCGCGCCCCAATGACTGACCCATATGGGCAACCTCGAATCCTTAGAGCCAAGCACGCACCGTCCTATCTGGGAATGTGCCGGGCGGAGTTCGACAAGACGGTTCGCCCACACGTCAGCGAATTCCCCATCGGCAGACAGGGCGTCGGCTTTGATCGGCTCGAGCTGGATGCATGGGCAGACGCATACATTGAGGCATACTCGATTGATAAGCGCCCGCCATCTGAGAATGCACTGCTGTTTGACTCTCGCGCTGCGGTAAAGAGGTCAAAAGTCACTCCTCGCAAATCCAGGCCTTCGCCAGCGCTGGATCCTCACGCAAAGTTGAAAGAAGAGTTCCAGAGAGTGCTAGAAAGCGTAAGAGGTACAAAGCGGCCCTGATCAGGAAGGGTCATGTCAAAGCCGTTCGACGAAGGTAAGCTGCGTCCACAGGCACTGATGCCAAGGAATATGGTCATGACAACAGAAGTAATTTTTTACACCCAGGTCGTTTCAATTACCGGCTTCATCATCACCCTGTTTGTGCTGTACCGGGTTTTGGTGCAACAGAAAGACGCCGTGATTCAACTGCTCAAAGAGCGCCTGGTCGACAAGGATGAACAGATTGCGGCCTTGAAGTCTCAAACCCCCGACGCCTTAGCATCTGCCCTCGCGGATCGGATCAAGGTTGCCCAGGACGAGATTACCCGCCTGAGAAGTGATGGCGCCACGCATCGCGAGGAAGTTGAATCAAAGGAGGAAGAACTCCAAACCATTCAAGACCGACTGACCACGCTGTCTAAATTGATTAAGGAAAGCGATCTTGTATGTCCCAAATGTGGGGATTCATTGGCCAGACGGGAAAGCTATACCATCTACGGAGGTAGGGATGGCGAGCAAGAGGCCGAGGTTGAGTTTGTTGAGTACGAATGCGGATTGTCGATTGATGGGTATGGGAAAGAAGTGTCCCGCTGCCGCCATACAGTGGCCTGATACAGATGACGGCTACTGCCGGTGGACATTCAATTTCCCCGTTGTTAGCGTTGCCAGCCCTGCGTGCAATCGCATGCCGCGCCTTAGGCTTATTAACAGGAGTGACAAAATGGCCTCTCTGCCCTCACCAGAACAAACCGCCCGCGCGATCTTGGATATATTTGTGGGTCACTTCAACAGGCGCCCCGAAGACGTTTTGAGAGTTAACAACTTTCTGTCGGTTTGGCATTCGCGTGGCTTGGAAGCGGGCGACTTCAAGCCTGGTATGGAATTTGCCGCGACGCAGAACTGGGTGGAGATATTGCCCCAAGGGGATGCGTTCAGGCTCACCGCTCTGGGCTTTTCCGAGGCGTGACATTTAGCACCGTTCATCAGCTAGCCGGGTAACACTGCTGGCTATAGCTGGATGCTCACTGAAGAAACTCGTCAGCAGGTAGATTTCAAAAAAGCGAGTAGATTTGTGAGTAGATTTAAGAAACGAAACCATTAAAGACCATAAACAACCTGACTTTCAGAAGACTGTTCGATTCCGTCTCTGGCACCACTAATTAGTTTCAGGTGGTGCAAACGTCATCTGAAACACATAAAAACCCGCCTAGTGCGGGTTTTTTATTGCCTCGGATTTATTGCCCTGCCCCCAACGCTGGCATCCCGCATTTCGAGGGATGCCAGCCTCGCGCAAAGCACTTATTGCAGCAAAAACACCATCAACGGGTTGTCGTTCAACCGACCCTGGAAGCTTGGCGCCAGATGCTCCAGAGGTGTTCCCTGCAGCAGTTCGGTTTCCTTGCGCGCCACGATGACCCACGATGGCCGGGGTAGCGAATCCAGCCGTTCAACCTGCGCAGCGCTGATAAACAACGGCTGCTCGTCATGATCCAGGTTCATCATGTAGCGCACCGCCCAGGTGTCTTTGCCAAGGTTCAGGAACACCAATGGCCCAGGCTGCGATACGCGCAGTGCCTCTACCTGACGGACAAAATTGCGGGTGTCGAACTGCAGGTCCTTGGCGGGTTCCACGACGCTCACCAGCACCAGCCACTGCGCCGCCAGCGCGAACAGGCTGAGCAAGACCAGCCGCCCCGCCCGGCGCCAGGCCAGCAGTGCCGCCACTTGCAGCACCAACAGCACGCCAATCAACGCCGGCAACGACACCTCCGGCCAGTAGCCATGTTTCTGCCACCCATGCCGACAGACGAAGATGGCAACCACGCACAACGCCGGCAACGCCGCCACCAGCCATTCGTAGCCCCGACGCACACCCACGAGCCAGCCTTGCGCCTGGAGCAGCCCATAGGCGGCCACAGCGGCAAACATCGGCACCATGGGCAGAATGTAGTAAGCACGCTTGAAATGCGGCACCGACAAACCCAGCAGGATCATCAAGCCACACGCACCGAGCCGCACGACCAATTGGCTATCGGCATTGCCCCCCTGGAACAGGCGCTGACGCAGCGCAACCAACGTGGCCAACGCCAACGGCACTACCGGGAAGTAACGGTACAGGCTCAGTTGGAAGTAGAAATAAAACGGCTCGCCGGTCTCATCGAGGCGCCCGCCCACTTGCATCCTGAACACGTCATCGGCAAACGCATCGCCACCGCTGAGGCGCGCGAGTTTCACCAGCAGCCACCAGCAACCCGCCAGCAACACCAAGCCGACGATGCCATGAATCAACACCTGCTTGACCCGCTCCCCAGGCTTGCCCAGCGCCCAGTACACGCAGACCACGCCGCACACCTCGATCAGCCCCAGCGGCCCGCGAATCGCAAAACCCAGGATGAACAAAGGAAACACCGCAAGCTGCCGCAGCCGCGAGCCAAGACGTTCACCGCTGTGCAGCAGGTAGAAACTGCCTACGCATAACAGCGCCACCATCTGATCCAGACACACCGAGCGCGACTTCTCCAGCAACTGGGTGGTGAGCAAGGTCAGCAGCACCGTCAACAGCGCCCACGGGCGACTGGAAGGCACCAGCAAGCGATAGATCAGCGCAACCACTCCGGCAGAGGCCAGCGCGGTGGGCAGGATATTCGCCAGGTGGTTAGGCGCACCGAACAATCGGGCAAAGACAAAACTGAAAAACGTCGCGGTGCCGGGATAGTCCGCGTAAGGCTGCCCATAGGTGGTGGGGAAAAGACTCGCGCCATGGCGAAACATTTCTTGCAGGAACAGCGCCCAGCGTCCGTCAAAACCTTGAGGCTGCTCATCCCAGATGCCGAGGGTGAACAACAACAAGGCAATCAGGAAAATGCCCAGGGATTCCAGGCGAAAACGGTTGCGAAAATCCATCGGTAAACCTGTCAGGTGGGGAACGCGGGCGTATGGTGCCAAATGCCCCCCTGAATAACGCCTGAACAAACCTTCACATTCCCGCTTTTACCGACCTGCGCGCCACACCCACCGTGGGATCAGCCGGATGTAAATCAACTCACCGACCAGTTCGACCAGGGTTTGCAGGATCACCGCCGTCGCCGCCAGCCCGCGCACGTCATCGGGCAAGGCCAGTGCCAGGGGCAGCACCACTAACGAATTTCGCGTCGACGCGCTGAACGTCACCGCCCGCGCCGTGGCCGCCGGTAACGCGAACAGCCGCGCGGCCAGCGCCCCCATCAGCGGCGCCAGCACCAGGAAGCCGATATACACCGGGATCACCGGCAGCAACAGGTTGATGTCACGCACCACCGAGGTGATTTGCGCACCGATCACCACGAACAGCACCAGCGCCATCGCCGGCACCGGTAGCCAGGCCCAGGCGTTGTTCCAGGCATTGACGAGCGCCGACCGCCGCGCCAGCGACGTGGTGAGCACCGCCAGCACCATCGGCAGCACAATCAGCCACAGGAACGCCTCGATAAACGGCGCGGCCGCCACCACCACTGCGGAGTGCGCCCCCAGCATCAAACCCAGGTACACCGGCAACAGCAGCAACTGCAGCAACAACAGCACCGGCGTCGCCGCCAGCATCAACCGCGAATCGCCCTTGCCGATATGGGTAAACACCACCACGTAGTCGATACACGGCGTCAGCAACACCAGCAAAGCCCCCACCAGCAACACCGGGCGCTCGACCAGGCCACGGGTCAAGGCCCACACCAGCAACGGCACCAGGATGAAATTGGCCAGTAACAA
Source organism: Pseudomonas extremaustralis (assembly GCF_900102035.1). Taxonomy (NCBI): domain Bacteria; kingdom Pseudomonadati; phylum Pseudomonadota; class Gammaproteobacteria; order Pseudomonadales; family Pseudomonadaceae; genus Pseudomonas; species Pseudomonas extremaustralis. The sequence continues at coordinate 4,582,867 of NZ_LT629689.1, forward strand.
CGCCGACAGGAAACGCTTGTGACCCAAACCATGACGCAAGTCCAGGAAGGGGATTTGCAAGAACATGGCGTACATCAGCACCGCGATGGCCGGCGTGACCAGCACGCCGAGGCCATGGGCCAACTGAGGCGCGAGCAAGCCGAAAACGCCGGCCAAAAGCACGGCGGCGAAGTAGATCGGGATCTGCTGGTGTTCCAGGGTGTCGCGGGTCATGGCCGGCTCGGGTCAATCGAAAGACCGCCAGCCTAAGCATCCAGGCGGGTAAGGTCGAGCATCGCGACACTCTTCGCGCCCACGGGCGCTAAATTTGTTAGTTTCGATTTCTTATAAAAAGCGCGCGGGCCTCCGGGCTCCACCCCCAAAAGCGCAAGGACCGAGCCGACCGATGAACCTACCCACCCGCCCCGCCCCCGAAGCGTTCCGCGAACCCGCCGCCGACAACTATCCCCTGGGCGGCTTCACCTGGCGCCACCCGCGCACCGACCTCGAACGCCCGGTCGTGATCATCAACGCCGCCACTTCCGTGCGTTGCCGGCATTACTCGCGCTTTGCCGACTATCTGTTCGCCAACGGTTTCGATGTCATCACCTACGACTATCGCGGCATCGGCGAGTCCCGTAGCGGTTCGTTGCGGGGCTTCAAGGCCTCGTGGTCGGATTGGGGCGTGCTGGATTTCGAGGCGATTCTGGTGCGGGCGCAGCGGGAGTTTCCGGGACAACCGATTGACGTGGTCGGCCATAGTTTCGGCGGTTGTGCAGCGGGGCTCGGCGCATCGGGCGCAGTGATCCGGCGGATCGTCACGGTAGGCGCGCAGTTTGCCTACTGGCGCGATTACCAGGCGAGCGGGCGTTGGCGGATGCTGGCCAAGTGGCACGTGGTGATGCCACTGGTCACGGCGCTGTGCGGGTACTTCCCCGGTAAGCGGCTGGGTTGGCTGGAGGACACACCAGCAGGCGTGGTGCGCGACTGGAGCACGCCGACGCCGCGCTATGAAACCCGGCCCAGCGGGCGGACCTTGGGAAGCCTGCCATTCAGCCGGGTGAAAGCGCAGATGCTGGCGATCAGCATCACCGACGACCCCTTCGGCACAGTGGCGGCGATCGAACGACTGCTCGGCTACTTCAACAGCAGCGAACGCACTCACCTGCGCATCGCTCCTGAAGATATCGGCGAAAAACAGGTCGGACATTTCGCGTTTTTTCGCAGCGAGTATCAGGATCGGTTGTGGCCGATTGCGCTGACGTGGCTTCAAAACGGCCAATTAACGGAGGATACCCTTGGGATTTCCCCCAACCTGCGCTTCAATACCCCACCCAGATCCTGACCCAAGGACGTGAGCCCATGGCTTCGCCGAACAAGCAGCAAAAACGTGCCCAGCGGGCGAAGACCAAGGCCAAGCAGAACCGTACCCAGCGTGCCGTCGCGGCCAAGCCGGATGCGTTTGCCGGCGATGACAACCGCATCGATCTTGAATCGGTGGATTTGACCGAGTTGTTCGTTGAGATGCGCAGCGCAGGCGAGATCAGCCAACAGGCCCTGTGTGCGGTGTTCCTGGGGCACCCGTTGCTGGCGCTGGTGCTGGAGCAGGAAGGCGAAGAAGAAGCCACCGACTTTATCCTGGCGGCGCTGATCGAGTATCGGCAGTGGGCCACGGACACCGAGGATGAAGCGGCGGCGCTGGCATGGATCGAGTCGCCGGCGTTCCAGGCAGACTACGTCGCGGCCTCCGAAGCGCTGGCCAATTCCCAGGACTGACGCCCAACCCAATGTGGAAGCGGGCTTGCTCGCGATTGCGGTATGTCAGTCACCATAGATGCTGACTGATTCACCGCTATCGCGAGCAAGCCCGCGCCTACATGTTTAACGACAGCGTTTCATCAGCCATGCGCAGTGGCGGTGGCACCCAGGCGCTGGGCCTTGCGACGGTTACGGCTGGCCACAATCAGCCCTGCCGCCACTACCAGCAGGCTCAGCACGCCGGTCGCGATGATTTCGACGCGATGCGCTTCCTGGAACAGCATGATGGTCAACGTACCGACGATGAAAATCATCACCGCGTAGGTCAGGCCCGGGAACAGCCACATCTTGAAGGCCAGCGTCTCGCCCGCGGCAATGCTCTTCTGGCGCATGCGCAGTTGCGATACGGCGATCACCAGGTACACCAGCAACGCGATGGCGCCGGAGCTGGCCAGCAGGAACTCGAACACTGCGGCAGGAGCCACGTAGTTGGCGAATACCGCCAGGAACGCGGCGCCCGTGGACAGCATCACTGCCCAGTAAGGGGTGCCGCTATCGTTGGTGCGCTTGGCCACAGCCGGTGCATCCCCGCGACGGGCCAGGGAGAACAGCATGCGCGAAGCGGTATACAGCGCCGAGTTCAGGCAGCTGGTCACGGCAACCAATACCACCAGGTCGACGATCAGCTTGGCATTCGGGATGCCCATGCGTTCCAGCACGGTCTGGTAGGAACCTACAGCTGCCAGGGTCGGATCGTTCCATGGCACCAGGGACACGACGATGAAGATCGACAGCAGGTAGAACAAACCGATCCGCCAGATCACCGAGTTGGTGGCCTTGGTGATTTGCTGGCTTGGGTTGGTCGACTCAGCCGCTGCGATGGTCACGATCTCGGTGCCCATGAACGAGAACATGGTGGTCAGGATCGCTGCCAATACCGCGCCCATGCCGTTGGGCATGAAGCCTTGGGTGTCGAACAGGTGCGACACGCCGCTGACTTGGCTGGTCGGCAGGAAACCGAAGATCGCGGCCAGGCCGAGAATCACAAAGCCAATGATCGCCACAACCTTGATCAAGGCGAACCAGAACTCGAACTCACCGTAGTTCTTCACGCTGAACAGGTTGGTCACCGTCAGCAGCAAGGTGATGATCAGGGTAAACGCCCAAATGGCCACGCTGGGGAACCAGGCATGCAGAATGGTCGCGGCGGCGTTGGCTTCCAATGGAATCACCAGCACCCAGAACCACCAGTACAACCAGCCGATGGTAAAGCCGGCCCATGGGCCGATCGCTCGGTCGGCGTAGGTGGAGAACGAACCGGTGTCCGGCGACGCCACGGCCATTTCGGCCAACATGCGCATCACCAGGACCACCAGCGCGCCGGCAGCGGCATACGCCAGCAGTACGGCGGGGCCGGCGGCGGCGATCGCGTGGCCGGAGCCGACAAACAAACCGGCACCAATGACGCCGGCGATCGACAGCATGGTGACGTGACGCGGTTTGAGCCCCTGTTCGAGGTCATTGGAGCTATGCGTACTACTCATTGACACACCTTTGCGAGGAATTGCGAAAACGGTTCGCCCGGCCTGTACTCTTGGTCGTGAAAAGAAACAAACAGAGCGTTCTTTATTTTTTACGCAAGATTTGCGCCAAAATGTTACAAATCCGCGATTGACGCGGGCTGTAGGACGATTCTTCAACTGTTGCAAGTCATTGAGAACAATGGCATTTAGCTATAGCGTTACCGTGCGACCCACTTTGCATGGGAATAAACGCACCATAAACACCCACGCGAAACAGGTAACGCCCCACAAAAGTGCCGATGCGCACCGTTTGCCCGGTTAACCCTTCCAACCCCCGGCCAAAGCTGGCACCATCGCGCCCTTTTTTACGCGAAGCCTTCGGCGTCACAGGTTAAAACGGTTGTTCGGTTGTTGATGGCGCGACACCCTGCTGTGCCGATGCGACACCCTGCCGCACACCGCCTGTTTACCGCCGGCCACGCTGTTGGCTGCCGTCAGGACGCTATGCTAGCTTGACGCCTCGCCAGGAAGGCGGCCCAACAGCAGGAACGCAATGAATACAATGAGGACCCCACATGGCCGAGGCCACGCCCGCGCTTGAAATCCGCAACTTGCATAAACGCTATGGTGAGCTGGAGGTACTCAAGGGTATCTCGCTGACCGCTCGCGACGGCGATGTGATCTCGATCCTGGGTTCCTCCGGTTCCGGCAAGTCCACCTTCCTGCGCTGCATCAACCTGCTGGAAAACCCGCACCAGGGCCAGATCCTGGTGGCCGGCGAGGAGCTCAAGCTCAAGGCCGCCAAGAATGGTGAGCTGATGGCCGCCGACAGCAAGCAGATCAACCGCCTGCGCAGCGAAATCGGTTTTGTGTTTCAAAACTTTAACCTGTGGCCGCACATGAGCATCCTCGACAACATCATCGAGGCCCCCCGCCGTGTGCTCGGCCAGAGCAAGGCCGAAGCCATCGAAGTGGCCGAAGCCCTGCTGGCCAAGGTCGGCATCGGCGACAAGCGCCACGCCTACCCCGCGCAATTGTCCGGCGGCCAGCAGCAACGGGCGGCCATCGCGCGCACCCTGGCGATGCAGCCCAAAGTCATCCTGTTCGACGAGCCCACTTCCGCCCTTGACCCGGAAATGGTCCAGGAAGTACTTAATGTCATCCGCGCGCTGGCTGAAGAAGGCCGCACCATGCTGCTGGTCACCCACGAGATGGGGTTTGCCCGCCAGGTGTCCAGTGAAGTGGTGTTCCTGCACCAGGGCCTGGTCGAAGAGCAAGGATCGCCACAGCAGGTGTTTGATCACCCGCTTTCGGCGCGCTGCAAACAATTCATGTCCAGCAACCGCTAACGGAGCAACATGCATGCAGAACTACAAAAAATTCCTTCTGGCTGCGGCCGTCTCGATGGCGTTCAGCGCCACGGCCATGGCAGAAACCCTGAAGATGGGGATCGAAGCGGCCTACCCGCCCTTCAACAATAAAGACGCGAGCGGCAACGTCGTCGGCTTCGACAAAGACATCGGCGACGCTCTGTGCGCCAAGATGAAAGTCGAAAAATGCGAAGTGTATGTGTCGGACTGGGACGGCATCATCCCGGCCCTGAACGCCAAGAAGTTCGACTTCCTGGTGTCCTCGCTGTCGATCACCGACGAGCGCAAGCAGGCCGTCGACTTCACCGACCCGTACTACTCCAACAAACTGCAGTTCATCGCACCAAAAGCCACCACCGACTTCAAGACCGATGCGGGCTACCTCAAGGGCAAGATCATCGGCGCACAACGGGCGACCCTGGCCGGTACCTACCTGGAAGACAAGCTGCCGGAAACCACCGCCAAGCTTTATGACACCCAGGAAAACGCCTACCTCGACCTGACCTCCGGCCGACTCGACGGCATCCTCGCCGACAAGTACGTGCAATACGAATGGCTCAAGAGCAAAGACGGTTCCGCCTACGAATTCAAAGGCGACCCAGTGGTCGAGAGCGACAAGATCGGTATCGCCGTGCGCAAGGGCGACCCACTGCGCGAGCGCCTGAACAAAGCCCTGGCAGAGATCAAGGCAGACGGCACCTACAAGAAGATCAACGACAAGTACTTCCCGTTCAGCATCGAATGACCTGAACGACCTGACCGACGCGCTCAACGGAGCGCGCCGGCCTTTCGCAATGCCTGCCGCGATATGAAAACACCATGACTTTCGATCTCTACGGATTCGGCCCGGCGCTCGCCGCTGGCGCGCTGATGACCGTCAAGCTGGCGCTCAGCGCCCTGTGCCTGGGGCTGGCACTCGGTCTGGCCGGCGCCTTGGCCAAGACGTCCCCGTACAAGCCGTTGCAATGGCTTGGCGGTACTTATTCGACCATCGTTCGCGGCGTGCCGGAGCTGTTGTGGGTGCTGTTGATCTACTTCGGCACGATCAACGCCATGCGCAAGCTGGGCGAACTGCTCGACATTCCCGACCTGTCCCTGAGCGCCTTTGCCGCCGGCGTGATCGCCCTGGGCCTGTGTTTTGGCGCCTACGCCACCGAAGTGCTGCGCGGCGCGATCATCTCCATTCCCAAGGGCCACCGCGAAGCCGGCGTGGCACTGGGTCTGTCGAAGTTTCGTATCTTCACCCGGCTGATCATGCCGCAGATGTGGCGCGTCGCCCTGCCAGGGCTGGGCAATCTGTTCCTGATCCTGATGAAAGACACCGCGCTGGTCACGGTCATCGGCCTTGAAGAAATCATGCGCCATGCGCAAATCGCCGTGACCGTCACCAAACAGCCTTTCACCTTCTATATGGTCGCTGCGTTGATTTATCTGGGCCTGACGTCACTGTCGATGGTCGCGATGCACTTCCTGGAAAAACGCGCCGCCCGCGGCTTCGTGAGGACGACGTAATGGAATGGGAAGTCATCATCAAGTGGCTGCCGAAGTTTGTGCAGGGCGCCATCCTGACCCTGGAGCTGGTCGGCATTGCCGTGATTCTCGGGTTGATCCTGGCCATCCCACTGGGCATCGCGCGCTCATCCAAGCGCTGGTACATACGCTCGCTGCCCTACGCCTATATCTTTTTCTTCCGCGGCACACCGCTGCTGGTGCAGCTGTTCCTGGTCTATTACGGCCTGGCCCAGTTCGACAGCATCCGCTCAAGCTTCATGTGGACCTACCTGCGTGACCCGTTCTGGTGTGCCACGGCCACCATGACGCTGCACACGGCGGCCTACATCGCCGAGATCCTGCGCGGTGCGATCCAGGCCATTCCGCCCGGCGAAATCGAAGCGGCCCGTGCGCTGGGCATGTCCAAAGCCAAGACGCTGATTTACATCATCCTGCCCCGCGCCGCGCGCATCGGGCTGCCGGCCTACAGCAACGAAGTCATCCTGATGCTCAAGGCCAGCTCCCTGGCGAGCACCGTGACGCTGCTTGAACTGACCGGCATGGCCCGGACCATCATTGCGCGCAACTACCTGACCGTAGAGATGTTCTTCACCGCCGGCGTGTTCTACCTGCTGATCTCCTACCTCCTGGTTCGCGGCTTCAAACTGCTGGAACGCTGGCTGCGCGTCGATGCCTGCCAGGGACGTTGAGGCACGCTTCCAAGCGCTGGATGCGTTTCTGATCGAGCACCAAGGGCTGTGGCGTCCACGGCCCTTTACCCATCGGCAGCTACCCTGGGAAACCGCCCATCCCGCACTTGCGACGTGGCTGCGTCAACGCTCGTTGGCCGAAGCCGAACATGCTCACAACCACCCCCATGAATTGCCGGCGCCAGCGCCTTTTCCACAGCTGACGGAGCAGGCTTTGCGCCTCAGTGCTGTGGATAAGTTGCCCACCCATCCGCTGGAACCGGCGCGCCATCGCCTGAATGTCGATGTGCCCGGACGCAAATGGCAGCAGATAGAAGCCTTCGGCGCCGCGCTGCAGTTTGTGCAAACGCCCACCCACTGGCTGGACTGGTGCGCGGGCAAAGGGCACCTGGGGCGTCGACTGTTACACACAGGTCAACAACTGACCTGCCTGGAATACGACCCGGCCCTGATCGCCGCCGGCCAGGCCTTGAGCGACCACCACGGGCTGGCCGTGGCCCACCGCCTGCAAGACGTGATGGCGGATGTGGCGATCAGCGCCGAACACACCCCCGTCGCCCTGCACGCCTGTGGCGACCTGCACGTGCGCCTGCTGCAACTGGCCAGCGCCGCCGGCTGCAAGCAACTGGCCCTGGCGCCCTGCTGCTACAACCGGATCAACACCACGCATTATCAGGCCCTGTCCCGCGCAGGTCGGGCCTCTGACTTGCAACTGTCGATCGACGACCTCGGCCTGCCGCTGAGCGAAACCGTCACCGCCGGCCACCGCGTGCGCCGGCAACGGGACACGTCCATGGCCCGGCGCCTGGGGTTCGACGCGCTGCAACGCCAATTGCGCGGTTGCGACGAGTACCTGCCCACGCCGTCCCTGCCCGCCGGTTGGCTGGACCAACCGTTCGCCGACTATTGCCGGGAGCTGGCGCGTCGCAAAGGGTTATCCACAGGCGAGCAGGATTGGACGGCGCTGGAGGCCCACGGGTGGCAGCGTCTGGCCGAGGTCAGGAACCTGGAACTGCTGCGTGGTCTGTTTCGGCGCCCGTTGGAGGTGTGGCTGGTACTGGATCGGGCATTGTTTCTTGCCGAGCATGGCTACCGGGTGGAGGTTGGCCGTTTCTGCGAGCCGACACTGACGCCGCGCAACCTGATGGTGCTTGCCGAGCGCGATTAAAGGGCAAAATTGTCGCACCCCAGCCTGTGGATAACTCTGTTGATGAATTCTTTACAGCGCCTGTCGCCGCCTGTCATACAGGCTAAAAGCCAGCTTGTTCATTTTTTGTTCACACCATAAACCACCCGTAAAACAGGCAGTTGCGCCGTGATGAGAATGGCTCCACCTGCGCCCTGCTCCGCGCCATCGGCGACCTGCCGATTGTGCATAAACATTTCGCGTTTCGCGCATAAAGCGCGGTTTAGCGAGGTTTTTTCCATGTGATCAACAACCGGCAGAGTCTATTGAGGTCGTCGCGGGCGGCACTCGCGGTCAGCTTATCCAACGGGTCCGTGGCAAAGGCCAGGGCTTCGCTGATCGATGGATCGCGATGCACGACGTCCAACGGGTTGTCGCCCAGGCGCAGTTTGAAGGCATTGACCATGTCCAGGCTGAACGCCGAGTTTTCTTCCAACTGATTGATCACATAGTGGCAATGTGGCGGGCGCTCACGCTCAAGATAAGGCGCCACCACCGCGTCCAATTGGTCAAGCGTGCCGAGACACGCGGCATTCGGCTGGACGACGACCAATACGCTATCGGCCACGCTCAACGCTTGATGCAGATAGACGTTATTGCCGGCGGGGGTGTCGATAAGCATGATCGCGCGCTCGTCCAACCCCAGGGTCGACAGGTGCTGTGCCAACCACTCCGGTTCGCGTGTGAGCCAATGCTGCAGGTGGTCCTTCTGCTTGATATCGGTGTGCCCGAAGGGGATCACGTGGCAGCCAGCAAACCCGGCTTGCAGGAGCGTCCCCCAGGGCGTGTCGAGCAGGCTCGCGCGGCCGACGCCCAAGAGTTCCGGGGCCACGCCGAAATGCTGGCGCAAGGCGTTTTGAGGGTCCAGATCCAGCGCCACCACCGACTGCCCCAAGCGCTGCAAGCCGCTGCTCAAGGCCGTGGCCAGGGTGCTGCGACCCACGCCGCCGTTGACCGAGACCAGCGCCACCACGGTTGGGCGCGGTGCGCTCAAGTCGTAATGATGCGGTTGTTCATAGGCTGCTGGCGCATGGGCGGAAAAGCGCGAACCGTCTTTCTGGTTGGCGCGGGTGCCATCATCGAATGGAAGGGTGCCAAAAAAGTGCAGCCGAGCGTTCCGTGCCGTGGGCTCCCGGGTCAGGCTCTTGCCGAACGGGGCAAACAGATCATCTGTACGGCTCATGGCCCTAGCTCCTTCACGGTGCCATTAAAGACGTCAAAGGTCGGCAAGATAAGGCTGACCGCAAGTCTCTTTGTCGGCGCGTTGGTTGCGACATTCTGTGGCAGCGACCCTGAGGTGTCATTATTTTGATGAAATTGCCACAACCCTTTCAGACGAGCGGAAAATAGCCAATTTACTGGCACTTAATTAGGGTAAATTGCTGCAATGTGATTTCATCGTGCCATTGTTTTTTACCCGGTATCACCGCACCATTGCCGCACCTTCAATGCTGCATGCTCGGGTAATCGCAGTGGCGATACGCTTTAACTTCCCTCGGTTTCTGTGCGGTCTGGCCATCACGCTGTTGCTGGGTGGCGGCCTGCTGGGCAATCTGCTCGCCGATTGGGATTTCAGCCAGATCAGCCGCCGCGCCGAGGCGCTTTACGGCCCCCTGGGCGCCGGGCGCCAGCGTATCGATGCCTGGCAACACCTGCTGGCGACACAAAAGCAGGTCAGCGAGACCGAACAACTCAATGTGGTCAACTTGTTCTTTAACCACCAGATGCACTACGAAGAAGATATCGACCTGTGGCATGAGATCGATTATTGGGCGACGCCCATTCAATCTCTGTGGAAAGGTGCCGGTGATTGTGAAGACTATGCCATCGCCAAATACTTCAGCCTGCGTCACTTGGGCGTCCCGGCCGAGAAGCTGCGCATAACCTACGTCAAGGCTTTGCGCCAGAATCGTGCGCATATGGTACTGACCTACTATGCAAGCCCGGAGGCCATGCCGTTGGTACTGGACAGCCTGATGGACCCCATTCTGCCGGCCAGTCAACGTCCGGATTTGCTGCCCGTCTATGCTTTCAACGGCGAAGGGTTGTGGCTGACCGGCGCGGCGGGCAACAAAAAAGTCGGTGATAGCAAGCGCCTGTCACGCTGGCAGGATGTCTTGAAGAAAATGACTGCCGAAGGGTTTCCGGCCAGTTCGGATAATTAACAGGAGCTACGATGTCACTGTTCAAACAATTGCTGATCGCTATCTGTGTGTTTCTAGTGGTTGCCTTCAGCGGTAGCTTCATCGTCAGCCTGGAAAGCTCGCGTGCGCAGTACGTCAACCAGTTGCGTTCCCACGCCCAGGATGCGGCCACCGCACTGGCGTTGTCGCTGACACCGAACATCGATGACCCGGCGATGACCGAGCTGATGGTCAGTTCGATTTTTGACAGTGGCTACTATGCAAGCATCCGCGTGGTGGACCTGAGTAATAACAAGGTGCTGGTGGAGCGTGCCGCCGAGCCTGATGCCAGCGGCGTGCCGGTCTGGTTCGTGAAAATGATCGGCCTCGCGCCGGCCGGCGGCGATGCCATCGTCAGTCGAGGCTGGCAGCAGGCGGCACGGGTCGAGGTGATCAGCCACCCGATGTTTGCCTTGGCCAAACTGTGGCAGAGCGCATTGGGCAGCCTGGGCTGGTTGCTGCTCTGCGGCGCCGTGAGTGCGGTGCTCGGCGCGCTGTTGCTGCGCCGTCAGTTGAAGCCGCTGGACTATATGGTCGAACAGTCCCACGCCATCGCGCGACGCGAGTTCATCAGTTTGCCCGACCTCCCCCGCACCCCCGAACTACGGCGCGTGGTGCAGGCCATGAACCAGATGGTCGAAAAGCTCAAGGCGTTGTTCACTGAACAGACCGAGCGCAGCGAGAAGCTGCGTGTGGAGTCCTACCAGGACAGCCTGACCGGGCTGGGGAACCGGCGTTATTTCGAGATGCAACTCAGCTCGCGGGTCAGCAACCTGGAAGAACCCAGTTCAGGCTACCTGCTGATCTTGCGGGTCAACGACCTCGCCGGCCTCAACCAGCGCCTGGGCGGGCAACGCACCGACCAACTGCTGCAAGCCGTCAGCCAGCAACTGGTGCGGACCTGCGCCAAGTACCCGAAAACCCAAAACCTGATCACCCGCAGCCGCGGCGGCGAATTCGCGGTGCTCGCCCCGGGCCTGGTGCGTCACGAAGCGGTGCAATTGGCCCAGACGCTGGAAACCACCCTGCACAGCCTGTACGAAACAGGCGCCACAGACATGCAAAACGTGGCCTACATCGGCCTCGCGCCCTACAACCCCGGCGATGCCTCGGCAGACCTGTTGATGCAGGCCGACCAGGCCCTGGCCCAGGCTGAAGCCGGTAGCGGCCAAACCTGGGTATGCCTGGAGCGCCAGACCCAGGGCACCGTCAGCGACGATCCGCATAACTGGCACACCCTGCTCGACGAGGCCCTGAATCAGGGGCGCTTCCGCTTGTTTTTCCAACCGGTGGTCCGTAGCGGCGATACCCGTCAGGTGCTGCACTACAAGGTACTGTCGCGCCTGCTCGACAACCAGGACCAGACCATTGCGGCGGGGCACTTCCTGCCCTGGCTGGAGCGCTTCGGCTGGACCGCACGCCTTGACCAATTGATGCTCGACCTGGTGATCAAACACCTGACACAGCACAACCAATCGGTGGCGTTCAACCTCTCGGCGACGACCTTGAATGACCCACAAGCCCTGGAGCGGATGTTCGAGCGATTGGCGCAACACCCAACACTCGGTACGCGCCTGACGCTGGAGATCGGCGAAGAGCAAGTGCCTGAGCAAGACCAACTGGAGCGTCTCACCCGACGCATGCGCAGCTTGGGATACAGCCTTGGCCTGCAGCGTTTCGGCGGGCGTTTCAGCATGATCGGCAACCTGGCGAACCTGGGCCTGGCGTACCTCAAAATCGACGGCAGCTACATCCGTGCCATTGATCAGGAAAGCCACAAGCGCATTTTTATCGAGGCGATCCAGCGTGCCGCCCACAGCATCGATCTGCCGTTGATTGCAGAACGCGTGGAAACCGAAGGTGAGTTGCGCGTGATTCGCGAGATGGGTATCGAAGGGGTGCAAGGTCAACTGGTCGGTGAACCAGCGCCATGGAAGTAGAGCGTCGAGTCATCATGCCTGCTTGACGCTCATGCCGTGAAAGAGGTGCGTGGGCCTCAGATCAAACCGCTTTCATCGTCATTGATCAGCTCACTCAACCCGCCCAGCGCCGTCCGTGCCTGGGTACGCTCTATCACCTTGACCTGCGCGGCGGGCGGCAGGTCAGTGATGCGGATCACGCCCTTAGAAGTCAGCACCTGGATCAAGTCATCGAGCACTCGAATCATCTCGGAGTCGCTCTGTTGTAGCTGCTTGAGGCTGCTAGCGATGGCGAACCATGTCTGAATGTCCGGGTGGTCCGCCGGGAGGGTTCCGGTGGCTTCGGCGAAAGTCTGCGACTCGACGCGAACCAAAGCGTTGTGTTGATCGCGTTGCACATAGAACATCAGCGTTCTCCCAATAAAAAATCCCTGCAGGCGCCGCACCCGGCGCCTACAGAGATTACACACATTTTCCCGAAGCTGATGCCCACGGAGCACCAATCCCGAAAGATTGGCGCTCCAGGGTGATCAGTCGTGATGCTTGACGGTCAGATCACCACCAGCGATCAGGCTGTTGATCGCAGCACTGCCAGTGCCCCAGTTGACGCCATCGACCTTGATCGTCACATCGGCCGTACCGCCACCTTGCGCCGTGAACGAACCGCTGCTGCTGACACTCAGCGTCGAGTTGCCCGCCGAGTCGGTGTTCAACTTCAGGTAACTGGCCAGGTTGGTGTCGGTATTGCCTTGCAGCAAATCGGACAGGTCCAACTTATCGCCTTCACTGTGCTTGAAGTCGGTGATGGTATCGACGCCAGTCCCGGTGTTGGTATCCCCTTTGAGCCACACGAAGGTATCCGCCCCCGCGCCGCCGGTGAGGGTGTCGTTGCCCTTGCCGCCCACCAGGATGTCGTTACCCGCCCCGCCGTTGAGCACATCGTTACCGCCTTGGCCGAACAGAATGTCGTTGCCGGCGTTGCCGATCAGGTTGTCAGCACCGTCGTTGGTACCGTAGATGTTCGACGCGCTGGCCAAGGCACCCACATCAGCGACGTGCTCGGTGATGAACTGGTGCAAGGTACGGTCGTCGATGTGATCGACGGTCGTGGCCAGTTTGTCGGCCGCGAACGCCTTGAGTGCAGCACTGCCTTCAAGGTTGTTGTAGCTGATCAGGTCGCCGAACAGTATGTCGTTACCCGAACCACCGGAGAGGGTGTCGGCGCCGGTATCGGCCGCGTGACCAGTGATGGCATCCGCCAGCTTCGCGGTGTCGATCGTGGCGACGGTATGATCGGTATCAAACTGTTTGAGCACAGTGCTATCAATGTCTGAACCCAGACCGATAGCCTCGACGACAACCTTGCCTGGAACCGCGTTGACCAGATCGGAGTAGGCCGACTGGGCGTTGCTCATGGCAATGGTGGAGTTGTTATAGACCGACGCGACGTCAAAACCGCCGCTGCTGTTGGCCACCACGTCGCCTTCGTAGGTTTGATAGCCACGACTGTCGTAGGAATAGACATGGCCGGCGCCATCGACAATCACCTGAGACTTACCATTGATGATCGCGGTGACCGAGGTGGTCTGACCCAAGACGTAATTGGAGTTCTTGACGACGCTGTCAAAGTAAACAGACGAGCCATTCCGACTGCTCGAGCCCAGGTATGGGTTGCCATCAACGGCGGTGTACATGTTCGGCGCACCGTCGGTAATGAAGTACGCCAGGTTTTTTGCACCCACGTTGCTCGTGGCGTCGCTGCTCTTGAACCAATTGGTGGCGGCGCTGAACGCATCCTGGTAGTTGGTCATGTCGTTCCAGTTTGACGACATCTGAGTCAATACAGCCTGCAAGGCAGCCTTAGCAGCGACCGGGTCGGCGAGGTTGACCGAGACTTGCGCTTCAACCCGAGTATCGAAGTCGACCAGCAGTACCTTCACAACACCCGAGTCGCTTTTACCGGCATTGCTGATCAAGGTATCGAACACGGTCGCAAGCTGTGTCTTGATCGACGTCATCGCACTGCTGCCGATACTGCCCGAGGTATCGACGATGAAGGCAATGTTGTAGTTGCTGCCCGCAGTGACGATACCGCCTTTGTCACCGACCACCACGTTGTTGGCCGAGGAACTGCTCAGGTCGATGACATCGGCAGCGCCGCCGCCTTCAGTCACCACATAAGTCTGTGGCGTAACGGTAATGGTGCTGGTCGCCACCGACGAACTCAGGCTGTCAGCGCCTTCGTTGTCCTTCACCGAGATCTCGACGGTGCGATCACCCGTGGTCGGATACTTGCTGGTGCTGGAGTACTGGAACGACTCGAGCAACGACTTGTAGGTGGCCGTGTCAGCCGCGCCCGACAGGGTCAGGACGATTTTGCCACTGACGTCGGTGCCGACGCTGGTCAGGGTGACGCCTTTGTAAGTACCGCCCACTGTCACCAGGCTCGAACTGAGCTGGTCGCCCGCGCTGGCGTTTTTCAAGGTGATGGTCGCGCTTTGCATCTGGCTGCTGTCGACGTCACCGATGGCTACGTTGCCGGTGATCGCGACCCCACCGGCACTGCGCTCGGAGTAGGCCGTGCTGTAGCTGGTGAGGACAGAACCGTCTGCGGTGCTCAGGTCCAGGATTGGAGCGTCGTTGACCGAGGTCACGGTGATAGTGCCGTTGGCCGGAGCCGAGGTCAGCGGGTTGCTGCCGTCAGCGTTGCCGCTATCGGTGGCGGTGTAGGTGAAGTTCGCCGTGCCGTTGAAGTTCGCGCTCGGTTTGAAGTACACGGTGGCTTCGCCGTTGACCGCATCGATCGAGCCAGTTACTGGCTTGGTCATGGCGGCATCGGTGTAGAAGGTGCCGTTGGTTGGCGCGCCGACGGTGAAGGATTTCACGTTCGCCAGGCCATCCACGTCGGTCGCGCTCAGCTTGACGGCGATACCTACGGTTGGGTCTTCAGCACCGGTCGCGGTGGTGGCCGCAGCCACTGGCGCGTCGTTGACCGGGGTCACGGTGATGGTGCCGTTGGCTGGGCTCGAGGTCAGTACGTTGCTGCCGTCAGCGTTGCCGCTGTCGGTGGCGGTGTAGGTGAAGTTCGCCGTGCCGTTGAAGTTCGCGCTCGGTTTGAAGTACACGGTGGCTTCACCGTTGACCGCGGTGATCGAGCCAGTTACTGGCTTGGTCATCGCCGCATCGGAGTAGAACGTGCCGTTGGTTGGCGCGCCGACGGTGAAGGATTTCACGTTCGCCAGGCCATCCACGTCGGTCGCGCTCAGCTTGACGGCGATACCTACGGTTGGGTCTTCAGCACCGGTCGCGGTGGTGGCCGCAGCCACTGGCGCGTCGTTGACCGGGGTCACGGTGATGGTGCCGTTGGCTGGGCTCGAGGTCAGTACGTTGCTGCCGTCAGCGTTGCCGCTGTCGGTGGCGGTGTAAGTGAAGTTCGCCGTGCCGTTGAAGTTCGCGCTCGGTTTGAAGTACACGGTGGCTTCGCCGTTGACCGCATCGATCGAGCCAGTTACTGGCTTGGTCATGGCGGCATCGGTGTAGAAGGTGCCGTTGGTTGGCGCGCCGACGGTGAAGGATTTCACGTTCGCCAGGCCGTCTACGTCGGTCGCGCTCAGCTTGACCGCGATACCTACGCTTGGATCTTCAGCACCGGTCGCAGCAGTAGCCGCAGCCACCGGAGCGTCGTTGACCGGGGTCACGGTGATGGTGCCGTTGGCTGGGCTCGAGGTCAGTACGTTGCTGCCGTCAGCGTTGCCGCTGTCGGTGGCGGTGTAAGTGAAGTTCGCCGTGCCGTTGAAGTTCGCGCTCGGTTTGAAGTAAACCGTGGCTTCACCGTTGACCGCATCGATCGAGCCAGTCACTGGCTTGGTCATGGCGGCGTCGGAGTAGAAGGTGCCATTGGTTGGTGTACCAACGGTGAACGACTTCACGTTCGCCAGGCCGTCTACGTCGGTCGCGCTCAGCTTGACCGCGATACCTACGGTTGTGTCTTCAGCACCGGTCGCGGTGGTGGCCGCAGCCACCGGAGCGTCGTTGACCGGGGTCACGGTGATGGTGCCGTTGGCTGGGCTCGAGGTCAGTACATTGCTGCCGTCAGCGTTGCCGCTGTCGGTGGCGGTGTAGGTGAAGTTCGCCGTGCCGTTGAAGTTCGCGCTCGGTTTGAAGTAGACCGTGGCTTCGCCGTTGATGGCGTCGATCGAGCCAGTCACTGGCTTGGTCATCGCAGCGTCGGAGTAGAAGGTGCCATTGGTTGGTGTACCAACGGTGAACGACTTCACGTTCGCCAGGCCGTCTACGTCGGTCGCGCTCAGCTTGACCGCGATACCTACGGTTGTGTCTTCAGCACCGGTCGCGGTGGTGGCCGCAGCCACCGGAGCGTCGTTGACCGGGGTCACGGTGATGGTGCCGTTGGCTGGGCTCGAGGTCAGTACGTTGCTGCCGTCAGCGTTGCCGCTGTCGGTCGCGGTGTAGGTGAAGTTCGCCGTGCCGTTGAAGTTTGCGCTCGGTTTGAAGTACACGGTGGCTTCGCCGTTGACCGCATCGATCGAGCCAGTCACTGGCTTGGTCATGGCGGCGTCGGAGTAGAAGGTGCCATTGGTTGGCGCGCCGACGGTGAAGGATTTCACGTTCGCCAGGCCGTCTACGTCGGTCGCGCTCAGCTTGACCGCGATACCTACGGTTGTGTCTTCAGCACCGGTCGCAGCAGTGGCCGCAGCCACTGGAGCGTCGTTGACCGGAGTCACGGTGATGGTGCCGTTGGCTGGGCTCGAGGTCAGTACGTTGCTGCCGTCAGCGTTGCCGCTGTCGGTGGCGGTGTAAGTGAAGTTCGCCGTGCCGTTGAAGTTCGCGCTCGGTTTGAAGTAAACCGTGGCTTCGCCGTTGACCGCGTCGATCGAGCCAGTTACTGGCTTGGTCATGGCCGCATCGGAGTAGAAGGTGCCATTGGTTGGCGCGCCGACGGTGAAGGACTTCACGTTCGCCAGGCCGTCTACGTCGGTCGCGCTCAGCTTGACCGCGATACCTACGCTTGGATCTTCAGCACCGGTCGCAGCAGTGGCCGCAGCCACTGGAGCGTCGTTGACCGGGGTCACGGTGATGGTGCCGTTGGCTGGGCTCGAGGTCAGTACATTGCTGCCGTCAGCGTTGCCGCTGTCGGTGGCGGTGTAGGTGAAGTTCGCCGTGCCGTTGAAGTTCGCGTTTGGCTTGAAGTAGACCGTGGCTTCGCCGTTGACGGCGTCGATCGAGCCAGTCACTGGCTTGGTCATCGCAGCATCGGAGTAGAAGGTGCCATTGGTTGGCGCGCCGACGGTGAAGGATTTCACGTTCGCCAGGCCGTCTACGTCAGTCGCGCTCAGCTTGACCGCGATACCTACGGTTGGATCTTCAGCACCGGTCGCAGCAGTGGCCGCAGCCACCGGAGCGTCGTTGACCGGGGTCACGGTGATGGTGCCGTTGGCTGGGCTCGAGGTCAGTATGTTGCTGCCGTCAGCGTTGCCGCTGTCGGTCGCGGTGTAGGTGAAGTTCGCCGTGCCGTTGAAGTTCGCGTTTGGCTTGAAGTAGACCGTGGCTTCGCCGTTAACCGCGTCGATCGAGCCAGTCACTGGCTTGGTCATCGCAGCATCGGTGTAGAACGTGCCATTGGTTGGCGCGCCGACAGTGAAGGACTTCACGTTCGCCAGGCCGTCTACGTCGGTCGCGCTCAGCTTGACCGCGATACCTACGCTTGGATCTTCAGCACCGGTCGCAGCAGTGGCCGCAGCCACTGGAGCGTCGTTGACCGGGGTCACGGTGATGGTGCCGTTGGCTGGGCTCGAGGTCAGTACATTGCTGCCGTCAGCGTTGCCGCTGTCGGTGGCGGTGTAGGTGAAGTTCGCCGTGCCGTTGAAGTTCGCGTTTGGCTTGAAGTAGACCGTGGCTTCGCCGTTGACGGCGTCGATCGAGCCAGTTACTGGCTTGGTCATGGCGGCATCGGTGTAGAAGGTGCCATTGGTTGGCGCGCCGACAGTGAAGGACTTCACGTTCGCCAGGCCGTCTACGTCGGTCGCGCTCAGCTTGACCGCGATACCTACGGTTGGGTCTTCAGCACCGGTCGCGGTGGTGGCCGCAGCCACCGGAGCGTCGTTGACCGGGGTCACGGTGATGGTGCCGTTGGCTGGGCTCGAGGTCAGTACATTGCTGCCGTCAGCGTTGCCGCTGTCGGTGGCGGTGTAGGTGAAGTTCGCCGTGCCGTTGAAGTTCGCGTTTGGCTTGAAGTAGACCGTGGCTTCGCCGTTAACCGCGTCGATCGAGCCAGTCACTGGCTTGGTCATGGCGGCGTCGGAGTAGAAGGTGCCATTGGTTGGGCTGCCAACGGTGAAGGACTTCACGTTGTCCACGCCGTCTACGTCAGTAGCGCTCAGTTTGACCGCGATACCTACGCTTGGATCTTCAGCACCGGTCGCGGTGGTGGCCGCAGCCACCGGAGCGTCGTTGACCGGGGTCACGGTGATGGTGCCGTTGGCTGGGCTCGAGGTCAGTACATTGCTGCCGTCAGCGTTGCCGCCGTCAGTCGCGGTGTAAGTGAAGTTCGCGGTGCCGTTGAAGTTCGCGTTCGGCTTGAAGTAAACCGTGGCTTCGCCGTTGACCGCATCGATCGAGCCAGTTACTGGCTTGGTCATGGCGGCGTCGGTGTAGAAGGTGCCATTGGTTGGGCTGCCAACGGTGAAGGACTTCACGTTGTCCACGCCGTCTACGTCAGTAGCGCTCAGTTTGACCGCGATACCTACGCTTGGATCTTCGGAACCGGTTGCAGTGGTCACCACAGCTTCTGGCGCGTCGTTCACCGCAGTCACGGTGATAGTGCCGTTGGCTGGGGTCGAAGTCAGCGGGTTGCTGCCGTCAGCGTTGCCGCCGTCAGTCGCGGTGTAAGTGAAGTTCGCGGTGCCGTTGAAGTTTTCGTTCGGCTTGAAGTAAACCGTGGCTTCGCCGTTGACCGCATCGATCGAGCCAGTTACTGGCTTGGTCATGGCGGCGTCGGTGTAGAAGGTGCCATTGGTTGGGCTGCCAACGGTGAAGGACTTCACGTTGTCCACGCCGTCTACGTCAGTAGCGCTCAGTTTGACCGCGATACCTACGCTTGGATCTTCGGAACCGGTTGCAGTGGTCACCACAGCTTCTGGCGCGTCGTTCACCGCAGTCACGGTGATAGTGCCGTTGGCTGGGGTCGAAGTCAGCGGGTTGCTGCCGTCAGCGTTGCCGCCGTCAGTCGCGGTGTAAGTGAAGTTCGCGGTGCCGTTGAAGTTTTCGTTCGGCTTGAAGTAGACCGTGGCTTCGCCGTTGACCGCATCGATCGAGCCGGTTACTGGCTTGGTCATGGCGGCGTCGGTGTAGAAGGTGCCGTTGGTTGGTGTACCAACGGTGAACGACTTCACGTTGTCCACGCCATCTACGTCGGTCGCGCTCAGTTTGACCGCGATACCTACGCTTGGATCTTCAGCACCGGTTGCAGTGGTCACCACAGCTTCTGGCGCATCGTTCACCGCAGTCACGGTGATAGTGCCGTTGGCTGGGGTCGAGGTCAGAACGTTGCTGCCGTCAGCGTTGCCGCCGTCAGTCGCGGTGTAAGTGAAGTTCGCGGTGCCGTTGAAGTTTTCGTTCGGCTTGAAGTAGACCGTGGCTTCGCCGTTGACCGCATCGATCGAGCCGGTTACTGGCTTGGTCATGGCGGCGTCGGTGTAGAAGGTGCCGTTGGTTGGTGTACCAACGGTGAACGACTTCACGTTGTCCACGCCATCTACGTCGGTCGCGCTCAGTTTGACCGCGATACCTACGCTTGGATCTTCAGCACCGGTTGCAGTGGTCACCACAGCTTCTGGCGCATCGTTCACCGCAGTCACGGTGATAGTGCCGTTGGCTGGGGTCGAGGTCAGAACGTTGCTGCCGTCAGCGTTGCCGCCGTCAGTCGCGGTGTAAGTGAAGTTCGCGGTGCCGTTGAAGTTTTCGTTCGGCTTGAAGTAGACCGTGGCTTCGCCGTTGACCGCATCGATCGAGCCGGTTACTGGCTTGGTCATGGCGGCGTCGGTGTAGAAGGTGCCGTTGGTTGGTGTACCAACGGTGAACGACTTCACGTTGTCCACGCCATCTACGTCGGTCGCGCTCAGTTTGACCGCGATACCTACGCTTGGATCTTCAGCACCGGTTGCAGTGGTCACCACAGCTTCTGGCGCATCGTTCACCGCAGTCACGGTGATAGTGCCGTTGGTTGGGGTCGAGGTCAGAACGTTGCTGCCGTCAGCGTTGCCGCCGTCAGTCGCGGTGTAAGTGAAGTTCGCGGTGCCGTTGAAGTTTTCGTTCGGCTTGAAGTAAACCGTGGCTTCGCCGTTGACCGCATCGATCGAGCCAGTCACTGGCTTGGTCATGGCGGCGTCGGAGTAGAAGGTGCCATTGGTTGGGCTGCCAACGGTGAACGACTTAACGTTCGCCAAGCCGTCAATATCAGTGGCCGAAAGTTTGACTTCGATGCCTTGAACCGGGTCTTCGGAGCCGGTCGCGGTAGTCGGTGCGGCGACTGGCGCATCGTTAACGGCAATCACGTTGATCGGCAGAGTGATCGACTCGGATTTCGGATCAGCCGCGCCGTCCTGCGCGGTGGCGGTGACCGTGAGGTTCACCAGGCCGTTGGCGTTTTCCGCTGGCGTGAAGACCAGGGTGGCCTTGTTCCAGTCGCTGATGTCGACGCTTTGATTGCCAACCGTCGCGGTGAAGGTGTGGCCCGGCGTGCCATCGGTGATGGTCGCGTTGAGCGGGATGCCACCGACCTCCAGCTTGAGCGTCTCGGAGCCATCCTTGTCGGTGGCGTATGCGTCGATGGTCGACAGCTTGATCGCATGGTCTTCCAGGCCGGTGTTCAGCACCTGGGTGACGTTGATATTGTCCAGCACGCCGCCCAACGAGTTGTTTGCATCCCCAGCCGGGGCTTTGAACTCGAGTTTGGCATCACCGTCAGCGGTGACCGGCACGACGAAGGTGTAAGTCTTCATGCCAACGGTGGTGGTATCCAGGGTGCCGACTTTGACGCCGCCCCAGAATACGTCGATCACCGAATTGTCCTCGGCACCCGCGCGCGGCGAGTAGTCGACCGAGATGGTGTACGCCGTGCCGGCTTCTGCCTTGATGATGGTGTACAGGCTGGAGTCGTCGCCGGCGTTTTTCTCAAGCTCGATGACCTGGCTGTTGCCCGGGGTCTGTACGCCGTAGATGCTGCTCTGACCGATTTCGACTTGGCCGTCGGCATTCCCCGTGAGCCACGGAGTGCTCGGGGTGCCGTTGACAGGCGCGTTGTTGGCGTCATTGACCCCGACGACACCCCACGAACCATTGAGGTTGGCGCTGTCGAAGTTGATCGAGGTCACCAGGCCGCCGCCAAGCAGGCCCAGATGCGGGATATCGGTAACCGGCGCGATCGTGATGTCGGCTGTCGTCACGGCGCTCGATTTACCGCCGTTGTCGACCGCGGTGAACGTCACCTCGGTTTTGCCGCTCCAGTCGCCGGTCGGGGCGAAGTAAACCGCGGCCTTGCCGTCGGCACCCGCTGGCACAGAATCGCCGACTTTGAGTTCGGTTTGCAGCGTGGCATCGCTGTACAGCTTGCCGTTTTCCGGCAAGGTGGTGATGACAAAGTTGGAGACGGTACCGTCCACATCCTTGCCGTCCAGCACGATCTTGGCGGTATGGTCTTCATCGGCGGTGGTGTTGTCGGCCGATGCAGTCGGGGCGTCGTTGACCAGGTCGATAGTGACCTTGCCGGTGGCGCTGCCAGTTTCCGGCGGTTCGCGATCCGGGTTGCTGCCGCCGATGTCAGTCACATCAATGGTGACGGTACGGTCGGTGCCGACAGGATTATTGCCCGGGCTCTGGAAGGTGATGGCTTCAACCAGCTTGACGAAGTCGGCGGCGCTGCTGCCGGCCGTCGAGTCGCTGGTGAGGGTGTAGACGACTTTCCCATCGGCGGCGCTGCCGCTTTGGGTGACGGTGATCCCGGCAACGGACAGGGCCTTGAGCACATCGGTATTGCTGAGCAGATCACCCGCAGCCAGGTGGTCGACAGTGACCACGACTTTGCTGAAGGTGGTGTTGTCGACGTCTTTGATGATCAGGTTTTCGACCAGTGCGACCGCATCCTTTTGTTCAGTGAACGTGGTGCTGTCGAACTTGACGTCAGGCGCATCGTTGACCGCAGTGACGGTGATGGTGCCGTTGGCCGGAGCCGAAGTCAGCGGGTTGCTGCCGTCAGCGTTGCCGCTGTCGGTCGCGGTGTAAGTGAAGTTCGCGGTGCCGTTGAAGTTTTCGTTCGGCTTGAAGTAGACCGTGGCTTCGCCGTTGACCGCGTCGATCGAGCCGGTTACTGGCTTGGTCATGGCGGCGTCGGTGTAGAAGGTGCCGTTGGTTGGCGTGCCGACGGTGAACGACTTCACGTTGTCCACGCCGTCTACGTCGGTGGCGCTCAGCTTGACTTCGATGCCTTGAGCCGAGTCTTCGGAACCGGTCGCGGTAGTCGGTGTTGCTACCGGCGCGTCGTTCACCGCAGTCACGGTGATAGTGCCGTTGGCTGGGCTCGAGGTCAGTACGTTGCTGCCGTCAGCGTTGCCGCTGTCGGTCGCGGTGTAGGTGAAGTTCGCCGTGCCGTTGAAGTTTTCGTTCGGCTTGAAGTAGACCGTGGCTTCGCCGTTGACGGCGTCGATCGAGCCGGTTACCGGCTTGGTCATCGCAGCGTCGGTGTAGAAGGTGCCGTTGGTTGGGGTGCCAACGGTGAACGATTTTACGTTGTCCACGCCGTCTACGTCGGTGGCGCTCAGTTTGACCGCGATGCCTACGCTTGGGTCTTCAGCACCGGTCGCCGTGGTCGCCACAGCTTCTGGCGCATCGTTGACCGGGGTCACGGTGATGGTGCCGTTGGCTGGGCTCGAGGTCAGTACGTTGCTGCCGTCAGCATTGCCGCTGTCGGTGGCGGTGTAGGTGAAGTTCGCCGTGCCGTTGAAGTTTTCGTTTGGCTTGAAGTAGACCGTGGCTTCGCCGTTGACCGCGTCGACCGAGCCGGTTACCGGCTTGGTCATCGCAGCGTCGGTGTAGAAGGTGCCGTTGGTTGGCGTGCCGACGGTGAAGGACTTCACGTTGTCCACGCCGTCTACGTCGGTGGCGCTCAGTTTGACTTCGATGCCTTGAGCCGAGTCTTCAGAGCCGGTCGCGGTAGTCGGTGTTGCAACCGGCGCGTCGTTCACCGCAGTCACGGTGATGGTGCCGTTGGCCGGAGCCGAAGTCAGCGGGTTGCTGCCGTCAGCGTTGCCGCTGTCGGTCGCGGTGTAGGTGAAGTTCGCGGTGCCGTTGAAGTTCTCGTTCGGCTTGAAGTAAACCGTGGCTTCGCCGTTGACCGCGTCGATCGAGCCGGTTACTGGCTTGGTCATCGCAGCGTCGGTGTAGAAGGTGCCGTTGGTTGGGGTGCCAACGGTGAACGATTTTACGTTGTCCACGCCGTCGACGTCGGTGGCGCTCAGTTTGACTGCGATACCTACGCTTGGATCTTCAGCACCGGTCGCAGTGGTCGCCACAGCTTCTGGCGCGTCGTTGACCGGGGTCACGGTGATGGTGCCGTTGGCTGGGGTCGAGGTCAGTACGTTGCTGCCGTCAGCGTTACCGCTGTCGGTGGCGGTGTAGGTGAAGTTCGCCGTGCCGTTGAAGTTTTCGTTTGGCTTGAAGTAGACCGTGGCTTCGCCGTTGACCGCGTCGATCGAGCCGGTTACCGGCTTGGTCATCGCAGCGTCGGTGTAGAAGGTGCCGTTGGTTGGCGTGCCGACGGTGAAGGACTTCACGTTGTCCACGCCGTCTACGTCGGTGGCGCTCAGTTTGACTTCGATGCCTTGAGCCGAGTCTTCAGAGCCGGTCGCGGTAGTCGGTGTTGCTACCGGCGCGTCGTTCACCGCAGTCACGGTGATGGTGCCGTTGGCTGGAGTCGAGGTCAGTACGTTGCTGCCGTCAGCGTTGCCGCTGTCGGTGGCGGTGTAGGTGAAGTTCGCGGTGCCGTTGAAGTTCTCGTTCGGCTTGAAGTAAACCGTGGCTTCGCCGTTGATGGCGTCGATCGAGCCAGTTACTGGCTTGGTCATCGCAGCGTCGGTGTAGAAGGTGCCGTTGGTTGGGGTGCCAACGGTGAACGATTTTACGTTGTCCACGCCGTCGACGTCGGTGGCGCTCAGTTTGACTGCGATACCTACGCTTGGGTCTTCAGCACCGGTCGCCGTGGTCGCCACAGCTTCTGGCGCATCATTGACCGGCGTCACGGTGATAGTGCCGTTGGCTGGGCTCGAGGTCAGTACATTGCTGCCGTCAGCGTTGCCGCTGTCGGTCGCGGTGTAAGTGAAGTTCGCGGTGCCGTTGAAGTTTTCGTTTGGCTTGAAGTAGACCGTGGCTTCGCCGTTGACCGCGTCGATCGAGCCGGTTACTGGCTTGGTCATGGCGGCGTCGGTGTAGAAGGTGCCGTTGGTTGGCGTGCCGACGGTGAACGACTTCACGTTGTCCACGCCGTCTACGTCGGTGGCGCTCAGCTTGACTTCGATGCCTTGAGCCGAGTCTTCGGAACCGGTCGCGGTAGTCGGTGTTGCTACCGGCGCGTCGTTCACCGCAGTCACGGTGATAGTGCCGTTGGCTGGGCTCGAGGTCAGTACGTTGCTGCCGTCAGCGTTGCCGCTGTCGGTCGCGGTGTAGGTGAAGTTCGCCGTGCCGTTGAAGTTTTCGTTCGGCTTGAAGTAGACCGTGGCTTCGCCGTTGACGGCGTCGATCGAGCCGGTTACCGGCTTGGTCATCGCAGCGTCGGTGTAGAAGGTGCCGTTGGTTGGGGTGCCAACGGTGAACGATTTTACGTTGTCCACGCCGTCTACGTCGGTGGCGCTCAGTTTGACCGCGATGCCTACGCTTGGGTCTTCAGCACCGGTCGCCGTGGTCGCCACAGCTTCTGGCGCATCGTTGACCGGGGTCACGGTGATGGTGCCGTTGGCTGGGCTCGAGGTCAGTACGTTGCTGCCGTCAGCATTGCCGCTGTCGGTGGCGGTGTAGGTGAAGTTCGCCGTGCCGTTGAAGTTCTCGTTCGGCTTGAAGTAGACCGTGGCTTCGCCGTTGACGGCGTCGATCGAGCCAGTCACTGGCTTGGTCATGGCGGCGTCGGTGTAGAAGGTGCCGTTGGTTGGGGTGCCAACGGTGAAGGACTTCACGTTGTCCACGCCGTCTACGTCGGTGGCGCTCAGCTTGACTTCGATGCCTTGAGCCGAGTCTTCGGAACCGGTCGCGGTAGTCGGTGTTGCTACCGGCGCGTCGTTCACCGCAGTCACGGTGATAGTGCCGTTGGCTGGGCTCGAGGTCAGTACGTTGCTGCCGTCAGCGTTGCCGCTGTCGGTCGCGGTGTAGGTGAAGTTCGCCGTGCCGTTGAAGTTTTCGTTTGGCTTGAAGTAGACCGTGGCTTCGCCGTTGACCGCGTCGATCGAGCCAGTCACTGGCTTGGTCATCGCAGCGTCAGTGTAGAAGGTGCCGTTGGTTGGCGTGCCAACGGTGAACGATTTTACGTTGTCCACGCCGTCTACGTCGGTGGCGCTCAGTTTGACCGCGATACCTACGCTTGGGTCTTCAGCACCGGTCGCCGTGGTCGCCACAGCTTCTGGCGCATCGTTGACCGGGGTCACGGTGATGGTGCCGTTGGCTGGGGTTG
Source organism: Pseudomonas extremaustralis (assembly GCF_900102035.1). Classification (NCBI taxonomy): domain Bacteria; kingdom Pseudomonadati; phylum Pseudomonadota; class Gammaproteobacteria; order Pseudomonadales; family Pseudomonadaceae; genus Pseudomonas; species Pseudomonas extremaustralis. Next base: position 4,608,712 of record NZ_LT629689.1, read on the forward strand.
AGGTCAGTACATTGCTGCCGTCAGCGTTGCCGCTGTCAGTCGCGGTGTAGGTGAAGTTCGCGGTGCCGTTGAAGTTTTCGTTCGGCTTGAAGTAAACCGTGGCTTCGCCGTTGACCGCGTCGATCGAGCCAGTCACTGGCTTGGTCATGGCGGCGTCGGTGTAGAAGGTGCCGTTGGTTGGGGTGCCAACGGTGAACGATTTTACGTTGCCCACGCCGTCTACGTCGGTGGCGCTCAGTTTGACCGCGATGCCCTGGGCCGAATCTTCAGCTCCGCTCGCTGCAACGGCCACGGCTACCGGCGCATCGTTAACCGGCGTCACCGTCACGTCCAGCGTGCTGCTCGAACCGGTATTGGTGGTGTAGCCGATTTGCGGCACTTCACCGTTGAAATCCTTGACCGGGGTAAACACATACGCGCCATCCGTACCGATGGTGACGGTACCGACGCCGTCGATAATCGCGGTTTGGCCGGCGTTATACGTGGTGTTGCCAACGGTGAACGTCGCAACGCTCAGCACGTTGTCGATGTCGCTGTCATTGCTCAGCACGTTACCAGTGGCAATCTGCTCCTCGGCAACCGTATTGGTGTCTGCAACCAGCACGCTCGGGTCGTCGACAGCCACTACGGTGGTAGTGGCGGCTTCCGGGTTGACGGCCAGGTTTTCGTAGTTACCGCCGCTTGCGCCGGTAATGGTGGCGCTGACGATCAGGTCTTTGCCGTCGGCCAGGTTTGCCGGCGTGTCGACGCTGACGGTGCCCGTGGTTTTACCGGCTTCGATGACGATGGTGGTGTTGTTGGACAGCGTGATGGTGACATCGGTCTGCGCGGCGTTGTTCACGGTCGCGGTATAGACGATCTTGCCGCCCTCATCGACAGACTCGTTCGCGCTCAGCGTGACGGTGGTGGTGTCGATGGTGTCAGTGATTTTCGTAACCGCCGGCGCCGGGTCGGTGGTGATGATCAGGTTGCCGCCGCCGGACGTGCCGGCGATGGTGGCGGAGATCGACGAGGCGTCCAGATAAGGCGTGTCATGACCCGCGAAGGTGACATTCAGCGCGCCCGCGGTCTGGCCGGCTGGGATCACAACGGACAAGCCGTTGGACAAGGTAATGGTCAGGTCACTGGTCGGCGCTTGGGTGACAAACGCGGTGTAAACCACGACGCCACCGGCTTCGGTGATGCTCGGCGTGGCGGTCAAGGTGATGGTGACGCTGCGCGGATCGAGGCTGTTATTGGTAGTGGTGGCGAACAGGCTGGTCGCGGCGTCGGCGGCATTCAAACCGTTCGTCGGATAACCGATGGAAGGGGCAACCGAACCTGCGGTGGCCTCCAGCACGACAAAGCTGTGGCCGCCACCCGCAGCGCCGCCCGCGTCCGTGCCAGTAGCAGTGGGGCCGGCAGCGGTGGCTTCAAGGTTTTGGGTCGGGTCGACACCAGCAGCGATGGCTTGCTGCAGTTCGGCAACGGAGGGTGCTTCTTGGGCAGTGGCGGCACTCAGGTCGGTCACTGAATCAGGCGCGTTCGCGCTCCATTGAGTATCGCGACCCAGGTCAAGGGTGCGGCCATCGGCCAGCTCCAGCGACACCGAGCCAGCAGGACCGGTTTCCACCTGCTCCCCTGCAAACAAACGATCCCCTTCTACCAGCACGCGACGAATCCCTTCCGGGGATACCGCAAACACTTGACCGACAATGCTTTTGACGACCGCAACGCTGCTCATAAAAGACTCTCCGTGTATTACCGTTCAGGGGTATCCATCATGGAGACCGGCCTTTGTTTCTCGTGCCGATTCAATAGCTGGAGTACGTTAATCCCGCGTAAAAAATTTGGCGCCAATAATTCGCCGTTTCATTCAGCGAATTACTTTTCCGTCAAGGTATTGACCTATTTGATGCCATCCTAAACAATCCGTCTCGTAATGTCACATTGATATTTTAGGCGGCATCGCGACTCTCTGTTTGCACCGTTCAACACTCATGACAAGCAGTGATTTCGGTTGCCACGCCAATGAGCTATACCAAGTCTGCTGCGGTTTTCCAGGCAACCAACCTCCAGGGAAGAATCACAATGCGTTCGCACTTATTCAAAGCTGTGCCTTTTGCTCTAGCCGCCAGTTTCGTACAGGCACAAACCCTGCCGGAGGCAATGCAGAAAGCGGTTGAAGTCCATCCGGAGATCCAAGCGGGTGTCAATGCACGCATTGCTGCCGACCACGAAGTCACCGCAGCCAAAGGCGGCTACCTGCCTAAAATCGACTTGCTGGGCGGTTATGGCCGTGAAAGCTCGGACAACACCACCACCCGTGCAGCCAGCAACAGCCACGACTGGAAAACCATGAACCGCGGCGAATCGACCATTCGCCTGCAACAAAACCTTTTCCAGGGCTTCGGCACCGAAAATGAAGTAGGTCGCCAACAAGCCACCGCCAACTCCCGCGGCTATGCGCTGCTCAACACGACCGAACGCACCGCCCTGACGGTCGCCCAGGTTTATCTGGATGTCTTGACCCGTCGTGAGATGGTGCACCTGGCAGAAGAAAACCTGAAAAGCCACGAACGCATTTTTGACCAGATCAAATTGCGCACCAGCCGTGGCGTCGGAAAGATGGCGGATATGGACCAGGCCGAAGCCCGTCTGGCTCAGGCTCGAAACAACCTGATCACCGAACAGACCAACCTGGCTGACGCCAACACCAACTACATGAGCGTTGTCGGTCAAGAGCCCGACCAACTGGAAAAGCCAGTGGGTATCGTGACCGCGCTGCCGGCCACCCTGGATGAAGCACGCCGCCAGATGATTGCGGATAGCCCGGTATTACGCTCTGCCGAGTCGGATATCACCGCCGCTGAAAAGCAGTACGAATCCGCCAAGTCGACCTTCTACCCGCGCTTCGATGCAGTGCTGCAACGCTCGGCCAACGACAACATCGCCGGCGATCCAGGCCATGACAACAGCTATTCCGCCATGCTGAACATGCAGTTCAACCTGTTCAACGGCGGTACCGACAAGGCCAACCTGCAATCCAAGGCGTCCCAGGCCAGTCAGGCGCTGGACATCCGCAACAACGCCCTGCGTCAATTGAACGAAGAGCTGGGCCTGGCGTGGAACGCCTACAACAACGCCACCCAGCAAGTGCCGATCGCGCAGGAATACGTGGACCGCAGCACGAGAGTACGCACCTCGTATCAACAGCAATTCAGCCTCGGTGAGCGTACACTGCTCGACTTGCTCGACAGCGAGAATGAACTGTTCACCGCTCAGCAGCGTCTGGCGCAGATCAAAAACCTGCAGCTCTACACCCAGTATCGAATCAAGGCCGACATGGGCCAACTGCTGAGAAGTCAGGGCGTGGTAGCGCCGATGGCATCGGTTGTGCAGAACGATATTAAACCGTCGGTAAACCTGCCAGGGATGAACTGATTCTTGACGGCGTTGGACCACTCAACCGCAGTGAGAGAGAGTCAGATTGGATTCTGAAATAGGTGTAGCGCAACTCAACCATGACCCGCGCAGTCAGCATGACGACCCTCTACTGGATGGGTTGTTGACACTCTGCTCACTGCATTACAAACCCGCCAGCCGCGCAATGCTGACCACTGGGCTGCCACTGGCAGCCCAGCGTCTGAGCCCCGAGTTGCTGCCACGCGCAGCGGCTCGAGCGGGTTTGCAGGGGCGGTTGCTGCAGCGCAAGCTGGAACAGATTCCATCCATCGCACTGCCCGCCATGCTGCTGCTCAAGGAAGGGCGCAGCGCGGTACTGCTAGGCTGGGAAGGCGATACGGCGCGACTGCTGCTCAGCGAAAGCGACGGCGGCGAAGTACAGGTCAGCCGTGAAACCTTGAACCAGGATTACAGCGGCCGGGTATTTTTCGCCCAACCGCAGCATAAATTTGACATCACCAGCGGCACGCTGATCCCGCGCGCCCGCTCGTGGTTTCGAGACACCCTCAAGCGTTCGCGCTGGCTCTATGCCGACGCGATCGCCGCGAGCCTGGTGATCAACCTGATCGCCCTGGCCGCACCACTGTTTGTAATGAACGTGTATGACCGCGTGGTCCCCAACCAGGCCACCGCCACCTTGTGGATGCTGGCCATCGGTATCTGCGGCGCCTACTTGTTCGATCTGCTGCTCAAGAGTCTGCGCAGTTTATGCCTGGACCTGGCGGGCAAAAAAACCGACCTGATCATCTCCGCGACGCTGTTCGAGCGCATCGTGGGCATGGCCATGAAAGTACGCCCGGCACGGGTCGGCAGCTTTGCGCAGAACATCCATGAATTCCAGGGGATGCGCGACTTCCTCACCTCGCTGACCCTCGCCAGCCTGATCGACCTGCCCTTCACGCTGGTCATCCTGGTGGTGATCGCCATGCTTGGCGGCCACCTCGTGTGGATTCCGATCATCGCCTTCCCGCTGGCCCTGGGTATCGGCCACATGCTCCAGAAGCCGCTGACTGCGACAATGGAACGCACCATGGCCCTGGGCGCCGAGCGTCAGTCGAGCCTGATCGAGACCCTCGCCGGGCTGGATGCGGTCAAAGTCAATAACGCAGAAAGCGAGCGCCAGTATCAATGGGAACAGACCATTGGCACCCTCAGCCGCCTGGAACTGCGAGTCAAAGTACTGTCCGGCCTGGCCATGAACATCACCTTGCTGATCCAGCAAGTGGCGGGCGTGGCGATGATCATTTTCGGCGTGTACCAAATCATTGATGGCGTCCTCAGTATGGGCGGCCTCGTTGCCTGCTACATGCTCAGCGGCCGCGCACTGGGCCCGCTGGCCCAACTATCGGGCCTGCTCACGCGTTACCAGCAAGCCAAGGTGACGATGGTCTCCGTCGACCAGATGATGGAACTGCCGCAAGAACGCAATTACGACGAACGCCCGCTCAGCCGCAAGGCACTGCAAGGCGCGATGACCTTCCGCGAAGTCAACTTCACCTACCCGAACCAACAAAACCTGGCGTTGCGCGGCATCAACCTGAACGTTCGGGCGGGCGAGAAGATCGGCATCATCGGGCGCAGCGGCTCAGGTAAAAGCTCGCTGGCCAAACTGCTGGTCGGTCTTTACCAGCCGGATTCGGGCTCGCTGCTGGTCGATGGCGTGGACATTCGCCAGATCGATGTCAGCGAATTGCGCCACAACGTGGGCTATGTGGCCCAGGATATCCAACTGCTGGCCGGCACCTTGCGCGACAACCTCATCTCGGGCGCACGCTACGTGGACGATGAAATGGTGCTGCAAGCTTCAGAATTGGCCGGCGTGCATGAATTTGCCAGGCTGCATCCGCAAGGCTATGAACTGCAAGTGGGCGAACGCGGGCAAAACCTCTCCGGCGGCCAGCGACAAAACGTCGCCCTCGCCCGCGCGCTGCTATTGAACCCACCGATCCTGCTGCTGGACGAACCGACCAGCGCCATGGACAACACCGGCGAAGAGCGCCTGAAACAGCGTTTGCAGTCGGTCATCGAAAACAAAACGGTGATTCTGGTTACCCACCGTGCCTCGCTGTTAAGCCTGGTGGATCGCCTGCTGGTGATCGACCGTGGCCAGATACTCGCAGACGGTCCAAAAGCGGCCGTCATGGAAGCGCTGAAAAAGGGGCAGATCAGTGTTGCTTAAATCCGGCCCACGCCGCTTGAAAGACGTCATCTTCGGCTATTTCAGAGGCACCGACTCGCTCGAAGACCAGCCCCTGCCCGAAGTCGAAAAAGCTCTGGTCGACGATGCCCCGCGCATCGTGCGCCTGACCATTTGGGGCGTGATCGGCTTCTTCGTGTTCCTCATACTCTGGGCGCACTTTGCGATCATCGATGAAGTGACCAAAGGCGAAGGCAAGGCGATCCCCTCCTCGCGCATCCAGAAAATCCAGAACCTGGAAGGCGGCATCGTCGCCCAGATCTATGTGCATGAAGGGCAGATCGTCGATGCCGGCGCGCCGCTGGTACGCCTGGACGACACACGTTTTGCCTCCAATGTCGGCGAAACCGAAGCCGACCGCGTGGCCATGGAACTGCGCGTGGAGCGCCTCAGCGCCGAAGTCGAAAATCGCCCGCTGAACATTACCGAAGCGGCGCGCAAAGCCACGCCCAACCAGGCTTCGAACGAAGAGTCGCTGTACCTGAGCCGACGCCAGCAACTGTCGGACGAAATCGGCGGGCTGCAACAACAACTGCTGCAACGCCAACAGGAACTGCGTGAATTCGGCGCCAAGCAGGACCAATACCGCAACAGCCTGAGCCTGTTGCGCCAGGAGATCGGCATGTCCGAACCGCTGGTCCAACAGGGCGCGGTCTCGCCAGTAGAAGTGCTGCGCCTCAAACGCTCCGAAGTGGAAACCCGCGGTATGCTCGACGGCACCACCCTGGCCATCCCCCGCGCCCAGGCCGCCATCAACGAAGTGCAACGCAAAATCGACGAGACCCGCGGCAAATTCCGCAGCGAAGCCCTGACTCAACTGAATGAAGCACGCACCAACCTGAGCAAGGCCCAAGCCACATCCAAAGGCCTGGAAGACCGCGTCAGCCGCACCATGGTCACCTCCCCCGTGCGCGGTATCGTCAAGCAAATGCTGGTCAACACCGTGGGCGGCGTGATCCAACCCGGCAGCGACATCGCCGAAGTGGTACCGCTGGACGACACCTTGCTGGTAGAAGCCAAGATCCGCCCGCAAGATATCGCCTTCCTCCACCCCGGCCAGGAAGCGATGATCAAATTCTCAGCCTACGACTACACCATCTACGGCGGCCTCAAAGGCAGACTCGAACAGATCGGCGCCGACACCGTGATGGATGAAGAGAAGAAGAACACCTTCTACGTCATCAAACTGCGCACCGACCGCAGCCACCTGGGCACCGACGACAAGCCCCTGCTGATCATCCCCGGCATGGTGGCCTCTGTGGACATCATCACCGGCAAGAAGAGCATCTTGAGCTACCTGCTCAAACCGATCATCAAATCCCGCGCAGAGGCCATGCACGAGCGTTGATTGGGGCATTTGGTTGCAGGAGAAACGAGTAAATGCAGGGCGAAAGATAAAAACTTGGGCCTTCGCAAAAATAGTCAGATTTCAGGGGTTTACAGAACTTTCTCAATCGCTATAATCGTCGCCCTAACACGCCGGTATAGCTCAGTTGGTAGAGCAACTGACTTGTAATCAGTAGGTCCCGGGTTCGACTCCTGGTGCCGGCACCATACAAGGTTCCAGAGAAGGCTTTCAAAATCTCTGGAACCCCCGAAAAACCCGCCTTCTGGCGGGTTTTTTCGTTTTGGCGTTCCGTCACGTTACGTCAAAATCTGGTGGATTCCAGCCGTTTTAGGGGTAATGTTAGGGGTAAGGTAATTCGATAAAGGGGGAGTACCCTTATGTCGCGCACCACTGCTCCACTCTCCGATTCGGCTTGCCGCTCAGCCAAGCCCACCGACCGCGCCTACAAGCTTTTCGACGGCGACGGCCTCTACCTTCTAGTCCAACCCAATGGCCGTAAAGGCTGGCGTCTCAGGTATGTCAAACCTGATGGACGCGAAGGACTGACCTCGTTCGGCAGCTATCCCGTGGTCGGCCTCGCCGATGCGCGCAACAAGCGTCTGGCGGTCAAGCGGATGTTGGCGGAAGGCATTGACCCCATAGAGAACAAACACCAAACCAAGACGCAGGCCGCAATCAAAGGCCGAACCTTTGAAAGCGCTGCACTGGAATGGCATAAAGCGATGTCTGCCAAATGGGCACCGGGCCACGCCAAGACGGTTCTGAGCCGCCTAAAAACCCACGTCTTCCCGCTGATCGGCGCTCGCTCCATTGTCGATCTGGACACCCATGACCTGATGCAACCCCTGGAAGCGATCCAGAAGCGCGGCACGATTGACGTCGCGTTAAGGGTACAAAACTACCTGCAAAGCATCATGCGCGAGGCGAAGCGTTCTCGGCAGATCACCGCAAACCCTGCCTACGACCTTGAAGGCTTGATCAAAGCCCCGAGAGTGATTCACCGCCCCGCTCTACCCTTATCGCGTTTGCCTGAATTGCAGGAGCGTATCGACACCTACAAAGGCCGCGCACTTACCCGGCTGACGGTCCTGCTCTCGCTGCATGTGTTCGTACGCTCCAGCGAACTGCGCTTCGCACGCTGGGGCGAGTTCGACCGCAAGCGCGGCACCTGGGAGATACCCGACACTCGTCCGGCATTGGACGGAGTGCCCTTTTCCACAAGGGGTACAAAGATGGCCGGGGACATCCACCTTGTACCCTTATCGCCGCAAGCCGTGGCTCTGCTTGAACAGATCCACGTTCTCACCGGCGAATTCGACTTGGTGTTTGCAGGCGATGCCAAGCCCTGGAAACCCATGTCTGAAAACACGGTGAACAGCGCACTCAGAAAAATGGGCTATGACACCAAAACCGAAATCTGCGGTCATGGCTTTCGCTCAATGGCCTGTAGCGCACTGATTGAATCAGGACTGTGGTCCGAGACCGCGATCGAAAGGCAGATGAGTCACAAGGAACGCAACAACGTCCGCGCCGCATACATCCACAAGGCCGAGTTCATTGAGGAGCGTAGGCTGATCATGAACTGGTGGAGCCGGTATCTGGAGGCCAACCGGCAGGAGCATGTCACTCCACACGAATTCGCGAACCAGACCGGAGCGAACGTCACTCGCCTAAAAGCAAAACGTGGCGCAACCGAGTAAGCGCTCGGTCTTCATATCTCAGTGATCCGCTTGTCCACGCGGGTCCATCCAAGCAGGGCTGCAAAGCCGCCCTGCTTGGATGGACCTCACTTAAAAAATCTAAAGCCCACGCAACTGTCTGTGGAAAACCACTGATTTCCACCGGTGGATAATTTCATCCACAGCCGCAGGATTCCCGAAAACTCGAGCCTTGACCCAATTTATCCACAGGCGTAGAAAAGATCGGGCAAAGAGTTGTCGTTGACAGCATCCCAGGTAGCCAGAACCTTTAAGGCTACGCCACAACGTGGTGGTTCTCCCAAAGTGCGATTAGCGTCCGGCGGCTCGCACGGTCACAGCGATGTGATGGATGCCTACTTTTACCAGTGTGCCCACTGCGGCAACTCATCCCCTTTCATAGCTGCCCTGCAGCAACCTATCCGCTTGGCCATTTCCTTGCGCCAACCTGCGCCCGTCTCTTTCTTCTGGAAAGAGACGGGCGCTCCTACCGCTGCTGCAGCCCAACTCGTACAAGGCATTGCGGCATTCCCCCTCGTGACAATCGGCGTGACAAACACCGAAAAGTCACCAGCAACAGCGATGCAGATGATGGTGCCGCAGCCCACGGGATGGACTGCACCTGACTGACAGTCAGGTATGCCCCGGTCATCGCCTCACTGCCTTCACCTGACTCAGGATCTCGCGGCATTGGTCTCGTCAGCCAGCGCAGCCTCCACCCGCCCACTTCCTTGGAAGTGTTCAGGAGGCCAGATCATGAGATGCCCAGGCTCCCGGTCGTAAAGAGCCGCCAGTCCCGCGTTAGTGGACAACCCTCACAGGTCGCAGGGGCCTTGATCCCTGATAACACTCAACATTCTTGGCGGGATGACGTGGGGCGGGATCGGGAGGTACAAGTAGGAGGTAGTCGATATGGCATTGGTGGGAAAACGGGATGGCCGTAACTTTGGGTACGGCAGGCAGTTGAGTTATGCGGGGCCGCAGGCGCTGAAAGACATGTTCGGCGGCGGCCACTACGGCACGGTCAAGGCGCACTGTGATCGGTGGTTGGCATTCGTGAAGTGGTGTCGGTCTGAAGCGGGTCCCGGGGTCAATGATGCGCGGCAGATTGATCGCGAGGTATTGTCGGACTATGCCGCATACCTTCGCGGCCTGGTGGAGCACGGCGACATAGCTATCAGCACTGCACAAAACCGGCTATCCAGCGTTAACAGGACCATGGCAGCGCTTCGTGGTGATCAGTATGTGAAATTGCCAAGTCCGAGCAAGACATTAGGTATGCAGCGCACTGGAATTCGTCACTCGGTGCCGCAGGGCCAAGACCGCGAACAGGTTAAGCAGATTGTCGATGCGCTTTGCAGACATCATCAGCTACGGTCAGCAGCGATCATTCTATTGGCACGATCCACCGGCATGCGCTTGCGTGAGGCCATCTTGGCTGACCTGCCACGACTAAGTCGTCAAGCTAAAGACTTAGACAAGATCAACATTCAGGACGGCACCAAAGGCGGCCGCGCCGGTGCATCAGCACCCCGTTGGATTACGATGGACGAGCGCATTCGAGGCGCGCTTGAGTTTGCACAGCAGGTATCGCCTGCAGGTAGTCGCAACCTGATTGCGCCAAGCGAAAGTTATTTGAATGTTCTGCAGGAAGTCGTCCGCCCTGCACGGGACATTCTTCATGCATCCAACCTCAAAGGCTTTCATGAGCTCCGGGCGGCGTACGCATGCGAACGCTATGAGCAGATCACCCAGCATCGCGCACCTATCAACGGAGGTAAATGTAGCCACGTAGATCGGTGCCTTGATCGTGAGGCACGGAGGCAAATCAGCTATGAGCTCGGGCACGGTCGGATCGATGTGGTCGGCGCCTACATTGGGAGGCACACATGAGTAAGTCATTCGATATGGAATTGTTCTTGGCTGGCGTGCTGACCGGATCGCATGCGACCCGGCAACGTCATTTACGTCAGGCGAAGCTAATCCAAACGGAAATTGCAAAGCGTTGGCAGCGAGAGACACCTTGGGCTTGGCAGAGAAAGCATGTGGCTTGGTTTCTCGAACATCGCATGAGCCAGCGCAGTGAGGCGGCGCGGTATTACTACCTGCTGACGATCCGGCTGCTCGCTCGACGCCTAGAAACATCATGGATTTTCAATCTCTGAGTCGGACCTGGTCTTGATAGTCACGGCCGACAGCAATCGGCCATAAGCGGCTATCGTGCGCACACCAAGACGTGTGGGGCTACACCATCTCGATGCAGCTCATCTTGGGATATACCATGCATGTCTTATGCATCATAAGACCAGTGCGTCCAGTAGTGCCCGGGCTTGATCAGAGCGGCGAAGGTGCTCTCGCATGACACCGCCGCCGCTTGGGCAGCCTCTCGCCGCCTGGCGATGATGATCCCGGCTATCTCATTGAACGTTGAATCCAGGCCGTGCTCCCACACCCACGCTCTGAACTCCGAATAGATTTGGCGATGGTAGCTGTCGAAGCTACCCCAATGCTGACCAATGTCGAACGGGTACTGATCGCTGTCTTGCTGGCGGAGAACAAAATCCTGGAGCCGGCGTGCGGTTCAGTAGGAGTCGTCCAGAAGGATGTGTCGGTGCTGATCGTAAGGTGACTGTGGCTTCTCTGGCTTCTCGCGGGTGGAGTGCCTTGCCAGCCTAGACTACGGAAGCATGCCGCCCCGGTGTCATTAGGGGGAAGGACATAGCCCTCCCCTAATGACACCATCACTCCGCCTTGGGAGCGGGAGCGTCCGGGTAAAACGCTTCAAACGTATCGCGAGGAAACAGTGATCGGATCTTCAGCAGGGCATTCGCAAGATACAGGGTCTTCTCAGCCGCAGAGTAGTCACTGCTGTATCGGCCAGAGAAGAAATTGACGACCCAGCCGTCTTTGGTACGACGTATCTCTCCTGCAATTCGTGCAGCCTGCATCCCCGTCATGCTCGGGTGCCCTAGCTCAGCCGGCTTAGGAATGTCTTCGGCGAGGAATAGCACACCATCCTTACCAATCGCCCAAATAAGCTTTCGCGTGAAGCTTGGGTCTTCAGCCACCTCTTTGTACGCCTCATGAATTTCACTGAGGGGTATTTGTTGAGGATCCCAGAATCGCTTCGCGGTCGGATTGGTACCCTTGCCGTCCCGTGAAACTTCGTTATCTTTGATATGGTTGGGCGCTCTCAACGTTCCATACATGCTGTTGAGGTGGCTTTCGTAGTCATCCCGGCGACGCTTGAGCGCTCGAGTGAAGGCAGAGAAAAAGTGTTGATCGTCGAGCCCCCCAACCTTTAGCTCCAGGCCCTTGAATCCTCCAAGCATGGCATCAGCGTAGATCGGATCGTGTATATAAATGCCCGAAACGGCGTTGCCCAATGGAATATCCGTAGCGTCGAGCAATATACGAAACGCAGGCTCGTCATCCCAGAAAAAGTCGATCTGCCATTGCAGGCGGGCAAGGTGGCCGTTCAAGAAAGCGAGCTTGTCTTCTCTCCAGCGAACGATCAAGGACTCATCTAACTCCCATTCGCCCAAGCGGTCGCCCGGCTTGCGATGAGTCACATGTGTTCGCACATCATCACGGGCTTCGGCAATCGAGGCCAGTTTTATGTGGAAGCTAACCTTCGGCACCTTGACCTTAATCAGAGGGCATACCTCTGATACCAGGAAGCCGTCGATCTGCTCGGCGATCCGAATTGCCGTGCCATGGGCATAGATGAAAGGCAACCGGGTCTTTCTATCGGCTGGAACGATGGAGATGTCAGGCACGATCACTTCGTGCGGCTCGACCCATGTCGAGGCATCAGGCTCTCGAATCGACATCGCCAAGCCCCAGCGCGTCTCCATCCCCGCAGGCGTGTTCTTTTTGAGGATGTCTTTAAGCATGACCATTTGAGCACGAGCGTATGGCCCAAGGCGGTCGTCATGGACATAGACCCATTTATTGCCATCTCGGAAATCGTAACCGAGGGCGGTGATGGCGTGCCCAGCTTTGACAAACTCTCCGGATTCGTCAGGTGTCAGGCCAAACACAGTACCAGTCAAAATTACAGGCAAGTCGCTGTCGATGTGCGCGGCCAAGTATTCCTGGAAGAATTCCTGGCTGGATTTCTCCAGGTTGCTGTTGTGGTAACGCAAACCTTCGACATCCAACGTTCGCTGAATCTGCTTATTGCTAAGCTCTTTGTTTGGGAAACCGTTGCTTGATCCGTCCACAAAATTCAAAGCCGCGGTGGTGATCTCACTGCAGGACTTGATGTCTTTAACCCCTCGGCCTGGCAGGCCATGAAGGGCCGTCCAGATCGCGGTGGTAGCGCAAGCAGCAACAACCTTGTCCTGTTCTTGGAAGGCGATTGAGTCGACGGTGAGCTTCAGGCCGAAGAGGTTCACCTCGTAGCGCCTGTCGATTTTCTTCTTGCCCGGCCCTCTGTCACCACTTACCCGCAGGCAGGTTTTACCCACGAACGTTCGGGTCAGTGGCTTGATCACCATGAAACCGAGGTAATGTTCCTGCAGCGACTCCAGAGTCAGCTTCAGTTCTGGCTTGTCTGCAAAAACCACATCCGAGTCCCCCACCAGCAGCGCGTCGAGCTGCTTGTGCGTGAGGTCGCAGTTGAAGAAATGCAACCGAGCGCACTTATAGCCATCGTTGCCGAAACGCCCCAGGTAGAAACGCGAGTAATCTTCTAGGAAATCTCGGTCGATGTACTGATGCTCGAGCAGAATGCTACCGACAGTCTTCTTATCTTCCGATAGCTCCGGCATGAACGACTTGAGGTAGTTGTAGATGTACTTGATCTGGCGCTTTTCGAAGATGTCAGCGTGGTCGTAGGCAAACGGCTCATGGATCAACGCTGCCAGCGTCGCTTCCTCGAAGCTGGTAATGAGGTATGGGGTCATTGTGATCGCGCAAAAAAAAGCAGCCCATCAGGCTGCTTTTATATGAAGAGATTTTTCAGAGGCTGCAGGTCTTGGCCAGCAGAGCCGGAGTCACTTCTTGAGCCGTGAAATGAGAAGCCAGACGCTTATTGGTGTTAACCATACGCTCACGCGCAGCCCGTAGGCTTTCTGCATGCGTGCCATTGCGAGTGCGGGCTTCTTCAATCAGACGCTCAAGAGTCATCGCTCTATCCTCTAAAATACAGGTTCCACTTACAACAAGTAGTACCCAATGCGCGACCACAGACTTCGAAAAATCGAAGCTAGCGTGGTACTCGAGACGCTCACCAAGGAGGCGCGGATTATCAATCCTCGCCATCTCTCACTACAAGCGACCATCTCACCAGCCGACAAGCGGCAATGAGACTGTAGTTCAGACCGAGCGAAAGCTCCAAGGTTCATGAAAAACAGCTCCAGAGCTGGCAACGAGCAGTACCCACGAGGGTGATCCGCTCACGCAGATCTTGGTTGGCCCGCCTTACCCTACGGCACATAAATGCCGAAACCTCCACACACGGAAGTGCCCTAACGAGGGCAGGAGGCATTGGATGGATCCAGTATGGCATATGGCCGTCGTACACTTAAAGTGTAATTTTCGACAAATTTGAGCACCCTAACGGTGCAAAAAGACGGGAGACTCAGTCGAGGGGAGGTCGCTTCAATCGCAGAATTAGGGCCCTTCCTAGCACGGGCCCTTCCTCTTTCTCTACATACAGTGGAACGTGAGAGGCCAAGCTGGCCACTACAACCCCAGCCATTTCCTCAATTTTTCGAACAGTGAGAGCTCTGACTGTAATGTCGGCACAGGTTGATGAGTCTCGCCGCTTGGCTTGGCAACCTGAAGGCGCGCCTTCGCTTCCGCGTCTCGCTTACGCCCGGCGTTGATCGCTTCCTGAGACATGTCCCCAGCCCACTCGATACGACCCGAGCGTACCCAATAGTGCGAGCGGCAAGGAAACGTCCAGTTGCCCACAGAGGGCTTGAGAGAAACGTCTTCCCCATCGAATGACATTTGCCAATCGGTTGGGGAAAAAGGTGTGATCACCTTGGTTCCGCAACCACAGGCGCACAGGTGAGCGGCGGTGGCGAACTCCATGGCGAGATAGATCTCTCCTGGCTCCAGCTTGCCTGGGAAGCTTTCGACAAACTGCGGTGCCAAATGCTTTACCTTCATGACTCGTCCTCGCTGTTGCCCATCTCGTTGAGGTTGGTCGAGTAAGTGACGTGGCCCGCTTTACATTGATCGACGTAGAAGCCACAAAGCCGCTTCCACATGCCCACTGCGAGAACCGCGTTGAGTGCATTCAGATCAGCGATTTGAATGTTCGAGCGGTAAGCATCCTCTGCCTCATTGTCGGTCAACGGCATCGTACGGGCGGCGTGGTCATGGTGAGTCAGTGTCAGAGCCGTCACCCGGCAGGTGCCCCAGACTTGCTGAGTATCATTGACCAGATGTACTCCCATGCCCACATCAAGCAGTGACGTACGAGTTCCATTGAGTTCCCGGACGACCAGAGCTCGCGCTGGGGTGTTGTCTACACAAAGAAACACGTAATCAAATTGTCGGAGTTCACCCACGTTCTCTGCGGTGATCATCGACGGGTGCTGAGTGATTCCACGATGCATCTGGCTGTAGACCTCTTGGAGGTACTCCACCTTTTTCAGTCCTCGCTCCAATGTGGCAAACGGTACAGCACCTGGATAGCGGAATGCGTTGTGCTGCTGGAGCAGATCGCCATCGTAGAGGTGAATCTCTGCCACTGGCGTTTTCGCGATTTGATCCAGGATGTAAGCACCGGTGCCGCCCAACCCTACAATCGCAATTTTCAGCCCCTTGAAATTCTGTGTGGGCATCGCGATACCTGCGCGTGGTGACGCCGTGTCCGTGTAGGCGAACACAGTGTCTTCCGTCTCCGACCGAATGGGAGCGAAGGTTTTAGCAGTTACGCTAGGGTCTATTGCCTGGGCTTGGCCGGTCAACATTGATACGTAGATCGAGACTTTCTGGTAGTAATCGGCGTAGTCGCTACCCCGAAGCTTGGCCGAGAAATAGTGGTTCACCACCAAGTCCGGCAGCAGCGTAGCCGCGTTGCTGTTGTTGATGATTTCATCAAGGGGACGCCCTTGCGAATTGCAAGGGCAGTCACCAATGAAATGTGCTGTATGGTCGCTCGGTTTTCCCGCAACATCAGCCACCAAGTTGAGCGCCATAACCAACACGCCTTTGCACACCTGACGCTCAGCGTTCACGTAGGGGACGTCCCGAACCAGGAGATAACCTTCCTTGGTGTCTAGGTTGTACCCTTCGTTGCGCAGGCTCAGGAGATGAGGACTACGACTTATCAGTTGGTGTGACATTGAAGTGCATCCCCTTCTTGATACGGACGTGTTGGCCATCAACCAGGTTGGTGAGCGAGTTGCCTTCGTGGCCTTTGGCGTAGGTCACGGTGAAGTGGGCATTGGGGGCCGGCTGCGCATCCGGGTAGGCCAAGTGCACTACCTCCCAGTACGACAGAGTGTGGGAGTGAACAAACACTGGCTGCGTATTGACGAAGACCTTGATGTTGATTTCAACCGCAGCAAAGTGCTCCACACCCGGACGGGCCAGGTCGAACAGGTCACGATCTTCGATCAGCTCATCGTCATCGCCCGGCACCACCAGGAAAATGTCGTACTTCTGCGCGTCAACGCCGGCGAGTTGCTTGAGAGTGCGCCCGGAGATCCGCTGAGCCCCCCAGTCCTGAGCTTGGCCATTGATGAAGAAGCGGTAGGAGCGGTCGCTTTTGAAAGCTAAAAATTTCTCAATACCAGCCAGACGCAGATCTGTCGTGTCTCCCGGGCTGAGCAGATCTAGATGGCCGTTGGTGAGAAGTTGATACAGCAGGTATTCGTCGACCGGACGGAAGCCGGCCTCCTCCAGCACCTGCCGCCCGGTTGGAACGGGGTCAGTAATTACGAGAGGCCGGTACTCCAGATTTTCGTTCCCAATCTGGATTTTGTAGGGGCCATGGTCACGTACCTGGCGACCTGCGGCGAGGGCGGCGGCAACGTCTTCAATCTCTAAGTCGTTCAACTGTGTCATGGATAAATCCTCGCATTTGAACCAGATGAGCCGTTGCCTAGCCAGACAACACTATGGCTCTAAAAAAACGACCCCGATGGTCGTTGCCTAGCCAGACAACAGTAGACTTCAAAAAAAACCCGCTTATCATGGATCATGAATCGCGAGCTGTTGCCTAGCTAGACAACAGCCTACTCCCGCCCCAATGGGCATTGCAATAGGTTGGAGAAAATAATGGATTTGGCCGGGTTCATCGCGAGCATGCGTGAACGAAAAGAGCTGAGTTTCCGTGACTTGGAGAAGCGCGCAGGTGATCTTGATCACGCCTACATCTGGAGGCTGGAGAAGGGAGATCGAGCGGCTCCGTCAGAGGATGTCGTCGTCCGCCTGAGCCATGCACTCGAGCTCGACAACCGAGAGAGTGACGTGTTTCGGTTACTGGCCAAGTCCGTGACGGTAGAGAACGCGCTGTATCTCCTAATGCTCGAGCGCAAGGACATCCCTTGGGAAGACTTCGAGGATGTGGCCACCATGAGCTTCCGGGGCGAACGCCCAGATACCAAAGAAGCCTGGATAAAGCGGATCGAGCTCATTCAACAGATGTAGGAACGGAGATTTTCATGGACGAAACCACTGCGGTTTTATTGGCCCGCAAGCTGCTGAAAGACGCCAACGTCACAACGGCGCCAATTGATGTTGAGGCATTGGCGCAGTCATTGGGCTTCCAAATCTCCCGGAAAGAGCTCGATGAGGGAGAGGCAGGCTTCACGCTCATACGGCGCGAGAAGAAGTACATTTGCGTAAACCAGCAGGACAGCGTAGTGAGGCAACGCTTCACAATTCTCCATGAGATTGCACACCATGTGCTCGATCAACCGTCCAAACATGAGAAGGTGCCTTCTGACGAACTAGAGCGCTTCACCGGGCGCCCTCCCGAGGAAATTCTGTGCGACATCTTTGCTGCAGAATGCTTGGTGCCATGGCAATTGATCCAACCGCTCGCGGAACAGAAGGACTTTACGCTGGAGCATCTGACCGAACTGGCTGAGCAGTTCCAGGCTTCCCGCTCCTGCATTGCCTCCAGGTTTGCCCAAGCTTCCAATGATCACTTGGCATTCGTGGTGACCGAAGACGGCATCATCAAATACTCCATCGTTTCTAAGGCACTCAAGGCATCAAGAGTATGGATCAGCAAAAACGTCGTCCTTCCTAAAAACTCCGCTGCCGCCAAGGCATTGAAGTCGGGTGTCAGCGGGCTTCATGAAGCAGATACGGAAGGTCTGGATTGGAGTAATAGTGATGACGCTAGGCGGTTCGCCTGCTATGAGCAAGCAACTTATTACGCACCGACCAAACAGACCCAGTCCATCATCATTTTCGATGAGCTTGAACAGCGCCCGGCTTCAGCAGGCTATCGTGCCGCCGATGACAACGGTGGTTTGCTGGAGGAGCTCGATGGCTATCCTGGGTGGTCGAAGCCCCGCTACTAACCGCTCCCCCGGCATCTAACAGAGGGTGAGCAGCTAGCGCTCACAAGCTCAAAACTGATATCGCAAGTATGCTTGTACAACGCGATCTGGCCTGAGCCCGGTGTTCGATAGGGAACGGTGGTTCCCAGCTCATCTGGCGAGTTCTTCAGGCGTCGCGAAATGAACTGGATCATCGAGTCCGGGAAATACACCAACGCCTCGTTGAAGCCGACCCGTTGCTCGATCAATCTCACCGAGTAATCGCTCCTAGTTTGGCTTTTTTTGCGTCGATGAAAGAACGGGCACGTCAAAGGATATTTTTAGAGGTAGTTGGTTGTATATCATCAATAAAAGTATTTATAAATCATATGGCTAATAAGATTTTCGACTCCTGGTGCCGCATCACGTTCCACCGAACGCTACGGAGTCCCACTCCCGTAATCATGCTCGCATTTTCACACATCCTGACTCGGCGGGCTTTTCACTTATACGTTGCGTACTCGCTAACTTAACCGCTCAGCCGCTTTGCGATAAACCTGCTCACGCTCGCGCTTATCGACCGCCACCACGAACACCACGACCTCCTGGTCGATCACTTGATAGACCAGCCGATAGCCGCTGCTGCGCAGCTTGATCTTGTAGCAGTCGGGAAAGGCGTGTAGACGGTTGGCTTCAATGCGCGGATTGACCAGAATCGAGGCCAGCTTCTTCTTGAGTTGCTGGCGCACGGTATCCCCCAATTTGTGCCACTCCTTTAACGCCCGCGCATCGAATTCGAGGCTATAGGTCATCTAGCGAAACCTTAACCCGCTGGGGATTAGCCAGCCGCTCGCGAACCGTTGCGATCAAGGCTTCATCGTCCTCGGTCATCAGGACGGGCTTGAAGGGTAGCTGACCGCGCTCTGCTACGTACTGCAAGGCTTGGCGCATCAGCTCAGAAGGGGTGACGCCGAGCTTTTCCAGCTCGTGGTAAGCACGCGCTTTGAGGTCGTCGTCGATACGGACATTGATGGACGCCATGGGATGGCCCTCACTGTAATGACATTGGTCTTTACAGTGAGGTAAAAACTTCATTTGAGCAAGCCTGAAAATGGCTGGTTTTTTTACCCAACTCACAGGTTACGTGTGTCGCTCGCAACTCTACGTACCGAGCAAAGCACATGCTCACAGCTTAATCGTCGCCGATTCGATTCCACTGAAAGCCATAACTAGCTGATTTATTTATAGTTACTAGTTGGGGTACGCCGAATTTTCCAGCGAAATCCAGACCCGCAGAAAACCTAGCCTCGCCGAAAGCTACCGTTCGTCTGGTGCCGCACCATATCTCAACCCCCCGCAATGCGGGGCTTTGTGGTTTCTGGGGTTTAGAAAATCACAAAAATTTGAAGCACCAGTTTCGAGAAAACGTCCACACCCCAAAAAAACACGGTACCCATTTCCGCAGACTTCACTTCTTAGCGTCAGAATCTCTCCCCCAGTCACCAATCAGCAAACCGTCAAAAGCATCACCACACTTGCCTACCTGATGTACCTCATAAGCCACGCTGCTCCCGATGCGCGATCCGGCGGTAATGCGCAAGTTCTAGGCGCTCAACCCGGAGTTGTGGGGGGGGAAGACTTACATCCATATGGGGGACCCGAACAGTTGCGATCATGAGAACGTCCCCCCTATCTCTGACGTCTACTGAAACTCGACTTTACGATGATAATGGCTACCGGTATTTGGCTAGCGATTGCATTCGCACTTGTGAAGTTCAAGTAATGCGGGTGGGCCTTTTCTCAAAATCCATCCGCGCACGGTACGGAGCAAAGGCCGAAAACCACGCCCCCCGCCACCGCATCAACCATCGTCCTCACTGCACAATCAACAGCGCGACATCGGCAAAAGTTTTGCTACTGTTTCCAGCGTGCCAACACAGCTTCCAAGCGCATTCCCAATAAAAACAGAGGCAAACACCCATGACGAACGCTACACCCGCCATCAAACTCAGCACGCTTCGGCAAATCGCCCCGTACCTGAGCATGCGAGGGGTGTTGCCGCTGGAGTTCTTTCGGCGTTTTGGGATTTCTCCTCACGTGTTTCAAAACCCTGAGGCCTGGGTACCCAGGGCGGCCTGCTTTCATATCGCCAATGAAATGGCTGCGGCGGCGCAGGATCCGTTCGGCGGGGCGACGGTGGGGCATCTGACGGATGTGCGTTCGACCGGGGTTTGGGGCGAGTTGATATTGGGCTCGACCAATCTCGCTCAAGCGTGTGCGGCAGCGGCGGTTCATACGGATTTGCTGCATCAGGGAAGCGAAGTAAAGATCATCACCGAAGGCCGTAAGACGAAACTGATCCAGCACTTTACCGGGCAGCACGAAGTTGACCCCAAGCAAGTCATTTTTGGCACCCTGGCGGTGCTCAGAAAAGTGCCTCTGTTGTCCGGCGAGCCTGGGGCTATTCGGGTACATCTGAAAAATCCGCGGGAAAGAGGCGATGAGGCGCTTGAGGAATACCTGGGGCCGAACCTGGCGATGAACGCTGAGTACAACATGATCGAATTCGATCGTGAGTTGCTCGAAATCCCGCTGCAACCGGTTCGGGATGTTGCCTGGAAAACCACCCAAGCCTTGAATTCGACGTCTGAAGCCGCCGACGTGCTCGCCAGGCAGATAGCGGACCAGGAACAATCCAAACTCGTCACCATTTCAAGAAAGATTGGGCTGTCTGTGCGAACGCTGCAGCGGCGTCTCGAACATTGCGGCATCGACTTCGAAGCGTTACGTGACGAGACGCGTCGCCACGAGGCCTTTCAGTTACTGGCCAGCGGTAAATACACTGCGACCGAGATTGCCTACATGGTCGGCTACAGCGATCCCGCGCACTTTACCCGTGCTTTCAAGCGCTGGACCGGAAGCCCGCCGTCGCGCTATCGCGCTATCTTGTTGAAACAGGATCGCTAACTTCCCCACCGGTTTCTTCCACCCCTCTTGCCCAACCGTCTAGCCCCTTTCAGGGACGGCCTTCGCGTGCGCGTTGGTTTTGCTTTTGGCACCAAATGGCAAGTTTGCGCGAGGGCGTTCTTATACAGTCAAAAAATTAACGCCAACTTATAAAACCAAGAGGTTTAAATGTCCCATTCATCCACGGTCTGCATCTTCGCCATGGCGCTGGCCGTTTTTGGAAGTTCGAACGCGCAGTCATCCTCGGACACGACAATACCGGTGGGTGTGGATAACTTCATTCGTGCCGAGTCCGATCTTTACTTGGGAAAAATGGTCGCGACGGGCAGTTTGGGCCGCTTTGTTCATAGCCGCGAAGCCGTGCCCATCGACGCGCAGAATGTGGTCCGGATGAATCGGGACACGCTCTATTCATCCGCCGTGTTCGATCTCGACGCGGGCCCCGTCACGATCACCTTGCCCGAGGCCGGAGGACGGTTCATGTCGATGGCGGTGATCAATGAAGATCACTACGTGCCCATCGTCAGTTACGGCGCCGGTCGCCGGACGCTGACGAAAGAGGCGGTCGGCACCCGCTATGTGTTTGTGGCAGTGCGCACGTTCTTCGACCCCAACGATCGCCAAGACCTGGAAAAAGTGCATGCCCTGCAGGACGCAATCACCGTCAGCCAAGCCAAGGTCGGGGAGTTCGTCGTGCCGAAGTGGGACCCGGTCAGCCAGGCCAAGGTTCGGGATGCCTTGTCGGTGCTGGGCTCGACCATTCCCGACTACAACCAGTCCTTTGGGCCCAAGGGGGCAGTCAATCCGATCCATCACTTGATCGGCACCGCGACGGGCTGGGGCGGCAACCCGGCCAAGGACGCGATCTACCTGGGCGGTGTGATGCCGCAGAACGATGGCAAAACCGTGTACCGGCTCAAAGTCGGGGAGGTTCCGGTGGGGAGTTTCTGGTCCGTGAGTGTTTATAACGCAGACGGTTACTTTCAGAAAAACCCCTATGACGCTTACTCGCTGAACAACCTCACCGCCAAGAAAAGCGCGGATGGCTCGATTGTCATCCAGTTCGGTGGTTGCGACGCAAAGGTCGCCAATTGCCTGCCGACGCCGCCCGGTTGGAACTACACGGTCAGGCTTTATCAACCGAGCGAAGAAATCCTGAACGGCCAATGGAGCTTCCCGAAGCCGCAGCCGGTCACGCGCTGATTGAAAAACACCGACGTTTATAACTAAGCGCCCGTGCCCATAAGTTTGGTTTTACACCCTAGGAAAGAAACAATGACAACCATCGGTGATTCAAACTTGCTTAAGCATCCGGTCATGCTCATTACCGGTGCGACCCTCGCACTTGCAATGGTGTTACCCGCACACGCAGACGATTCCAACGAACCTTCCGTGACTGTCGGCGGCGGGCTTGCCGTCGGCCCGTTGTACGAAGGTTCTTCACACTACGCCGCATTCCCTTCGCTGAAACTCAAAGCGGTCTTACCGACCGAAAACTGGGGCAAATTTACCGCCGCGTTCCCGGATGGACTGCGCTGGGATTTGCCGGGACTGTCTCCGTTCGGCTTGGCCCTGCTGATCGGTTACGACCCGGGGCGCAAGGAACGAATCCACACCCTTGGGGGGCGTGACGACTACCTCAAAGGCATGGGCAACCTGGACAGCACGGCTCTGGTCGGGGCGGAAGCGTATTGGCTCCTGCCGGCCGGCCGCCTGTTTGTTCGAGGCCTGCAATCCAGCCAGAGCCGCGATTACGGCGGCGAAAGCCTGGGGCATACCGCGTACCTGGAGGCCGGGGTGGCCACTGCCTATGCGCTGTCTTCGACATTGACCCTGGACTCGACCCTGTACGGTACCTGGAGCAATGAGAACGACATGATGGCCCGCTTCGGTGTCACCGCCCAACAGGCCGCACGCACCCGGTTCGACGAATACCACCCGGGCGGTGGGATGCGCGACGTGACCTTGAAACTGGGTCTCACGTGGCAATGGCAGCCACAGCTGGCACTGGAAGGCGGGATCAAGACCTACGCCCTGGTCTCCGATGCCCGCAACAGCCCGCTGACGGGGGAAAAAGTCGGCGCTGGCGCCTATCTGAATGCGCTCTACCGGTTTTGATCAGCCGGCGATACCCGGATAGATAAAGGAACACTCGATGAAAACACTGCATAAGCAGTTGGGGCTGGCCGGCCTGCTCTGGTCGGGGCTGGTGCTTGCCGACGATACCGCCACGAAGGTCACCGACCCTCACTTCAAACTGGCCCCAGGCTATCTTGACCCGGCGGACTTGCCACTGCGCCTGGCATTGCTGGGTGCCCCACCCAAGCCCGATTCCGCAGCGCTGGCGCGGGATGAGGAAGCGCGGCGTGCGGCGCTGTCACTGCGTGGCACCGCGCGGGAGAAACTCGCCGCAGCGGATGCGGAGCTGTCATTCCCGGGCCCGGCGAAAGCCTTCTCCTGCGCGATGGGCACGCCGATCACCGAGAAAAACACACCGCATCTTTACACCTTGATGCAACGCACCCTGACGGATGCGGGCGGTTCCACCTATGCCGGGAAAAACGCCTACAACCGCACCCGCCCATTCGTGGCGCACAACGAAGGCACCTGTCGCAAAGACATGGAACCGCTGCTGCGCACGGATGGCTCCTGGCCGTCCGGCCACTCCGCTGCCGGTTGGGCCTGGGGGCTGTTGCTGGCCGAGATCCAACCGGCACGCGCCACGGAACTGATGACCCGCGGGCTGGCATTCGGCCAGAGTCGGGTCATCTGCGATGCACATTGGCAGAGCGATGTGGACGCGGGTCGCATCATGGGGGCCGCAACGGTGGCGAGCTTGCATAGCAATCCGGCGTTCCTGGCGGATCTGGCGGCCGCGAAGGAAGAGATCAAGGCCGCGCAAAAAGCCGGTTTGAAGCCTACAGAGGATTGTGCGGCCGAGAGCGTAGCGCTCTCACTGACGCAGCACTGATCGGAGAAACAGCCTCATGCACAGTGACAACCCACGCTCGGTCTTGGGACATAAGCGCGCACGGCTGGCGGTCGCGTTTGCGGCCGCCGCATCCAGCTTGTCGACCGGAGCCATGGCGGCGGACGGCGATGGCTGGACGTTCAACGGTGGACCTTACGTATGGGGCGCCGGGATTCGTGGACACGTGGGCCATAAAAGCACCGGAACCCAGTTTATAAAGTCCGACTTCGCCGATATCGCCAAGACGGTGGATATGTCGGTGATGCTGATGGGCGAGGCGCGCCGGGGCCCCTACAGCGTGCTCGCCGACCTGATGTACATCGACACCGACACCCGCAACCGCCTGCCTGGTGGCGCCAAACTTGAAGTAGAAAGCAAGACAGCATCCGGATTCCTGGGGGGCGGCTACACGGTGCTGGGTGATGAAAGCCGTCGCTTGGACGTCGCCGGTGGTGTGCGCGTCTGGTACAGCGGCACCACGCTCACCTTCCATGGCGGACCTCTCGGTGGCTTATCGGGCTCTGACAACGCGACCTGGGCAGACGCCATGGCGGGACTGCGCGGGCACTATGCCGTGAACGATCGATTCTGGCTGTCATCCTGGGGGATGGCAGGCGCCGGACAGTCCCGAGAAGACTGGGACCTGGCAGCGCTGGCAGGCTGGGAGTTCTTGCCTGGGTTCTCGGCGGTGGCTGGCTACCGGGCGATGGGGGTGAATTATCGCCACGATGGTTTTGTCTACGACATTGTCCAGAAGGGGCCACTGTTGGGGATCAGTGGGCGATTCTGAGGCTTGCCCGTAGAGCGTCCATAACCTATCAGTAGTGACGCCGAAACGACATGTCGAGATTCACAGGGAAGACAGACAATGACTTTGAAAAATAGTGTTTCAGACTACACAGAAAAAGAGTTCGTCAGACTGCTCCAGCGAATCATCGGAAACGATGCAAGCGAAGAGGAGGAGAACAAACTTGTTCATCACTTCAACACCCTTTGTGGGCATCCGGCAGGCTCTGATTTGATTTTTTACCCAGAAGATGGTGCGGATGACTCCGCCGAAGGCATTACCCAAACGGTCAAAGTGAATCGCCCCGGGTTTCGTAGACACCTCCATGCCTTAAACTGAGGCCAATCAGGAGGTGCCATGAGCAACCCACGTTATCCCGAAGAATTCAAAATCCAAGCGGTCAATCAAGTGACCGAAAAGAAGCTGCCTGTCGCTGATGTGGCGGCGCGTCTTGGCGTGTCGTCGCATAGCCTCTATGCCTGGATAAAGCGCTACAGCAAACCTCAGGCAGAACGGCAGCAAGACGATGATCAGCACGCGGAACTGCGGCGTCTGCGAGCCGAACTCAAGCGGGTCACCGAAGAGCGAGACATCTTAAAAAAGGCGGCCGCGTACTTTGCCAAGGAGTGCGGTTGAAGTACGCCTTTATCAAGCAGCGAGCGGGCGACTATTCCATTCGGCGGCTTTGCCTGACGCTGAAAGTCCATCCCAGTGGTTATTACGCTTGGTTGTCTGAGCCGCAATCTGCACGCGCTAAAGACGACCAACGATTGCTGGGTTTGATCAAGCATTCATGGCTGGAGAGCGGCGGTGTTTATGGCTATCGCAAAATTCATGACGATCTGCGCGAGGTCGGTGAGGATTGTGGTCGGCATCGTGTGGCGAGGCTGATGCGTCTTGAAGGTCTGCGCTCTCAGACAGGGTATCGACGCCGCCCTGGCAAGTACGGCGGTAAGCCAGCGGTCGCCTCACCCAATTTGCTGAAGCGCCAGTTCGATGTCGTAGAACCCAACAAAGTTTGGGTCACCGACATCACCTACATTCGCACGTATGAAGGCTGGCTGTATTTGGCGGTCGTGCTGGATCTGTTTTCTCGTCAGGTCGTCGGCTGGTCAATGAAATCGCAGATGACCAGTGATTTGGCCATTGATGCGTTATTGATGGCGGTTTGGAGGCGAAAACCGAAACAGGAGGTGATGGTTCACTCTGACCAGGGCAGCCAGTACAGCAGCGCCGATTGGCGCAGTTTTTTGAAGGCGAACAATTTGGTTGCCAGCATGAGCCGCCGAGGCAATTGTCATGACAACGCCGTGGCTGAGAGCTTTTTCCAGCTTCTAAAGCGGGAACGGATCAAGCGGAAAATCTATTCCACGCGCGAAGATGCTCGTAGTGATGTGTTTGATTACATCGAGATGTTCTACAACGCAAAACGCCGCCATGGTTTCAACAATCAGCTGTCACCGGTAGAGTTTGAAAAGCGTTATGCAATGAGCTTGCAAGGTGTCTAGAGAATCCGGGGCGATTCAAAGCATGGCGTCTTGCCCATGAACTACCCGGCTTTAAGGAGGCCTGAGGCCAAGCGCATGGAGGAAGCGTTGTATGAGACGAAGATCCTCAACTTCCGTCGTTTACTGGACAAACCTGAGTTAGCAACCTGAATTCTGGGTGTGATCAACGGGTATCTGGGGAATCGCAGCCTGTCCCTATCCCAAAAAATCACATTGACCTCCACAGAAAGTAGCAGGCACGACATGGCAACTATTTCTGATTTCACAGAAGCGGAATTTGTTGGCTTCATCAAAAAGATACGCGTCGTAAACCAAGGCGGAACAGATGAAGCACTGGGCGAATTGCTAGAAAGATTCAGCCAGCTTACTGGTCATCCCGATGGGTACGATTTGATTTTCCACCCTGAATCAGGCGCTGATAATTCTGCCGAAGGCATTACCCAAACGGTCAAAGCATGGCGTGCAGCCAACGGCCTGCCGGGCTTCAAAGAGGTTTGAAGCCCAGCCTCGGGGCGGCGTTTGATACCGCTCGTTTCCTTTGCATCCCAACGGTTCTTAACCTGGGGGAGAAGATAGAACCGTCCTTGGCCTTTGGAACCAAGGGAGACAAACCGACTATTTTTTACTCAGCGACCTCACGTTCTTCCTCCGGTGCTGCGATCGTCCCTGCCAGCATGGTTTCACCAAATCCTAGAATGTCGGCATAGCGCTTGCGCAGTAAAACGTCCCTCGCATCCAGGAAGTCCAAGAGGCGCTCGGTTTTGTATAGCGCCGGGTCTGCCGGAATCGAATGTTGCTCAATGAACGCCGGGCTGCGACCCGCCAGCCACGCCTCAAAGGGTGTGTCCGATTTTTCGATATTGTCGAGGTAAGGCAGCAATTGCAGATTACTCAACCGGTCTTTGCCCTCAAGGTAAGCATCGACCTCTGACGGGGAAATGCCCTGGCTGAGCAGTTTCGGCTTGGTCAGGCTGCCTTGAGGAAAGATGTGATCAACATGGTACTGCGCACTCCCCCAGCGGGTGTCCGGATGAAGCAGGGAGATGGCGAAAAAGCAGGTCCAGTCCTGATACGTCAGAGACAGCAGATCGTCCAGGCTGCGAGGGTCGGTGAAATCGATTTGGCTCTGCCGGCGCAAACCGATCAGTAGCGCCTGCTCGGGGAAATCATTGGAGGTTGCCAGACTTTCCTGAATGATTTTTCGGGACTGACTGATGGTTCCGTCGGACGATCCGCCGAAGGTGCTGGCCAGCAATGCCTTGACGAGCCAACGATGCATGGCGCGGACAGCTTCGACGTGCGCGGACTCGGTCGAGTTGAAGCGCATGGAAGTTTGGAAGAAGTAATAAGCGATCGGCAACAGAGCGTTGGCACTTGTCAGTGTTTCACGGTCGATGCCGAAGTCATTTGTAAGGCGCACGGTCATTTCGAGCGCCGATTTGATCCTTTCCCAGTTCACCCGGATCAGGTCCAGATTCTTCTTGGTGAAATTGGAGATCTTATAAGCGTTCGGCAAATCCGACAGCACCAGACAGGCTTTCATGACCCAGTCTTTATCGAAGTTGTTGTTGCGGGCCAGGCCAGTGTTCAAGTAGTCCACAAACCCATAGATTTCTTCTCGGGCGTTCAGATCACCCCAGGTCGTGGTAATGGTCGACAGCAACAGGTCTGACTTGCTGAGCTTGGTACCGCCTTCGTTGGCACGGACAAAAATGTCCAGCACCCGCTCCAGGGAGCGACTGGTTTCAGTGAAAAAGGCAATGGATTCATCCACCCAAATAGCATCGTAGAGCTTCTTGAAATTGCGCTCGACGATCTTGCGATCCACACGGCTGACGTCTTTTTCCTCGAGGGTATCCAGCATGTTTTCCAGATAGGCGTCGAATTGATCCTTGTCCACAAACTGCATGATGCTGCTGACAGGAAACCAGTGCGCGTTATCTTGAGCCGTTGGCGGTGAGTTGAAGAATGACAGGCCGTAGGAAACATCGGATTCGGCTTCCTCGTCACTGGCATCTTTCATCAAGTCGAGGTAGAGATTTTGCCGAACCCAAGAGTCGGGGTTTTGCCAGCGCCGACCCTTGAGCTTGACCTTGTAACTACCACGCAAACCGATCAACAGAGAGGTCAAACGTTGCTGGCCATCAAGCACCAACGTCAAGGGCTGATCGTTGATCTTGGCCTCTTCGTTGTGGAAGTCGCCAAATTTGAAATCTTCGACAAATTTATAAATATCGAGCCTTTCAATTTTTGAAGGATCTATGTCCCAGAACAGAAAAGAGCTGATCGGGTAGCCTTTGAGCAAGCTGTCGAACAGGCGAACGATTTGTTCTGGCGTCCAGACGTAAGGGCGCTGGATAGCGGGCAGGTAGTAATCGCGATTCAAGCGGCGGATGACGCCCGCAATAGTGCTGGATTTATAAGCCATGTTTCGTCCTTGGAGTGAGTGCACAGCAGACAAAGGCGCTATTCCCCGAAGCCGCCCAGCCATTGCGCGCAATAAATAACAAAAAAGGCACTTGCCGCTAACCGCCAAGTGCCTTTTTTAAACGCCGCAATCCTCGATCAGCGAGACAACATGAACGTCTCGTACTCCAGGTCTTCCAGCGCCGTGGACAGTCGCGCCAGCCCCAGCAACACACAGGCCAGCAACGACAGCGTAAACCCATAGCCGAAGAAGCTCGGGCCAAGGTGCATGCTCAAAAGCGTCAGGCCGGCGTTGAGTACGGCGAACAGTACGCACAGCTCCAGCACTACGCGGCGTTTGTCGAGGTAGAAGAACACGTTGAGCAGGGCCATGAATACCACTTGGATACTCACGCCGATCAGGTCGATGTAGAACAGCGGCAGGTAGTAGCTGGAGATGCCCAGCCAGTCCAGCAGGCGCGGTGCGAAGAGGAACAGCAGCACCACGGTGAGGCCCTGCACCTTGCAGATTTCCAGCAGGCCCTGGCGGATGGACAGGGTCATTTCGGTTTTCAGCGAGCCGATGTGCTGCAAGGTTTCGCCATCGCGGATCGCGCGGAACAGGCGGTCGTACCATTCGGCGAAGTCGGTTTCGATGCGCACCAGGAACACGGCCATGCCGGGAATGATCGCCAGGTAAGCGATGAAGATCGGCATGTCATAGAGGATCGAGGCTCGCAGCGGGCCGATGACTTCGCTGGAGGTGCCGGGGTTGAACCAGAACAAGATCTTGTCCACCCAGATGCCGAAGTTGTAGAAAAACCCGGTCACCAACAGGCTGAGGAACACCTTGCGCCGATCGAGAAAGTCGAAGGCAATCAGCTTTTCGGCGCGGTATTCGCGCAGGATGTCGTACAGGTACAGGAACAGCAGCGCGCTGTGCCCGATCAACAGCGCCAGCAGCAGGCCTGGCATCTGCAGGAAGCTCAGCAGGTACGCGCTCACGACCATCAGCGAGTAGCCCACCAGCATCACCATGAGGATGCGGTTATATTTTTTCATCCCCGACAAGAAGATGATCACCAGCCAGAGGTTGCACAGCACCACGAAGTTCGCCAGCACCAGCACGCGGTAGATCAGCGGCTGATCGAACAGCAGCGCCAGGACGATAACGCCCAGTACGCCGGCGCCCACGGTGACCAGCAGCAACACCCCCAGCAGGTTGGGCAGGATGTGGTCATAGCGGTGCTCGAACAGTTGGTCGGACACGAACCGAGTGAAGAACAACTGCAGCCCGCCCGTGAGGATCAGCGAGCTGGCCATCAGGTACGTCACCGTCACCAGGAACTGCCCCACCAGTGAGTTGGGCAACAACAAACCCAGGCTGATGATGCCCACCAGCATCACGCTGATGATGGACAGCACCCATGGCCCGGAGCTGATCAAGCCGGCGTAGACGTAGGCGTGCAGCGTGGCAGTGTAAGAGTCGCGCGACAGGATCTTGCGCAGTTCAAAGCCAATACCGGCCATTTAGCTGTTCTCCGTGGCTGCCTGGTACAGGTCGCGGTAGCGCTGCAGCATCAAGGCTTCGGTGTAGTAACGGTTGACCCGCGCCAGGCCGCTGGCCTGTGCGGCCAGCCAGCGCTCGGGGCTGCGCAGCAGTTCCAGGATGGCGGCGGACGTGGCCTGTGGGTCGGCGATCGCGACGACCTTGCCGGCAATCCCCAGGTCACGGTCTTCGGCGATGCCGCCTTCGATCAGTTCGCGACACGAACCGACGTCGCTGCTGACCACCGGCGTACCGGCGGCCCAGGCTTCGAGGATCACCAGGGGTTGCGCTTCACTGATCGAGGTCAGCACCATCAGGCCGAGCTGAGGCAGGATGTCCTGGATGCGCTGGAAGCCCAGGAAATGCACCTTGCCTTCCAGGCCCAGACTGGCCATCAAGCTGCGGCACTCGCTGACGTATTCCGGATCTTCCTCTTCAGGCCCGACGATCCAACCTTCCACCTCAGGCATCACGCTGATCACACCGCGCATGGCCCGCAAGAAGGTTTTCACGTCCTTGATCGGCACCACGCGGCCGATCATGCCGACGCGCGGAGCAATGCCCGGCGCGCGGTTTTCCAGGACCTGGGTCCACTGCGTCAGGTCGATGCCGTTGGCAATCAACTGGGTGCGGCTGGGTTCGGCGCCGTCCTTGATCTGGCGCTGACGGTTGCCGTCATACAAGGCGATGATGCTGTCGGCACTGTTGTAGGCCAGTTGGCCGATCCGTTCGAAAAAGCGAATCCACAGGGTGCGCGTGTAACCCGAGCCACCGTCGAGGCTGCGGTTAAGCGCCTGGCCGGAGCTTTCGGCGATCCACGAGGCCTGGGCCAGGTCGATCTTGCGCTCCTTGGTATAGATGCCGTGCTCGCTGAGCAGGTAGGTGCAGTTCCAGCGTTGCTTGAGAATGCAGCCCAACAGCCCGGCGTAACCGGTGGAAATCGAATGCAGCACCCGTGCCCTCGGCATGTTGCGCGAGGCTTCTGCCAGCATCAGCAGCGGCGATTGCAGCGAACGCAGGGTCCAGAAATAGTTGACGAAGGACGGGTCGGCGCAATGCTGGCGATAGCCTTCGCTGAGCGTCTCCCAACTGGCTCGGCTGCGCAGTACGTCGTCGAGGGTCAGATCGCCATTGGCGATGTCATCGAGCAACCGCTCGCCCATTGCGCGCTCGGGCGGGTCCGGGTGGTGCAGGAAGCGGTAGAGATCGAACAACTGCTGCGGGTTGGCCTCGCGTGGCGTGCCTCGCAGGTCGACCGCGCGGGTCGCATCCTCAAGGTACACCTCTTCGATATGCAGCACGTTCGCGGGCACTTCATAGCGCCGTGAGGTATATGCCGAACGCTGGCCGCCGATAAACAACACCGAAAAGGTGAACTCCGGCAGGCCGAGAATCATCTGGTGAATCCAGCTCGACACGCCGCCACGCACGTAAGGCCAGGTGCCTTCGAGCAATAGGCAGATGTCTGCTATCGGTGCTTCGTCCTTGTTATTCATTCCAGCTCCTCACCAACTCAGCAAACGGTGGCCGCTGACGGGTTTTCTCGGGAAGGCTGGCGAGCAACCCGGGAATTTCGTGATAACGACCGGCCTCGAACGCCAGCTCTGCGCGAAACGGCAAGACCTGGGCCAAGTCCATGCCGTTTGCTTCGGCCTCGCGCAGCAGCACTTCGGCGCGTTCGTTATCGCCGCGCTCCAATGCGATGCGGCCGGCCAGCAGGAACAGCTCCCCGCCCTCACCTGCCGCCAGGCCCAACTCGGCATGTTCGGCAGCCTGGCTGAGCACGTGTTCCAACACACTGCCCTGGGCCAGGCCGAGGTAGGCCAGTTCCCAGTACCAGCGCGCCAGCATGTTGTGCACCGGGCCCGCCGTTCGCGGGCGGCTTTCGGCGAGTTGCTCAAGGGCCATCTGGATATGCAGGTTGATGTCGCTTTCCTGCTTGTCGAGCATCGAGTAGGCCAGCAGGCGTACGTCGTCGCTGGGATCGCCAAGGGCCAACTTGAGGATCGGCACCGCTTCCTTGCCGGGCATGCGGCGCGTGGCCAGCAAGGCCGACAAGCGCTGATCCGGATCGGGCGCGTGGCGCAGCACATCCTGCAATCCACCATCGGAGAAGATCGGCTTGTGCAACTGCAACTGCGCGCGGAACGGCAGGCTTGGAATACCCACGGCCTGCCACGCCTGCTCGTCGCGCTTGCGCGGCAAGTACAGCGCCGGGAAGATCGAGGCCACCACACCCAGGGTGCCGATGACCGGCACAAAGAACGCCAGGCTGAAGATGAACAGCGGGCTCCACGGCAACGGCGCACGGTAGCGCGCCGGCAGCAAACGCCACACCGCCGCGCACAACATCAGGCAGGCGATCCCATGGCTGAAGGTAAAGACCAGCAGCTGATGCACTTGAGGCGCATCGAGCCACAAGCTGGCCCAACTGCCCGCCTCTAACAACAAGGCTCCGCTAAACAGCCACTTGCTGATCATTCAGGCCACACTCGTTGTAAAGGAAGTTACGCAGCCCGTTGCGGTCATGCCCAGGCTCCAGGTTGAAAGGCGTTACCCGTACACCCAGGCTCTCGAAGCTGCTGTCGATGCCGAAATGCTCATGCAACAGCTGGTTGATACGCGCCAGGTAACCTTCACCACCGTGCGGGCTGGTCAATGGCAACAGCACCAGCAGCAGTGCGCGGTCGCGGTTGTTGCGCACCGGCAAGTGCAGGTCCAGACCGCGCTGGCTGCGCTCCAGCAGACGCGTCAGCTCGTCACTGGGGCGTGTCATTTCAAACGCGAACAAACTGGCGTACAGACCGTGCTGCTCCACATCCACCAGCGAACGCTTGAGTTGCAGGGTGAACTGCTGGGCATCGGCGTCAGGCAGTTGCAGCACTTGCGGGTCGCGGCGCAGCAGGTCGGCGATATGCCCGGCCAGCAGCGACAACAGGCTCAAGGTGCGGTCCTGGAAGGCGAAGAACGGCATCTGCCGAACCGCCAGCATAGCCAGCAGGCGGCCCTCGGCGTCGATCAGCGGGATACAGGCCTGCAACGACGAGAACTGTGCGGCATTGCCCGAGTCAATCAGTTCCTGACGCACGCTGACCAGTTCACCGCGCTCCAGGCACAGCTTGACCAGGTGATCTTCAGTGTCCAACGGGCCCATGGTGCCGATCATCGCCAAGGCTTGGGGCAGCACGTTCTTTTCGCTCTCATCGACGCGATACAACCCGGCTACGCGCAAGGAGCCGTACTGGCCGAGCAACGCCACGATCGGTTCCGCCAGAGCGCTCAGCGCATTGCCTTCGACCGGAATGCCGCGCAACTTTTCACGCAGGCCCAGCAACGAACTGCGCAGGCTCTGGTCGCTGCCGGCCATGCGCTGTTCGAGCAGGTCATGGGAGACCCGCAGGATCTGATGGGCGCGGGTGAATTCGTCGAGACGATACTGACGGTATTCGTTGGCCATCTGCAGGCGTTCCAGGCGACGCACCCAAAGGTCGCGCACCTCGCCCACCAGCATCCCGCACACCAGCACGCCGACGATAAACGACGGTTCCAACTGGGTGTAACCCTCATGCCCGCTGCTGCGCAGCGCAAACAGCGCCGCCACCAACAGACCGGCGCTGAACAAGCCGCGCACAAAACCATAACGCACACCTAACAGCAGCGGCGCGAGGATTGGCCAAGGGAAACCGGCATGCATCTGTAACGGGTCTTCAGGCGTGAGCCAGAAGCCGAGGCCGATCGCCAGGCCCGTCACCAGTATCGTTTCCAGCCAAGACACCGGCCCGCTGGCGCGAGGCGCCAGGCTGTAATCCATGTGTGGAGAATTCATTGCGTTCACTCGAACCGAAGGGCGCCAACAAGTTTGTCGATGACGGTCTGAGCATTACCCGCCAGGCTTTCGCGGGACCAGCCGGCGCGCGCGCCGCTTTTGCTCCAGAGTACGGCGCCGCTCTTGGCGTCCAGTACGCGCAGGCTGATGCCCACCGCCGGTTCGCCGTCCAGGCCGTTTTTGTACTGCCACTCTTCCACGCTGCCGGCGACTACGTAATCGAGTTTCTGCTCGCGCGCCCAATCGAGGGCTCCGGCCAGACGCTCGTTGTCGTCCATCAGCGCTTGTTCGCCCTGGGTACTGACGGGGTAAACCCGTGGTTGCAGGCCGTGGCTGCTCAGCACACTGAGCAGGATCTGCTCGCTGCGCTCACCGGCTTGCGGCGTCTGGGAATAGTTGACCATCGGCACGATGCCCCACTGCGCATTGCGCGGCAGGTTCGGGCTGTTGTCACTGGTGAAGCTGGAGCAGCCGGCGACGAACAGCACTGCCAAAGCCAGGCTCAGGTTACGAATTGCTTGCATAGGTTTTTCTCCCGTAGATTCTGTAATCAGCGCCCGAAACGCACGCCGTAGCTCATACCCAGTGTGCCGCCGGACTTGCCGTCTCCGCCTTGTGGCGCAGATTGGTAACCGAAGGTGAGGGCCAGTTCGTCGTCACCCAGTACTTCGAAGCCGACGCCGGTGTTGATGCCGTAGTTGAAGGTCTGATCCGTCCACTGCCAGCCCGCCATCATGTCCACCAGCCAGGTGTACTGCGGCTTGGTGCGCACCAGCGCACCCGGTATGCCGCGACGCCAGGTGGTGCCGACATAGAGTTGGCCGTAGCGGCTTTGCAGCAGGTCGGCGGCAGTCACGGTTTGCACATCCAGAGGGTCAGGCAGGCCGGTATCAGGATCTATCGACTGTGGCGTGATCTTGATCGCGCCGCCGTTACGACTGGACAGGTAATCCAGATTCCGGTCCTTCACGCTGTTCTTCTGGTAATCCACACCGCTGCGCACGGTCCAGTTGGGCCCGGCGAATTCCAGGGTGTGGTCGAGTTCCAGCTTCAACGCCTGGCCGGTACCGAGCGAGTCGCCGGCACGGGTGGAGAACGAGCGCTGCGCCACTTCCCAGCTCAACTGGTCCCGCGCGGTCAGGCCATGACGACCGCCGACCCAGGCGCGGTCCTGTTGGCCGAAAGCGCGCATCAGGCCGCTGTCGTCAGTCTTGCGATGCCAGTCCAGGCCGGTTTCGATCTGGTGCCTGGAATCCAACTGCCACAGGCGCGACAAGCCCAAGCCGTTGCGGTCGTCGTCCTTGCGCTGGCTGGTATCGGCAAACAGTTTCCAACTGCCGTTTTCCACCGAGCGGACCAGAGTCAGGGCCGCGTTGCTCTCGTCGCCGATTCTCGACGAGATGACATCGCTGCCCTTGTAGTTACCGTGCTCCATCTCAAGGTCGGCGTACCAGTTGTCACCCAGGTTATGGGCGATTTCCAGGCGCGGCGAGTCGAACGAAATGCCGCCGAAGTCTTGCTTCTGATAGGACAGCAACGCGCCTTGCGGGGTGCTTTCGTGAATTTCAACGGCCTGGCGGCGCAGTTGTTCATTCACCGATTCCGGCTGGTCTTCGCCCAACGCGGACAGACTGGTTTCCAGGGCTTCGTTGCTGCGCCCCAGACGGCTGAGGGCCTGGGCACGCTGCGCCGGGTTCAGGTCGCTGCTGGCGAGCAGGGTTTCGACCTGGGCCTTGTTGCGGCTGCGCAGGGCTTCCTGGATCTGTTCATAGCGATCGACCTTGATGCCCTGGGTGCGAGCCCAAGCCAGCCATTCGTCTTTCTGCGCTTCCTGATTGGTCGCATCCAGACGCGCCAGCAGGCGTTCGAACCACAGTTGCTTCATCGACGGCGAACCGTCCTTCCACTTCAACAGTTCCTGTTGCGCCTTGCGCGGCGAGTAGCTGCTGGACATCAGTCGCAGCCAAGTGGTGTAGCGCTGGCCCGACGGCGCAAGGTTCTGCGCTTCAGGGCTGCGCAGCAGTTTCAGGCGCAAACGCTGGGCGGCATCTTCATAACCGGCGCTGTACAGCGCGTCGGCGTAGGCAGCTTGTACCAGCCAGTCCTGCTGGTTGTTCTTGAGGTACATCCGGTACCAGGCCAGGGATTCGCTATCACGGCCGAGCATCTGGCTGGCGCTGGCGAAGGCCAGCCACAACGCTTGGTCACTGCGCGCATAGCTTTTCCACTGGGTCAGCAACGGCTTGAGTTCCGTGGTGTTGCCCTGGTCCACATAGAGCCACATCAGGCGCTCACGGAACAGGTTGTCATCGGGGTACAGCGCCAGGCCTTGCAAGTACAAACGCTTGGCTTCGTCGGGCTGGCCCTGCTGCTGGGCCAACGCGCCGCGTACCGCCAGCACTTGCGCCTGCTCGTAAAGGGCCGGGTTATCCTCGACGCCTTTGAGCAATTTCGCGATCAGGTCCCAATCTTCCAATTCCTGGGCGAGCAACAACGAATCCACCAGGCGCTGGGAGTTGTGCGTGCGCTCCCAACTGGCGACCAGCAATTGCAGGGCGCGCTGCGGGTTGGTGGTGCGATAACTGGCGACCAACTGAGCTTCGTCGTTGCTATTGAGCGAGCCTTTGATTTGCAGCAGTTTTTCCAGGGACACGCGCAACTCGTCATCGAGTTCCAGGTCCCAGGCCACGGCGGCGCGAGTGGCCCAGTAGCTCGGGTCGGTGTTGTTTTCGCCACCGGCTTGCAACACGTTCCACGCACCTTGGTTATCGAACAGTTTCAGGTAGGCGTTGGCATAGTCGACCCGCTCGACGGTGGTGAGCTTGAAACGCTTGTCAAAGCCCTTGTACACCGGAATACGCTCCGCGTATTTGCCGGTGTTTTCCAGGTTCTGCAGCAACCGCACCCACGCCAGGCGATGCATCGGATAGGTGCGCAGGTAGTCGCGCAACCAGCTCTCGGCCTGTTCGGGCGTACCGCGGGATTCGTGACCGTAGATCAACGCATCGAGCTCGACGTCGGTCAGCGCGCGCTGCTCGCGGATTTCCGAGAGCAGCGTGATGGAACGGTCGAAGTCGAATTGCATGCTCGCCAAACGCCAGGCATGTTCACGCACCTGCGGCGACTCATGCAGGCGCAGCAAGCGTATCCAGTAATCCAGCGCCGTTGCGCTTTGGCCGCGCCATTCGGCAAGGTGGGCCATCTGCTCCAGCAGTGGCTGCTCTTCGGGGAAAGCATCGACCAATTGTTCGCCGACGCGCCAGGCACCGTCCAGATCGTTCATGCCTAGTCGCAGGCTGAAATCCTTGCGCAATGCCAGTGGGTTATCAGGCTGCAGCACCCGCCATTTCTCGATGAACCGCTCGGCCAGGTCGTAGCGTTTGATACCGATCGCGACATCGACGCCCTGTTGGACCCAGGCCCCATCGGTCTGCGGGTCCTTGAGTGCGTCCAACTCATCGGAGAGCACCTGCACGGCCTGATCACCGTGGTCGGAAGACAACAGGCTATCGAACGCCAGGCGTGCGTAGTCATGCCGCTCGTCCGGCTGCTGACTGTCGCGCTTGAGTTGCAGATAGATCTGCGCGGCGCGTGCCGGATCGCCGCTGGCCATGTACCACTGGGCTGCGGATTTGAGGGCCGCCGAGCGCTGCGACGGATCGCGGCCGGCGATCTCTTCGAACACCGAAGCGGCAAACCCTGGCGCCTGGAGATTCAGCGCCAGCTTGGCCAAGGCCTGCAATTGCGCCAGCGAGAGTTTTCGATGATCGATCGCTTGCAGGCGCTTTACCAATTCAGGCGGCACTTCTGGATGCTCGCTGCTCAGCGTCTCCAATGCGTCCAGCTCAAGACGGTAATACGCCTGCACGTCGGCCACTGGCTTGGGCCAACTGTCCAAGTGCTTGCGCGCCTTCGGATAATCGCCAAGACGAATCAGCAGATCGACCAGCTGCAAACGCAATGCGTCATCGTCAGGGTGCGCCGTCAACAACAGCTCGGCGTAGTTGGCCGAGACCGCATCCGGCTCACGGCCGTCGGGCTGGAACACCTCTTCACGCTGGAAGGTCGCCCACAGCAGGCCACCCACGGCGACACCCACCACCGCCAGTGCCCAGGGATTGAGCAGACGGCTGTTTTTACTGGCAGACGAGCTGACCATTACTCACCTGCTTCATAGGTAATTGAAAAGTCCAAAGGCCGGCGGATGCCTTGCCCGCAAAACGCTTGCCATCCACTTCAACCTGGCAGGCACTCGCGGAACGCACCGAGAACGTCAGGTCGATTTGCCCGGCAAACGAAAAACTCACGCGCTTGTCGTCCAGGTAACGCCAGTCCACCAGCGGCAGGTTGGCTTCCTCCAGCGCCGGATGGCTGTCTCGATCCGGACGCAGGAACAGCAACGCACGGTCACTGCTCAAGGCGACATAACGTCCCTGGGGCAAGTCGCGCACACCGGCGACGCCTTGGGAGCGCATGAGATCGGGCCAACCCATTTGCGGGTCCAGGCGCACGGTGCGCAGGCCGTCCATGCCGCGAATCTGCCAGCCACCGTCGGCGGTACGCGCCAGGCTGGATTGGTACAAACCATGGAGTCGGTCCAAGTAGTCACTCATCCACAGCGAGATAGGATGCTGCCCACGCATATAGGCGTAGATATCTTCCATGGCCTTGATCGATGCCTGCTTGGTGCTCGAGTAGAAGTGGTAATACAGATGCAGGCCACGCAGGCGACGCGGGCTGTCCGTCAGCTCGAAGGTTTCGATCAAGTCGCGGAAGCCGTAATACGGACCTTTCCACAGGTTGGTGTAGACGTTCTCGTTGATGATCGGCGCGTAATACTGCAAGCCACCTTCAGTGGGGCGCAGCAGTGGGTTCAGGCCGGTCAGCGAAGGCTTGGCCTTGGTGAGCATGGTCGAAGCGCCGTTGACATTTTTCAGCCCGGCATCGTAGGCGAGCTTGATGGTCTCGGCGGACGGCAGGGCGTCCCCTGGCCAGAACACCATCTTCACCGGCTTTTCCGGGGTGGTGAGCTTCTGGTTGATGTAATCGCGAGAGCCGATGATCTCACGGCGAAAATCGATTTTGTCGTAACCCGGAATGGCCATTTTCAACCCGTATTCAGGGTGGAAGTCTTCGTCGTCCTTGGCTTTTTCCGGCTGCATGAAGAACGGGTGGCTGAACGTATGGGTGGCCACTTCGACCTTGGGGTCGGCAAACAATGCGCGGGCAAGGGGCTCCAGCTCTTTGGCCAGGAACGGGGACATGCCGTGAGGTGAAATCTCACCCTCGATGATCGACACCGAGGTCAGGAACGGGTTGGGACGAATGAATTCGTCGAGCACCTGTTTCCCGGCGTAGGGCGAGCCACGCACTTCGGCGCGCGAAGGAAATCCATCGCCGTCAATGTGCACGGTGGCAATGCGGCGACCGTTTTCGGTGGTGGTGTCCGGACGCGGTTGCTCCGGCAGGCGCAGGCTGGCCTGGAGGAAGGCGAACGGATCAAGTATCCAGCGGCTGCGCTCGTTGTTGGACTCGAGCAGATAAGGCGCCAATGCCATCCCGCCCCACTTGCCCACGGCCACCGGGACGAATGTCTGGCCATTTTTGCCGGTGAGCGACAGCGCCGGCTTGGGGCCTTGAGGCAGCACGGAAACCGCGCTCAATTCCCGGGAACGAGGCTGCACAGGGGCCTCGAACGCGCCGATCAGCGTTTTATCCTGAGTGGCGATGGTCAGGGTCTGAAGCCCGGGCGGCGGCGCGAGGGTCAGGCCGAGGCGCTTGAGCAGTAGGCGGTTTTCAGTCGGCAGGCTGGCGAAAAACGCCACCGGTACATTCTCGTCCAGACGCTTGGTGAGCCAGCGGTCGAAGACGGAGCTGTCTTCCGGCGGGCCGCTGCCCATCCACGTGATGATGCCGGCGTACAAGCCGCTGAAGCGGTGTTCAGGCAGCGCGTCGGCGGACAGGTAGTCGATCCGGTAGCCGAGGTATTCGATCAGGCCGCCGAGCAGGGTGTGGCCGGCGTTTTCGGTCAAGTCGCCTTCACGCGGGTCGTAGACCAGAGCAATGCGGCGCGGCTGCACTTCGACGTTGCTGATGCCCATCGAGTCCAGCTCCGGCGTGCTGATGAAAGGCACGTAACCTTCGTCCCGCAGACGTTTGGCCAGCTTGCGCGCCTCTTCGATACGCTCCGGCGGCAGGTAGTCGATGGCTACCAGCGGAATGCCTTTGGCACGCAAAGGTTCAAGCTCGCTCAACAGCCATTTGCGATCGGACTCAGGCACCGGGCGATAGCGCTTGGCGGCGGCATCCCAACCGGCATACAGGGATTCGAAGGCAACGGCCGCGGGAACGCCGTCCAGTTCTGGCAATACTTCAAAACCACGGTTGAAGAACAATTTGAACGTTGGCTGACGCTTGTGCATTTCCCGCAGCAGGCTGGCAAGGCCGGCGCGCTGGGCCTCCCTCGAGCCTTCGGGCAGCAGCTGGAAGCTGTCCAGGGTGTCGAGGAACAGGCCGGCATAACCCTGGGCTTCCAACGCCTTGGCGCGGCCCAGCAAGTGCTCGC
This sequence comes from Pseudomonas extremaustralis, assembly GCF_900102035.1. Lineage (NCBI taxonomy): Bacteria > Pseudomonadati > Pseudomonadota > Gammaproteobacteria > Pseudomonadales > Pseudomonadaceae > Pseudomonas > Pseudomonas extremaustralis. The sequence continues at coordinate 4,649,435 of NZ_LT629689.1, forward strand.
GCCATGCGGGCGAAGTCAGGTCCATCACCTGGCTGTTCCAGGAATCGTTACGGATCGGCGTGACGGCTTTGGTCAATCCCGCTTTAGCGATGTCGGCTTTATTGCCGTCGAATTCCCCCACGGACACGTAGGCAAACGGCTGACTGCCCAGCGCCCGCAGCGTTTTCACATCCGCCTGCGTCATATGCCCAGGCTCGACCACGGCCCAGTCGAACTGCGACAGCTCCGGCAGCGGTGGCTGGTCGGCGTACCAGAAGGCCACGCTGGCAGGTTGGGGCAAGGCAGCAGCCTGAACAGCTGGCACACCGACGAACAATGCGAGAGCAGCCAGCAGCCGCTCAGCGATCGCGCGCAAACGCGTCCTGCGGAAAACGATTTCCATAATTCACTCTTGAAAATAACTGAGCCAATACTGCGTTAACGCCGGGCGCGGCGCGTTACAAACTGCGTAAAAGCTGCGCCAGACCCTGGCCGATGGAGGTCGGTTCCGGGAGTGCAAAATGCTCCAGCAATCGGGTGTTATCGGCGCGCGAATGGCGAATGTCGCCTTGACGTGGCGCCTGGTAGGTCACGTTCAGCGGGGTGCCCGTGGCACTGCCCAGCTCAGCGATAAGGTCGTTCAGACTGGTGGAACGGTTAAGCCCGACGTTGATGGCTTCAGTGGTCGGCTCGCGGGTCTCGACGGCTTGGACAAGGATGCTCACCAGGTCTTGCACGTAGACGAAGTCGCGCGTTTGCTCACCGTCGCCAAATACCGTGATGGGCTTACGGGCCAGCGCGCGCTCGGTGAAAATGCTGATCACGCCGGAGTACGGCGAAGAGGGGTCCTGGCGTGGACCGAAGATATTGAAGAAACGGAAGATCACCGGCTCCAGGCCGTGCTCTCGGCGGTAGAAGTCCAGGTAATACTCGCTGGCCAGCTTGTCGCTGGCATAAGGCGTCAGCGGCGACTTGGAGGTCTCTTCGACAATGGCCGTGCCTTCGCCATTGTTGCCGTAGGTGGCTGCGCTGGACGCGAAAACCACGCGCGCCACACCGGCCTTGAGCATGCTTTGACACACGTTGAGGGTGCCGACGAAATTGGCCTGGTGGGTCGCAACGGGGTCGTCGACCGACGCCTGCACCGAAGCAACCGCGGCCAGATGCACCACCGCGCCGCAGCCACGCATGGCCTGCTCTACGACGGCGCTGTTCGCCACATCGCCGACGACCAATTCCAGGTCAGGATTCTCGATGGGCAGGTTGGCCACCTTGCCCGTCGATAAGTTATCCAGCACGCGAATCTTGTAGCCTTTGCCCAGCAAAGCGTCGACCAAGTGTGACCCAATGAAACCCGCACCACCCGTAACCAGAATTCGTCCAACAGCCATGTAGTTTTCTTCCTAAAGACTCGAGCGCAAACCTTAAGGAGCGAGCCAACCGAGAGCCTGCTGATAAGGTGACAGCGTTTATTGGTTGCCTTGATCGACGCCGCTTGACCATCTAGGTACAAGCAGCCAAATCCCTGTCTCTTGACAATTCACAGCGGACCAAATTACTCGTCCACTCATGTCATTTTAATGGCTTATCGCCAGCGAAATCGTCGCAGATAATGTTAGATCCACATAGAGCTGTCAATCTATTGTCTTATTTGCCGCTGAACGGCATTTTCCGCCAAAAACACGTCATTAAATTGACGACATAAATGAATCGAATCGCCTGTGACTTTCCCCAGACTAGACGGTTATTCGCGGTGGGTAGGGCAGGCTTCGACAAAAAGCAGTGCCGGGTGCTGATACTGATTTGCAGGCACAAAAAACCCCGAACCAGTCGGGGTTTTTTGTCGCCTTGAATCAGACGAGACGCCAGATCAGTTAGAAAACACTGATCGGGTAGTCAGCGATCAGACGGAATTCGTTACCGCCTACGTTGTACTGGTCGGCGTTGTTGGAAACGCGCAACCAGGACGCACGAGCACGCAGGCTCAGGTCTTTGGCCGGGCCGCTCTGAACGACGTACTTGAGCTGGTTGAAGATTTCACGCTCAGTGCCATTGCCGCGGTTGGAACCGTCGTCAATGTTGGTACCGCGCACGTAGGCGATGTTGTAGGTCAGGCCAGGCACGCCGAAGGTGCCGAAGTCCAGGCCGTAGCCGGCTTGCCAGGAGCGTTCGTCCTTGCCGTTGAAGTCGGACCAGTAGGAGTTGGCCAGCAGGATGGTGTTGCCGCCGTCGCCGACGCCGCCAGCGTTGCGATAGCCGCCGTACAGGTAGCCCGTGTCGCCGGTGCTGCGCTGGTGAGCGAGGGTGAAGCTATGCGCGCCAACGGCCCACGTGGCTCCCAGGCTCCAGATTTTGTTGTCGCGGGCAGTGGCATCACCTTGGGTTTCCAGGGCGAAGCTCTTGTCCAGCTTGGTTTTGTAGCCGTTGAAGTCAAACGTCAGCGACTGCTGTTCTGGCAGTGCCAGTACGTAGTTGACGTTGACGTATTGCTTCTTCAGCACGTCCTGCATGTCGGAGGCGTAGAGCGCAGCCGACAGGCTTTCGGTGAATTTGTAGCTACCACCGATGTAGTCGATGCTCTTCAGACGGCCGCTATCGGTTCCCTCGGCGCTCTTGCGAGCTTCCTTGGTGAAGTGACCCGCGTCCAGTTGCAGGCCGGCGAGCTCTTTGGAAACGATCGAAGTACCGGTGTAGGTTTCCGACAGCAGACGGGAGTTGTCGTAGGCCAGGACCGGAACGTTAGGGAACTGGTCACCGTACTTGAGCACGGTATTGGATACGCGGAACTTCACCGCCGCGCCGCCCTTGGCCAGGTCATGAGGTGCCGAGCCTGGGTTGGACGATCCATCAGGATTGGTCGTGCCGTTGCCTTGCTTGAAGAAGTCGATACCGCCCGCGCCCGCGCGGCCTTTGCCACCGTCCAGACGGATAGCGTATTGGCCAATCACGTCAACACCCACACCCACGGTGCCTTGGGTGAAACCGGAATCGAACTTGCCGATGAAACCCTGGCCCCATTCGGCTTTATCGCTCTTACCGTTCTTGTAGTCACGGTTGATGTAGGCGTTACGTGCGGCGATGTTCAGGTGGCTGTCTTCAACGAAACCCTTGGATTGTTCCTGGTCGTTTGCCATGGCCGTCGATGCGCTCAAAATCCCCAGAGCGATCAGACTCATCCGTTGCTTAAACATATTCTTGTATTCCTTATTGCGGGTTGAGTACGCGCTGTGACACCAGGCTCCATGTCACTTTTCTGGTGTCGACTTTTCCGAAAAAAAAGACCCGCGGACGACTTAACATGCCGCGGGCCTATTTCTGTGTGGAAGAGTCATGGCGGTTAGCCACAGGCGTTGGGCGCAATCCTAATCGTGCGTCGAATGATGTGTCAATTTCGCTAATCTTCTGTATTTAGGCGAAATAATTCTAAGCGAAGGCCCACGGGCGCGTTGAACCCCGTGTTCGACACTTCTAAAAGTCGCAGATGAAGGCGCTCTGGCCTCTGGAAATTCGTACCGTTTTACTGTCGTGGGCTCCCGACGGTAACAGCGACGGATTTACCAGAGTCAATATCTCAACGGTGTTCGTAAAGAGCCTGGAACTTATATAGCAAAAACAAATAAACAATCAGGCCTTTAAACCTGTCAACTATCACAGTAGGCCCACTTTCAATTCTGCATTAGCCTGATGATTCGGAGCCCCAACACTTCCCACTTGAGGACACGAATCATGACTAGCCACGCCAATACAACCGATAAAAAACGCAGTACTGGAACAGTAACGGCCAAAATCGACGAGACAAAAAATGGTAAGCATAATTTCAAGGCCGATGCTGGCAGGCAGCACTTTTATAAAGCAGGAGAACATTGGTTCATCGTTGCTTCAGAGCATCTCTCCGCTCCGTATGCGGGATTCTATGGTATTTCTATCGATTTGCCGTCGAGTTTTAAAGACGATGGTGTCCAGAGAACTTATCACTTCCCAAGTGAAGTCACTGGCGGACTGACTATTCCCTGGAACACTGGCGGCCTGGTCTGCAGGGCGATTTCCGGGAGCATTACCTTATCGCTGAAAGATGAAGTAATGACTGCAAAATTTGCATTTGAAGCCCGAAATGAGTCATACAAACATGATGTCAGCCTCACCGGGGGAGACCTCAAACTCTCGGGAGCTTCCATACCGAAAAGTCAATCAGGCGACTTCGATGCCACCTTTGAAGGTGGCGGGTTTCCGAATGACAAATTCAAGGCGGATCATGTCGAAATTTATGCGGTCAGCCAACCTGACGCTCCGCGTCGATTTAATATAGCTGGCGTCGAGAACTACACGCCCATTAATTTTGCTCGAATAGTCGTTCAAATAAATGAAGGCCTCCCTCCGGAGAAATACGAACTAAAAGGGGACGTATACAAAGTGGGTGTTCTCTGTTTTAAAAATCCTAATTTTGGCCCATTCAGAGCTCAAAGTGGAACACTGACAATAGAATCTCACCCCTCCACAGGTCATGGAAAAGGAACGTTTAAGTGTGAGTTTTCGCCAGGCAATGGGGTGCCGCCATTCAAGGCCACAGGAACGTTCAATGTACGCGCACCCATTCTTTATAAAGATGAATCTGAAATTTAAAAACCGCTCAACGAGTACAGCGTTCATGCGAACGGCCGTCTGTACTCCATCCACCTTATTTGAGCGAATTTTCCCTCTGGACTCAGGTCGTCGGCACTTGGAATCGCGCCCCCAACGTCATTGGTTCTGTAACAACTCGCAGAGTACTTGTACTTCATCGTCGCTGAATAACCCCTGCGGGTAGCGTGCGCTGATCAGGCTGCACAGGTCAGGCTGCCGGATCTGCCGTGAGCCATTTTCCTTCAACCAATGCGCCAGCGCATGGATCGCATCGCTGTCGACTCGCAAGGGGTGAATCGGGCGGTTGATATCGGCATTCATTTCGCGCTCTCTCCTACTGCGTGAGCGGCTAACTTACTCAAGGTTTATGACAGATCTGCGCACTCAACACCCCGCATCACTGTGACAAGGACAATACAAGAGCTATGCCAATGTCTTGTATTCATAGGCATGTGGACACAAAAAAGCCCGCAGCCTTACTGGCCGCGGGCTTGTCTTGAACGCTAAAAACGGATGGCGCCCGGTCGTCGCTGGGCTGCTGTTACAACGGCACTCAGTTTTTGTGCGGAGCCGGTTGTTGTTGGGTCAGGCAGTGGATATTTCCGCCACCCAGTAACAGTTCACGGCCCGGCACCATCACCACTTCGTGCTGCGGGAACAGGTTCTGCAGGATCGCCTTGGCCTGGCCGTCCAGCGGATCGTCGAAGCTCGGCGCGATGATGCCGCCGTTGACGATCAGGAAGTTCACGTAGGAACCGGCCAAGCGCACGCTCGGATTGCGTTCCTGGGTTCCATCCACCGGGTCCACGCCCGCACATTCTTCTGCGGTTGCGTACAGCGGCCCCGGAATCGGCATTTTGTGCACCGTGAACGCGCGTCCCTGGGCGTCAGTGCTGCTTTGCAGGACGTCCATGGCGGCGTGGCAACGAGCATAGTTCGGGTCTTGCGGGTCATCGGTCCAGGCCAGCAACACCTCGCCTGGGCGCACGTAGCAGCAGAAGTTATCCACATGGCCGTCGGTTTCGTCGTTGAACAGGCCATCCGGCAGCCAGATGATCTTATCCACAGCCAGGTTGTCACTCAGCACCGCTTCGATGGCCGCACGATCAAGGTGCGGGTTGCGATTGCGGTTGAGCAGGCATTCTTCGGTGGTGATCAGGGTGCCTTCGCCGTCGACGTGGATCGAACCGCCTTCCAGCACAAAGCCTTCGGTGCGGTAGCGCGGCGCGCGCTCGATTTCGAGGATCTTGCCGCCGACTTGCGAGTCACGGTTCCACGGCGAGTACAAGCCGCCGTCAAAGCCGCCCCAGGCATTGAAATCCCAGTTCACACCGCGCACTTCGCCGCGCTTATTGATCACGAAAGTTGGACCGGTGTCGCGCACCCAGGCGTCATCGCTGGACATTTCCACCAGGCGAATATTGGGCACATCCAGACGGGCGCGGGCGTTTTCGTACTGGCCGGCGGAGACCGCAACCGTCACCGGCTCGAAGCGCGCAATGGCCTTGGCCACCGCCACGTGCGCCGCCTGCGCCGGCTTGCCGCCCAGGCGCCAGTTGTCCGGGCGCTCGGGCCAGATCATCCAGGTCTGGGTCTGGGGTGCCCATTCGGCGGGCATATGGAAGCCATCGGCGCGGGGTGTGCTGTGCAGGGTGGTCATGGCGAGCGGGGCTCCGAAGGGGGGGTAAAGGTCGACTTTATAGCGGATAAAAATCGGCTTTAGTAGCGATAAAAGATCATTGGCAGTAAAGATGACCGCCAATGACCGATAACAATCGACTATCTAGAGTTGCTCATCCAGCACCTTCGATAGCATGTCGACAAAGAAATCCACACTGCGCCGGGAGGTGACCATCGGCGGCTTGATCTTGAGGATGTTCAGGTAGTCGCCGGTGGGCTGCATGAAAATCCCCAGTTCGCGCAGGCGATCGCACAGCAGTGTGGTTTCTTCGGTGGCGGGTTCCAGGGTCTGGCGGTCGCGTACCAGTTCCAGCCCGAGGTAGAAGCCGGAACCGTGGACGGCGCCGACCAAGGGATGTCGCTCGATCAGCGCTTCCAGGCGCGCCTTGAAATGTCCGCCCACCACCTGGGCGTTTTCCCACAGTTTCTCTTCTTCCATCACATCCAGTACGGCCATGCCGATCCGGCAACTGACCGGGCTGCCGCCCGAGGACGAGAAGAAATACCCTTCAGCCTCCAACGCTTCAGCGATTTCTCGACGGGTAATCACCGCCCCCAGGGGTTGGCCGTTCCCCATGCCTTTGGCCATGGTGATGATGTCGGGCACCACGCCCTGCTCTTCGAAGCCCCAGAAAAAACGCCCCATGCGGCCGTAGCCCACCTGCACTTCATCGGCGATGCACACGCCGCCTCGGTCGCGCACCAGCGCGTAAACCTGTTGCAAATAGCCCGGCGGCAAGGAGATACCGCCAGCATTGCCATACACCGGCTCGCAGATAAAGCCGGCCAACTGGCGTTTACTCGCGGCGATTTTCGCCAGGTTGTGTTCCACGCTGCGTACGTAATCCGGCGCACTGTCCTGACCACGGAATTCCCCGCGATAGGTATTGGGCGCGGTCACGGGGTGCACCCAGTCCGGCCGGCTGCTCAGCGCCTTGGGGTTGTCGGCAATCGAGGTGGAGACTGCATCCGCCGCCACCGACCAGCCGTGATAGGCCTCCAGCACGCTGAGCATGTCGCGCCCGCCGCTGTAGGCCCAGGCCAGTCGGATCGCCAGGTCATTGGCTTCGGTGCCGCTGTTGACCAGGAACACGCGGTCCATGCCCGGCGGCGCCAGCGAAAGCAAACGCTCGGAAAACTCGGCGATCGCGGCGTAGTGAAACCGCGAGTTGGTGTTGAGCAACGACCACTGCCGCGCCGCCACCGCCGCCATGCGCGGGTGACCATGGCCCAGCACGGCGACGTTGTTGAGCATGTCCAGGTAGGAGCGGCCTTGCATGTCGATCAGGTGATTGCGCCAGCCGCGTTCGATGCGCGGCGGGTCGACATAATAGTGTTTCTGCGAGCGGGCGAAACTGGCGTCGCGGCGGGCCAGCAGGGCTTGTGGGTCCAACTCGGGTTGCGCATCGCAGGCCAGCCCCAGCAGCGCGGCCGGCGATGGGCACAGCATCTGCCACGCCGGTGCCCGGGAGGGCGTGCAGAACAGCGGTGCGGGCAGGTCGGTGCGGCAGAGTTGCACGGTCAGCGGGCCGTCGACCTCACCGATCACCTGGCCCTTGAGCACTGCGGCGCCGGGCTGCAACAGCGCTTTCACTCCCCACAACCGCACGCTTGCCTCACTGCTGTGCACGCGTAACTCGCCGTTGACGCCCGGACGCACGATGCCCGCGAACGGCGCCTCGACGGAGGTTCCCTGGGGCACATGCAGCTCGACGTGCAGCGGGAACGTCTCCGGCTCATGGGCACTGTCGGGCCGGGTGCGCGACAAACGGTACTGCCCGTAGCGACTTGCCGCCAGACCATGGGCCGCTGCGCCTTCCTGCAACAAACGCTGGTCGATACCCGCTTGCTCCCAGTTCCCCGCCTCGAAATGCGGGCTGAGTACGCCGAGGTCGATCAAGGCGAATTCACGCCCCACCAGGCCTGGCAGCAAGGGCGCGAATCCTTCGCTGGCAAGCGCTGCCGGGGCCTGCCCGACGCTGCTCAAAATCGCCGCTTCCATCAACTCGAAGGGTACCGACGTCGCTACGTGGAAAATTTCCCACTCGTGCTCCGCGTTTTTCAACAGATAACTGTTATCCGGGTCGAGGCGTTGCTGTTGTTCGCTGCTCAAGACCAGCACCGCGGCACGCGCGACGATCAGCGGCCACAGAGCCTGCAGCTCTTGGTGCTGCAACGGCGTGACGGCGTGACAGGCCTGGATCGCCGGCAGGATGGCAAAGGGATCGCCCTCGGCGTGATGCAACAGCGCGGCGCAGGTCACCGACAGGTCGGCAATGCGCCAGGTGTGCACCAGGTCGCCGAAATCGATCACGCCCTGAACGTGCCAATGCCGCTGGGCGTCGCGCTGCCAGACCACGTTGTCGTCGGTAATGTCCATGTGCACCGCTTGCCACGGCAGATGATCGGCCAGGGGACGCAGGTGTTTCTCAACCTGCTCGGCCACCTGCTCCAGCGCTGCGCGGTGGGGCAGGTTTTCCAGGCTGGCCAGCAAATGGGTGATCAGTTGCCGGGCGTGGCGCGGGTCCCATTGCAGGGTGCGCTCGAGGCCCGGGTGCGTAAACGTGGCCAACGCCTGGCTCATGCGCCCGCACAGCTCACCAAAGCCCGCGATGACCTTGCGTCCCAGGTGGGGCAAATGGGTCAGGGGCTGCCCGTCGATATAATCCAGCAGCCGGACATGCAGGGTCTGACCGTCGACGCTGACCGTCAGCAACTCTTCACCGTTCAGGGCCTTGATCACCCTGGGCACACGCAGATCCGCCCGAGCCTGCAACTCATTCAGAGCCGCGTGCTGAGCCTGCAACTCCACGGCGGCGTAGTCGCCCCGGCAGATTTTCAAGACAAATCGACCCCGTGCGCTGTCGACTTTGTAGTTGAGGTCTTGCTGGCTGCCCAATGATTGCAACGTGCCATGGAGGCCATAATGCTGCTCGAGCAGTTGCGCCGCCTGAGCGGGGCCGACTTGCGGGCAGGGTAGACTGGCGCGATGGATCAACGTAGCGAGCAGCATGGGGGTGGCCTCTGGTTTTTTTCAGGGGTGTATATCGCCATTGTTCGGGGGGATTACGCAACCCCCAGACATACGCAGGTCTCCCCAGCCTCCCGACACAGGCTATGCTCCACGCGCTAATTGTTCGTTAAGGAAAAAGGCCCCCGTCATGCGCATCCTCATTACCGGTGGCGCCGGTTTTATCGGTTCTGCTTTGGTACGCCAGCTGATTCAGCACACCGAGCACGAAGTGCTCAACCTGGACAAACTCACCTATGCCGGCAATCTGGAATCGCTGACCAGCATTGCGTCCAACAGCCGCTATGAATTCGTGCAGGCCGATATCATCGACCAGCCCACCGTCAGCGCCGTGCTGGCGCGTTTCGAGCCTCAGGCGATCGTGCACCTGGCGGCAGAGTCCCATGTCGACCGCTCGATTGACGGGCCGTCCGACTTTATCCAGACCAATATCGTCGGCACTTATAGCCTGCTGGAAGCCGCTCGCGGCTACTGGCAAACCCTCCCATCGCCGGCCAAAAGCGCGTTTCGCTTCCACCATGTTTCCACCGATGAGGTGTACGGCGACCTGAAGGGCATGGACGATTTTTTCACTGAAGCCACGCCCTACGCGCCAAGTTCGCCTTATTCCGCCAGCAAGGCAGCCTCCGACCACCTGGTCCGGGCCTGGCAGCGCACGTACGGCCTCCCCGTGCTGCTGACCAACTGTTCCAATAACTATGGACCGTTCCAATTCCCCGAAAAGCTGATCCCTCTGGTCATCCTCAACGCCCTCGCGGGCAAGCCGTTGCCGGTCTATGGTGATGGTCTACAGGTCCGCGACTGGCTGTTCGTCGAGGATCACGCCAGGGCATTGCTGACCGTGCTGACACAAGGCGTGGTGGGTGAGACCTACAACATCGGCGGCCACAACGAACAGAAAAACATCGACGTGGTCCGCAGCATCTGTGGTCTGCTGGAAGAACTGGCACCGCAACATCCGGCAGGGGTGACGAAATACACTGACTTGATCACGCTGGTCAAAGATCGCCCCGGCCATGATCAACGCTATGCCATCGACGCCAGTAAGATCGAACGCGAATTGGGCTGGGTCCCCCTGGAAACCTTTGAATCCGGGCTGCGCAAAACCGTGCAGTGGTACCTCGATAACCTGGAATGGTGCCGCCGGGTCCAGGATGGCAGTTATCAGGGTGAACGATTGGGCAACACCGACACGAGTGATCTGATCGCATGATGAAAGGAATCGTACTGGCCGGCGGCTCCGGCACGCGCCTACACCCCATTACCCTGGGTGTGTCCAAGCAGCTGCTGCCGGTGTATGACAAGCCGATGATCTATTACCCGATCTCCGTGCTGATGCTGGCGGGAATCAAGGAAATCCTGGTGATTTCCACCCCGGCGGACTTACCGCAATACCGCAATCTCTTGGGCGACGGCAGCCAGTTCGGCGTGACGTTCAGCTACGCCGAACAACCGACACCGGACGGCCTGGCGCAAGCCTTTCTGATCGGCGAGACGTTCATTGGCACCGATCCGGTGTGCTTGATCCTGGGCGATAACATTTTCCATGGTCATCGCTTCGGCGAGCAGTTGCATGCCGCAGTGAACCGCGGCAAGGGCGCCACCGTGTTTGGCTACTGGGTCAAAGACCCACAGCGTTTCGGCGTAATCGACTTCGATAGCGAAGGCCGCGCCGTGTCCATCGAAGAAAAACCCGCTGCCCCTAAATCAAGCTATGCCGTCACTGGCTTGTATTTCTATGACAACGATGTGATCAACATCGCCAAGGCCATCAAGCCCTCCGCCCGTGGCGAACTGGAGATCACTGATGTCAACAACGCCTATCTGCATCGTGGGGACTTGCAAGTGGAACGCTTCGGGCGTGGCTTCGCCTGGCTCGACACAGGCACCCACGATAGCTTGCTGGAGGCCTCGCAATATGTGCAGACCATCGAGCATCGCCAAGGACTGAAAGTCGCCTGCCTCGAAGAAATCGCCTACGGCAACGGCTGGATCGACCGCAACCACCTGCTCGAACGCGCCAAATACTTCGGCAAGACCGGCTACGGCCAATACCTGTACACCCTGGCGGGAGAGACCCCGTGAACGTCGTTGAAACCTCACTCCCGGGCGTATTGATCATCGAACCCAAGGTGTTCGGTGACGAGCGTGGTTTTTTCTACGAAAGCTTCAATGCCCGGGCCTTTGAACAGGCCACCGGGCTCAAGCGCGATTTTGTCCAAGACAACCACTCACGCTCGCAGAAAGGCGTATTGCGGGGTCTGCACTATCAGCTCGAACACACTCAGGGCAAGCTGGTGCGCGTCACCGCCGGCGAAGTGCTTGACGTCGCGGTCGACATTCGCCGCAGTTCGCCGAATTTCGGCCAATGGGTAAGTGTGCGCCTATCGGCCCGCAATCATCGCCAATTGTGGGTGCCGGAAGGCTTCGCCCATGGGTTCGTGGTGCTGAGCGAGCATGCGGAGTTCTTGTACAAGACCACCGATTACTACCAGCCGAGCGCCGAGCGCAGCATCCTGTGGAATGACCCGACGCTGGCCATCGACTGGGAACTCACTGAGCCGCCGCAACTGTCCGCCAAGGACCAGTCCGGCAAATTGCTGATGGACGCCGACCTGTTCCCATGAAGATCCTCATCACCGGCCAACACGGCCAAGTCTCCCAAGCCCTGCAACAGCGGCTCCCGGACCTCGGCGCCCTCATCGTCCTGGGCCGCGACCAACTGGACCTGGCCAACCCCGACCAGATCCGCGAGCACATCCGCAGCCACCGCCCCAACCTGATCATCAACGCCGCCGCCCACACCGCCGTCGATCAGGCCGAAAGCGAACCGGATGCCGCCTTCGCGATCAACGCCATCGCGCCCGGCATCCTCGCTGAGGAAGCCAAGGCCCTGGGCATCCCGTTGATCCACTATTCCACCGACTACGTATTCGACGGCAGCAAGCCTGCGCCCTATACCGAAACCGATGCGCCGAACCCGCTGGGCGTCTATGGCCAGAGCAAACTGGCCGGCGAGCAGGCGATTGCGGCGGTGGGCGGCGAGTATCTGATCCTGCGCACCAGTTGGGTCTACTCCGACCACGGCAAGAATTTCCTGCTGACCATGCAGCGCTTGCTGCAGGAGAAGCCGCACCTGCGTATCGTCGCCGACCAGATCGGTGCACCGACCTGGGCCGGTACCATTGCCCTCAGCACCCGCGCCTTGATCGAGCGCTGGCAAGCGGGTCAAGCCGGCGACTGGGGCATCTATCACCTGACCGCCCAGGGCCATACCTCGTGGTTCGGTTTTGCCCAAGTCATCGGCGAGCACCTGCGCGCACAAGGAAAAGCCTGCGCCGAGCTGGAGGCCATCCCTTCCAACGCCTATCCGACACCCGCCAAGCGCCCCTTGAACTCACGTCTGGATTGCAGCCGCCTGCAACAGCAGTGGCACGTCAGCCAACCGCAGTGGCAAGACGCATTGCGCAAGTGTCTTGCCGGGCAGCACTAGGCATAATGCGCCTGTACCCACAGGCGCACGACTCCCATGACTCCACCCCTTCCGCGAAGACCCCGCTGGCGCAGCCTCGCCCTGCTGGCGTTGTGCCTGGCGCCGCTGCTGTGGCCGCTGGAGCACTTGGCCGAGCGCTATTACCGCAGCGAACTGGCCGGGCAGAATCGCCAGACCCTCGACCTGTATGTGGCCAACCTGCTGGGTACCCTGCATCGCTATGAAGTGCTGCCGCAAATCCTCGGTGACTTGCCGGCCTTGCGCACCGCACTGGCTGAGCCCGAGGTGAGCAGCCACCTGGCCAACGCCAACCTGCTGCTCCAGGACGTCGCCGCCCAGGCCGGGGTGGAAGTGATGTACTTGATGGACACCAATGGCAAGACCCTCGCCGCATCCAATTGGGACAAACAGGACAGCTTCGTCGGGCGCAATTTCTCGTTCCGCCCGTACTTCAGCGAAGCCATGGCCGGGCGCCTGGGGCGATTCTTCGGCCTGGGCACCACCTCGGCCAAACGCGGGTACTTCTTCGCCGCCGCCGTTCACGATGGCGACAAAATCATCGGCGTGCTGGTGGTCAAGGTCGACCTGGACCACACCGAAAGCCTGTGGGGCAACACGCCGGAACAACTGCTGGTGACCGACCATAACGGCGTGGTGATCCTCACCTCGCGCCCGCAATGGCGATTCCGCGCCACCCGGCCGCTGACCGAAGAAGAACGTCAGGCGATCATTGCCATCCAGCCTTATCCGACCCGCGACCCGCAGCCCCTGGCCCTGAGCCCCACGGCGTGGCTGCGCCAATCCACGGCTATCGCCGAGACCGGCTGGAACGTGGAAATCCTCGCACCGCGTTCGCTGATCAACCGCCCGGTGCGCACCGTGGTCGCGGTAGGCGGCGCCACGCTGCTGGTGCTGATGCTGTTACTCGGCTTGATGATGCAACGCCGTCGCCATTATCTGGACCGCATTGCCTTCGAAGCCAAGGCCCGCCGCGAGCTGGAGCGGCGTGTGGCCGAGCGCACCAGCGACCTGGAAGGCCTCAACCGGCGTCTGAAACAGGAAGTATTGGAGCGCGAACACGCCCAGCAGGAATTGGTGCGTGCCCAGGATGACCTGGTGCAAGCCGGCAAATTGTCGGCGCTGGGTACCATGTCGGCGAGTATCAGCCACGAACTCAATCAACCCCTGGCGGCGATTCGCAGCTATGCGGAAAACGCCGAGATCCTGCTCGACCACGAGCGCACCAGCGATGCCCGGGGCAATCTCAAGCTGATCAGCGAACTGACCGGGCGCATGGCCTCGATCATCGCGCACTTGCGCGCCTTCGCCCGCCGCGACCGCCATGCCCCGGAGAGCGTGGCCCTGCAACCGGCGCTGGACGATGCGCTGGCATTGCTGGCCAAGCGGCGGCGCGCGATGGAGGTGGAATTGATCCGCGACCTGCCGGAAGCGACCCTATGGGTGCAGGCCGGCGAAACCCGCTTGCGCCAGGTACTGGGCAATCTACTGGCCAACGCCCTCGATGCACTGACCGAAAAAGGCCCGCCGCGCAAACTCTGGTTGAGTGCCCAAACCACCGAACAGGGCGTCAACCTGTACATTCGCGACAACGGCCCGGGCTTTTGCATGGAAGCCTTGGGCCGCGCCAGCGAGCCGTTCTACACCACCAAGACCCGCACCCAGGGCCTGGGGCTGGGACTGGCGATCTGTGAAACCCTGATGCGTGCCTTTGGCGGCGAACTGCTGTTCGCCAACCACAAGGAAGGCGGCGCGCTGTTAACCTTGAAATTGCGTGCCGGCTCGCCGGGCGTCAGTGTGCAACCGTCCGAGGACCGCAGCGTATGAGTATCGATAACCAGATCCAGGTGGTGTTGATCGACGACGATCCGCACTTGCGTCAGGCCCTGTGCCAGACCCTGGACCTGGCCGGCCTGAAAGTCTTGACCCTGGGCGAAGCCACCGGCCTCACCGCGCGCCTGTCCCGTGATTGGCCGGGCGTGGTGGTCAGCGATATCCGCATGCCCGGCATGGACGGCCTGGAACTGCTGGCCGAACTGCATGGCCAGGACCCGGAGCTGCCGGTGCTGCTGATCACCGGCCACGGCGATGTGCCTTTGGCGGTGCAAGCCATGCGCGCCGGCGCCTATGACTTCCTGGAAAAACCCTTCGCCAGCGACGCCCTGCTCGACAGCGTGCGCCGCGCCCTGGCCCTGCGCCGACTGGTGCTGGATAACCGCAGCCTGCGCCTGGCCCTGAGCGATCGTCAGCAGTTGAGCACGCGTCTGGTGGGCCATTCCCCGCAAATGCTGCGCTTGCGCGAACAAATCGGCGCGCTGGCCGCGACCCGCGCCGATGTACTGATCCTGGGTGAAACCGGCGCCGGCAAGGAAGTAGTGGCCCGTGCGCTGCACGACCTGTCGAGCCGACGCAGCGGACCGTTCGTGGCGATCAACGCCGGAGCCCTGGCCGAGTCGGTGGTGGAAAGCGAACTGTTCGGCCATGAGCCCGGCGCCTTTACCGGCGCGCAGAAACGGCGCATCGGCAAGTTCGAATTCGCCAATGGCGGCACGCTGTTCCTCGACGAAATCGAAAGCATGAGCCTGGATGTGCAGGTCAAGCTGCTGCGCCTGTTGCAGGAGCGCGTGGTCGAACGCCTGGGCGGCAATCAACTGATCCCGCTGGACATCCGCATCATCGCCGCCACCAAGGAAGACTTGCGCCAGGCCGCCGACCAGGGCCGTTTCCGTGCCGACTTGTATTACCGCCTCAACGTCGCCCCCCTGCGCATTCCACCGCTGCGCGAACGCGGCGAAGATGCGTTGATGCTGTTCCAGCACTTTGCCGACGAAGCCAGCAGCCGCCACGGCCTGCCGCTGCACGAATTGCAACCGGGACAGCGCGCGTTGCTGCTGCGCCACAGCTGGCCGGGCAATGTGCGGGAACTGCAGAACGCCGCCGAGCGCTTTGCCCTGGGCCTGGAGCTGGCATTGGACAGCACACAGGACAATCCGGCGGCCAGTGTGCTGACCTCCACACCCGGCGGGTTGAGCGAGCAAGTCGAGCAGTTCGAAAAGAGCCTGATCGCCGCCGAACTCACCCGCCCCCACAGCTCCCTGCGCAGCCTCGCCGAAGCCCTCGGCCTGCCGCGCAAAACCTTGCACGACAAACTGCGCAAGCACGGCCTGAACTTCGCCGACAGCGCCAGCCACAGTACCGACGACGAATGACCCCGCCACCCACCAAGAGGCACCCATGAGCCGCGACAGCCGTTACCTGGAATCCATCCTCCACCATGACATCCCCCTCACCCGGGAGATGGGCCTTAAAGTGCTCGACTGGCAGCACGGTCAATTGCAGTTGCACTTGCCCCTGCAGGCCAATATCAACCACAAGAGCACCATGTTCGGCGGCAGCCTCTATTGCGGCGCCGTGCTGGCGGGATGGGGTTGGCTGCATCTGCAACTGCGCGAGGAAGGAGTCGAGGACGGGCATATCGTGATTCAGGAAGGGCAGATCAGCTATCCGCTGCCGGTCACGCGGGATGCAACGGTGATTTGTCAGGCACCGGAGGAAAAGGTCTGGAAGCGTTTCGTGGCGACGTACAAGCGCCATGGCCGGGCACGATTGACACTGGAGACATGGATTGTGAATGACGGCAGTGAAGAGCGGGCAGTCGCGTTCAGCGGCCAGTACGTCCTGCACCGCTGACGGCCCCTGCGCAAAACCCAATGTGGGAGGAGGCTTGCTCCCGATAGCGGCATTTCAGTCAAAAATGCTGTGACTGATACACCGTTATCGGGAGCAAGCCCCCTCCCACAGGTTGATCCGCCAAGGCCTCAGGAGCGGGCCAGGCTCAGCAAGCGTTCACGCCACGCAGCCTTGGCCGGCAACGCCAGGAAGAACGGGTTCAACAACGACTCCCGCGCCGGGTAGGTGAACGGTTCGCCGCTCAACTCCAGCACCTCGCCGCCAGCCCCTTCCAGCACGCCCTGGGCCGCTGCGGTGTCCCACTGCGATGTCGGCGCCAATCGCGGGTAGCAATCGGCGCTGCCCTCGGCCAACAGGCAGAACTTCAACGAGCTGCCGATATTCGCCAGCTTCAACGCGCCCAGGCCTTCGCTCAAACCGTCGAGCAAACGCTCCTGCTCGGGGCTCGAATGCCGGCGGCTGGCCACCACGGTAAAGGCCTCGCCCACCGCCGGCGCCTCGCGCACCTGGATCGGCTTGGGCGCTTCATTCACATCGGAACGCCATGCCCCCAGGCCCGCGCCACCGAAGTAACAACGGCCGCTGGTGGGCATGGACACCACGCCAAACACCACGCGTCCCCGTTCGATCAAGGCAATGTTGACGGTGAATTCTTCGGAGCCGGAAATGAATTCCTTGGTGCCATCGAGCGGGTCCACCAACCACCAGCGCTGCCATCCGGCGCGCACGCTCTGGTCGATATCGGCGTCTTCCTCGGACAGCACCGGAATGCTCGGGTCCAGGGCCGTCAGGCCGGCGAGGATCAGGTGATGGGCCGCCAGGTCCGCCGCCGTCACCGGCGAATCATCGGCCTTGGACGTTACCGCCACGTCCGCGCGCCAGTAGGGCAGGATCACTTCGCCGGCCTGACGGGCCAGCTCGATCACCGGGGCGATAAACGGGTGGCCTAAAAACAGTTCGCTCATGCGCTAAACGCTCCGCGTTGGGTCAACAGATCCCGTACCAGATACAACGCGGCCAGGGCGCGGCCTTCGCTGAATTGCTCGTTTTGCGCTAATTGCGCCAACTCGCGCAAGTTGACCCGCTCCACGCGCATCGGTTCGGGCTCATCGCCTTCCAGGCGTTCTTCATAGAGGTCGGTGGCCAGCACCACCTGGATTTTCTGGCTCATATAGCCGGGGGACAGCGAAAGCTCCGTCAAGTGCTCCAACTGGCGCGCACCGTAGCCGGCTTCTTCCTTGAGCTCACGATCCGCCGCCGCCAGTACATCCTCGCCGGGCTCGATCAAGCCTTTGGGCAAGGACAGTTCGTACGCGTCGGTGCCGCCGCAATACTCCTCCACCAGCAACGCGTGCTCCTCATCGATCATCGCCACGATCATCACCGCGCCATAGCCAGCCCCGCGACCGACCAGGCGCTCGTAGGTCCGCTCAACGCCATTGGAGAAGCGCAATTGCACTGCCTCCACGCGGAACAAACGGCTACTGGCGACTATTTCGCGGGCGAGGACGGTGGGTTTCTGGCGCATAAACGGCTCCTTGGCGTGATCGGGTTACTATACCGTGGCTTTTCCGATTGTCTGTGTCGGATATCTTTACTTACATGAGACCGCACCATGCCCTCTTTGCCCTGGCACGCCATCGATACCGTCCTGCTGGACATGGACGGCACCCTGCTCGACCTGCATTACGACAACCACTTCTGGATGGAACACCTGCCCCAGCGATACGCCGAACTGCACGGTGTGAGTCGGGCCATGGCCGAGATGGAGTTGCACCCGCTGTTCGAGCGTAACGCCGGACAATTGCAATGGTATTGCCTGGATTTCTGGAGCGCCGAGCTGAATATCCCGGTGCGCGAACTCAAGCTGGAAACCGCCCACCTGATCGCCCTGCGTCCCGACGCGGATACCTTCCTGGCGGCGCTCAAACAGGCCGGCAAGCGGGTGATCCTGATCACCAACGCGCATCGCGACTCGCTGTCGTTGAAAATGGAACGCATTGAATTGGCGCCGTATTTCGAGCGGTTGATCAGCTCCCACGACTACGGTTTCGCCAAGGAAAACCCGCAGTTCTGGGACGCCCTGCGCGCCGACATCGGCTTCGACCCGGCCCGCAGCCTGTTTATCGATGACACCTTGCCGATCCTGCGCAGCGCCCAGGCGTTTGGCGTGGCGCATCTGCTGGCGGTTAAAGAACCGGACAGCCGGAAAGGGCCAAAGGACACCGGGGAATTTGCGGCCGTCGAGGATTACCGGGATCTTATTGTCGGACTCTGAACTCATGTGGGAGTGGGCTTGCCCCCTCCCACATGTTTACCGCGTGTATTACTCAGGAATACGCAGCGTCTGCCCTGGGTAAATCTTGTCTGGATGCGACAACAGCGGCTTGTTGGCCTCGAATATCTTGTTGTACAGATTGGCGTTACCGTACACCGCCAGGGAAATCGCGCTGAGGGTGTCGCCTTTTTTCACCACGACGAAACGGGAAACGGCCACAACAGGCCCGGAAACCACGATCTGGTCTTCTACGCTGGCAACCCCGGCAATATTGCCCGCCGCCAGAATGACTTTTTCTTTCTCTTCCTGGCTGGCGACGGTCCCAGTCAGCGTGACTTTGTCCCCCTCGACAGTGGCGTGGACATCCGGATTACCCAAGCCGACGTCTTCAATATGCTTTTTCAAATCTTCACTGGCGTTGGCATTACCCCGCTTGAACAGTTCGTCGAACTTCTCACCGGCTTCTTTTATAAAACTGAAAAGACTCATCGTGCGCTCTCCTTGGTGGTTGATATCCAGATGCTCAAGACTAGACCAGCCCCGCCGCCTTGGGTTCCAGCCCGGCCAAAGACCCAAACGCGCTAGAATCCCCCCGCCATTGGAATATGCCCCCGGAGCGAAGATGGACATCAAACAGCTGAAATTCCTCATCGCCCTCGACGAGACGCGTCACTTCGGCCAGGCGGCGGCGCGTTGCCATATCACCCAACCGACCCTGTCGATGCGCCTGCGCAGCCTTGAGGAAGAACTGGATCTGCCACTGGTCAATCGCGGCCAGCGCTTCGAAGGCTTTACTGCCCCCGGCGAGCGCGTGCTGGCCTGGGCGCGCACGGTGCTGGCGGCCTATGACGGCTTGCAGGCCGAAGCAGCCGCCTGTCGCGGCAACCTTGTCGGTACGTTGCGCCTGGGGGTGGTGCCGCTGTCGAGCTTCGATCCCTTGGCCTTGATGCAACAACTGCACAAAGAACACCCGAACCTGCGCTTTGAGCTGTCAGCCTTGAGCTCCGAACAAATCCTCGAACAACTGGCCAGCAACCGCCTTGACCTGGGCGTGTCCTACCTGGACCGCCTGGATAACGAACGCTTCGACTCCCTGGCCCTCGGCGAAACCCGTATGGGGCTGCTCTATGATCAGCGCTATTTCAGTTTCGGCGACAAGCCGTTGAGCTGGGAGGCATTGATCGAATTGCCGCTGGGCATGCTCACCAGCGGCATGCACTTTCGCCAGTCCATCGACCACAACTTCCACAGCCGAGGCCTGCACCCACAACCGCTGTTACAAACCGATGCCGTCCATCAGTTATTACAAGCCGTGCACGGCGGCTTGTGTTGCGCAGTGATGCCCCTGGAGGGCGGCCTGGATGCGCTCACCGAGCATTTGCGCCTGCAACCCATCGAAGAGGCGCACACCCTGGCGCGCCTGGGCCTGATCATGCGCCGCAGCGCACCGCGCTCGGCGCTGGCGGAAGCCTGTTTCGCGCTTTATCAGAAATCGTTGGCAGAGTCTTGATCGACATCATCTATCGGTAGATCAGTACTGGCAATTAGACGCGACGCTTTGTCGCGCCTAGTCTGGACACTGATCAATCCGTCGATGGTACAGCCCCATGAACGCCAAGCATCCAGTCTGCGCGGCGCCCGCCCTTCAAACGCCCGCGCCCGCCGCCAGCCAGAGCTACCAGTTCTGCAACCTCGAACATACAAGCGTGGCCAGCACTGCACTGGCGGAAGAAGTGGCCCTGGCGATTGCCTATAACGACATCAGCCAGGCGGTGATGCTGGTGACGCCGACCGATCTTGAAGACTTCATCGTCGGTTTCAGCATCGGCAGTGGAATTATCGCCGACGTTAGCGACATTTATGACCTGAAACTCAGCGGATCTGGCTCTACCCAGTATGCCCAGGTGCAGATTTCCAGCCGCGCATTCTGGAACCTCAAGCAGCAGCGCCGCCAATTGGCGGGCACCAGCGGCTGCGGCCTGTGTGGGGTCGAAGCGGTCGAGCAGGCCTTGCCGGATCTTCAGGTGCTGCCCGGCGCACCTTTGCCGCCCGCCGAGTGGCTCGAGGGCCTGCGCCAGCGCATCAGCGCATTTCAGCCGCTGGGCCAGTACAGCGGCGCGGTACACGCGGCGGTGTTCATGAATAGCCAGGGCGAGTTGCTGCTGGGGCGCGAGGACATCGGCCGGCACAACGCACTCGACAAGCTGATCGGCGCCTTGATCCGCCAAAAGATCAGCACCGAAGGCGGCCTGGCCATTGTCACCAGCCGTTGCAGCCTCGAACTGATCCAGAAAGTCCTGCGCGCGGGCATCCAGACCCTGGTCAGCCTGTCGTCGCCCACCGGCCTGGCCCTGCAATGGGCACGCCGGCACAACCTCAATCTCATCCACCTGCCGCAGAAAAGTGCGCCGCGGGTCTACAGCCCTGCGATGGAGTACCAGCCATGAGTAATCATCACCAAGCCGACCAAACCCCGACCCCGCGCTACAAGCCCTACAAAGGCCCGGCCGGCGGCTGGGGCGCGTTGATCAGCGTGGCGCAGGCGTGGCTGACCAGCGACAACGCGCTGAAAAACATCCGCATGATGCTCAAGACCAACCAGAACGGCGGTTTTGACTGCCCGGGCTGCGCCTGGGGCGACTCGCCGGAAAGCGGCATGGTCAAGTTCTGCGAGAACGGCGCCAAGGCCGTCAACTGGGAAGCCACCAAGCGCCGCGTCGACGGCGCCTTCTTCGCCAAGCACAGCGTCACCGCGCTGCTGGAGCAGAGCGATTATTGGCTGGAATACCAGGGTCGCCTGACCGAACCAGTGCGCTATGACCCCGCAACCGACCGCTACCAGCCCATCAGTTGGGACGCGGCGTTCGCCCTGATCGGCCAGCACCTCAACGCCCTGCCCAGCCCGGACATGGCCGAGTTCTATACCTCGGGCCGTGCCAGCAACGAAGCGGCGTACCTGTATCAGCTGTTCGTGCGCGCCTATGGCACCAACAACTTCCCGGATTGCTCGAACATGTGCCACGAAGCCAGCGGCGTGGCCCTGGCCCAGAGCGTCGGTGTCGGCAAAGGCACCGTGACCTTTGACGACTTCGAGCATGCCGACGCGATTTTCGTCTGGGGCCAGAACCCCGGCACCAACCACCCGCGCATGTTGGAACCGCTGCGCGAAGCGGTAAAACGCGGCGCCCAGGTGGTGTGTATCAACCCCCTGAAAGAGCGCGGCCTGGAACGCTTCCAGCACCCGCAGCACCCACTGGAAATGCTCACCAACGGCGACAAACCGACCAACACCGCGTACTTCCGTCCGGCGCTGGGTGGCGACATGGCCATCCTGCGCGGCATGGCCAAGTTCCTGCTGTTGTGGGAACGCCAGGCCCAGGCCGAAGGCAAGGAAGCGGTGTTCGACCACGACTTCCTCAACGAACACACGATCAACGTGCTCGATTACCTGGCCCAGATCGACGACACCTCCTGGGATGAAATCGTCGCACAGTCCGGTTTGCCCCTCGTCGAGATCGAGCGAGCGGCACGCATGTATGCCAAGGGCAAGAACGTGATCATGTGCTGGGCGATGGGCATCACCCAGCACCGCCATTCGGTGCCGACCATCCAGGAAATCGCCAACCTGATGCTGCTGCGCGGCAACATTGGCCGCCCGGGCGCCGGCCTGTGCCCGGTGCGGGGCCACAGCAACGTGCAAGGCGACCGCACCATGGGCATCAACGAACGCCCACCGGTGGCGTTCCTCGATGCACTGGAGCGGCGTTTCCAGTTCCAGGTACCGCGCACCAATGGGCACAACGTGGTCGAAGCGATTCACGCCATGCTCGAAGGTCGCTCCAAAGTGTTTATCGGCCTGGGCGGCAACTTCGCCCAAGCCACGCCGGACAGCCCGCGCACCTTTGAAGCGCTGCGCAATTGCGACCTGACGGTGCAGATCAGCACCAAGCTCAACCGCAGCCACCTGATGCACGGCAAAGACGCCCTGATCCTGCCGTGCCTGGGCCGCACCGACATCGACATCCAGGCCGAAGGCCCGCAGGCGGTGACCGTAGAGGACTCGTTCAGCATGGTCCACGCCTCCAACGGCCAATTGCAGCCGCTGTCGGCGCAGATGAAGTCGGAGCCGGCCATCCTCGCCGGTATCGCCGCCGCGACCCTGGGCAGCAAGCCGGTGGACTGGAACTGGCTGGTGGGCGATTACCGCCGCATCCGCGACCTGATCGCCGACACCATCCCGGGCTTCAAGGACTTCAACGAACGCCTCAAATACCCCGGCGGTTTCTATCTGGGCAACACGGCAGGCGCGCGGCGCTGGAACACGCCATCGGGCCGTGCCAATTTCCGCCCGAATATCCTGCCCAAAGACCTGATCCACGAACGCACCCACGCCACAGGCCGCGTACCGGACCTGATCATGCAGTCGATGCGCTCCCACGATCAGTACAACACCACCATTTATGGCCTGGACGATCGCTATCGCGGGGTGAAAGGCCAGCGCGACGTGTTGTTCGTCAACGAAGCCGACATCATCCGCCTGGGCTTCAAGCCGGGGCAGAAGGCCGACATCGTATCGCTATGGGAAGACGGTCGTGAGCGTCGGGTGAAGGGCTTCACCTTGCTGGCGTTCGATATTCCGGCGGGGCAGGCAGCGGCTTACTACCCGGAAGTGAACCCGCTGGTGCCATTGGAAAGCACCGGGGATGGCAGCCATACGCCAACGTCGAAGTTCGTGGCCATTCGCCTGGAAGCGGCGAGTGACAATGGACTGATCCCTGTGGCGAGCGGGTTTGTCCCTCACCGCCGGGAGCGCTTTGCGACATAAATCGCAGGCATGAAAAAGGCCGCTTTTGCATAAAAGCGGCCTTTCCGAAGGAACTAGAGACCCACCAAAATCACTTAAGTTCCCTAACCAAAACAACAACTTAGCGAATTGTGCACAAGTCGTGTTACTGGTCGGATTTCTATTGTCACAATCTCGACACAGCCTCAGGATCGCGCCGTCATCCTCTTGAGGTCTGTCTATGAAGTTCTCCTCGATTCTCTTGTTGTCCCTTGGCCTGGTCAGTGGCGCAGCCATGGCCGGTGGCACCACCGAAGCCGGTGTGGGCGGCGCATTGGGCGGGGTACTCGGTTCGGTTGTCGGCCAGCAGGTCGGCGGTAACACTGGTTCGGCCATCGGCGCCGCCCTGGGTGGCGCGGGCGGCAGTGCGGTCGGCGCCGACAAGCGCAGCCGCGGCGAAGCCGCTATTGGCGGTGCCCTCGGCGCAGCCGGCGGCAACGTGGTAGGTCGCAGCATGGGCGGTAACACCGGCAGCCTGATCGGCGCAGCAGCCGGCGGTGGCGCAGGTGGCGCACTGGGCAACTACATGGGCAACTCGAGCGATAACGACGACCGTCGTTCCCGTGATGGCCGCCGCTACGACCGTGATGATCATCGTGGTCGCGGCCATGCCTATGGGCATCGCAAGAACAAGCATCACTACCGTGATTGATCAGATCTAGAGAACACTGCAGAAACACTGTGGGAGGGCCCATCCCACAGTGTCTCTACAGGAAGTCAGGCCACCAACCGCTGCAATGCCTCGCGCAACATCGCCGGAATCGTCACCGGCTGGTTCGTCCCCCGATCCACGAACACATGCACGAAGCGCCCCGCCGCACAGGCGTCCTCCTCGCCCGCCTTGAACACCGCCAACTCATACTGCACCGAGCTGTTGCCCAACTTGCCGACCCGCAGGCCTATTTCGATGCGCTCGGGAAAGGCGACGGAAGCAAAGTAATCACACGCTGAACTCACCACAAACCCAACCACCTCGCCGTCATGAATATCCAACCCGCCCTGTTCGATCAGGTAGGTATTCACCGCCGTGTCGAAGAAACTGTAGTAGGTCACGTTGTTCACATGGCCATACACATCGTTGTCGTGCCAGCGCGTGATGATGGGCTGGAAGTGACGGTAATCGGCGCGTTGCGGCATTGAGTCAGGCATGGGCACGTCTCGGTGAAAGTGGGTTTACAGGTCATTCAAGTGGGCTTGGGCCCACTCGCGCACCTCGGCGTAGGGGTAATCCTCCAGCGCGGCAAAACCCGGAATTCCCCGCGCCTTCAGCTTGGTGAACAGCGGCACGCTGATACCGCCAAGAAAACGTGTCAGGCGTTCGGCGCCCGGCAGGTGGCCGGTGTGCTCATGATGCCTGTGGATAAAATCACCGCACAGTCCCATGAAGTGTTTATCCACAAGCGGCGGCAAGCTCGGCGGCGGCGGCAGATGCGCCACATGGCCGTGACAGACCGAGCAATGCCCGCAACGCTGGGGGGCTTTTTCATCACCAAAATACTGCGCCAGACGCTGTCCCAGGCAATGCTCGGTGGCGAACAGGTCAAGCATGGCGTGTATGCGCGCCACCTCCGTCACTTCGTGCTGCTTGAAGCCTGTGTATAACGCTTGGCTCAATACCTGCGGATCGAACTCGGTATCCAGCAGGCTGTAGACCTCGGTCATCTGCTTGCTTTCCAGCTCGATCAGGCCCTGCTCCTGAAAATAGTCCAAGGCCTTCACCACTCGATTGCGCGCGGCATTGTGCTGCTGATAAAGCCCTTCGAAATCCACCGTCGCCCAGGTCTTGGCCCGCTTGCATACTTGGATGATCGCCGCGACGAACTGCTGCCGCTCGCCGGAAAACCGTGCAAGCAAGGCCTCGGGCTCGATCAGGTATTTGAAGCGGTACTCGGCATAAAACGCGTAGCGCGGTGCGATCACGCCCTTGAGCTCCAATTGCACCAGCAGCGTCTTCAGTGGCAGTTCGCGGATGTTGCTGTGGTCCGACAGCGAGCGCAGCAGGAACTCCCATTGCCCTTCACTGCGCGCCGCCTGCAACTCATCGAGCACACGCCGGATGCCGTCCTGCTCGGGCGTATCGCCGTAGACGAAATTTTCCAGCACGTTGAGGCTGTCGCGATTGGCCAGCACCAGGCAGTCGGACGGCTGCCCGTCACGCCCTGCGCGACCGATCTCCTGGCTGTAGTTCTCGATGGATTTGGGCAGGTCGAAGTGCACCACATTGCGGATATCACTTTTGTCGATGCCCATGCCAAACGCGATAGTGGCGACGATGCAATTGGAGCGACCGTCCATGAAGCGCTGCTGGATACCCTCGCGCTTATCGTGAGGCAAACCGGCGTGATACGCCTCGGCCTGGATGCCGTTGCGGTTCAGGTGCTCGGCAATCTGCTCGGCGGTTTTCTGCAAGGTGACGTAGACGATACTCGGCTGCCCGGCCCGCTCGCTCATCCACTGCACCAGGCGCCGACGCTTGTCCGCACCGCTTACCGGCTCCACCAACAGGTTGAGGTTGGGCCGGTAGAAGCCCGTGGTGACCACATCATCGGGAGCAATGGCGAACTTGGCCTGCATATCGGCAATCACCTTGGGCGTGGCCGTGGCGGTCAGCAGCAGCGCTTGTGGGATATTGAACTGGCGCTGGTAGTCCGGCAGCTTCAAATAGTCCGGACGGAAGTTGTGGCCCCACTCGGAGATACAGTGCGCTTCATCCACCACCAGCAGCGATATCTGCACGCTTTGCAGGAAGTTGCGAAAGCGCTCGTTCTTGAGGCGCTCCACGGAAATCATCAGGATCTTCAGCTCGCCGGAACGCGCACGGGCCATGACCGCATTGGCCTCGTCGCGGCTTTGGGCCGAATCGATACTGCCGGCCGCAATGCCATGGCGCTGCAGGAAGCCCAACTGATCCTGCATCAACGCCAACAATGGCGACACCACCAGCGTCAGGTGCGGTAGCAGCACCGCCGACAGCTGGTAACACAAGGACTTGCCCGACCCCGTAGGGAAAATCGCCGCGGCCGAACGACCAGCCAATACGGCGCTGACCGTTTCTTCCTGGCCCAAGCGAAACTGTGGATAACCAAAGACCTGCTGGAGGGTGTCGTGCATAGGCTGTCACTCCATTGACCGCTGAGTTGGCTCAAAAACATAGCCTGGGAATCTCAGCGAATCGAGAAAGGTCGCAAGGAAAAAAGAGACAGGATGATACACAGGGTGCCGCCATGGCCTTGGGCCAAATGCGACCACTTCGAATGTGGTGAAGTGGTTTTTATCCCGCCTGCCTGCCGAAGCATTGAGCTACAATCAAGCCTTGCTACCCAGGAGTACGCGGCGATGAGCGAACTGACGTTTGAGCAAAAACAGGATCATTACCATAAGATCCGCCGTTCCAATTACCTGGCCAGCCTACGCCTTGAAGGGTTCGACACCCAACCGGCCGACGTCGAAAAACCTCTGCCGACCCGCGAAGCCGTCCTTGCCAAGTACCGCAACACTCCACGCTGATGCTCGACAAATACGGGGTGGGCCAGGATCCATATTGCTATCCCGGTAGCAGCGTCCTGCGCAACCGCCTCGATTTGCTCGACGAAGACCGCCTGCACCAGGCTGAGCGTGAACTGTCCGAAATCGCCGTAGGCAACCTCCCGCTCTTCCCCCCACCCTACAACCTCGAACGCCTGCAACATATCCACCGCACCCTGTTCAGCGACATCTACGACTGGGCCGGAGAGTTGCGCAGCGTGAATATCCAGAAGGGCGATACCCTGTTCTGCACCCCGGAACGCATCCCACCGGAGGCCGCGAAGATCATCCGGCAGATGGAAGAAGCGAACTGGTTTGTCGGTACAAGCCAGGCCGAACTGGTGAGCAAGATTGCCGAAGCCTATGGCGACCTCAACGTCATCCACCCCTTTCGCGAAGGCAATGGCCGAGCGCAGCGGATTTTATTTGAACAGATCATCGTGAACGCTGGGTTTTCGGTGAACTGGTGGCTGGTGAAACATGCGGTGTGGATACCGGCGAACATTGATGCGGTGGCGTGTGATTTTCGGGGGTTGGAGGCGATTTTTGAGCGCTGTATCAGCAGGCCTGTCAGTGCCTGATCGAAACACGTCCAATGGCATCTATAGGTAGGAGCGAGCTTGCTCGCGAAAATCGTCAACGATGACGCGGCAAGTCTGAATGACCGCGGCGTCCTTGGTTTTTTTCGCGAGCAAGCTCGCGCCTACAATTGAGTGCGTGAATGGCCAAAAATCACTGCCAAGCCCCAAAAGCCGGAAATTGCTGTAAGAAACCTCCAAATATCGCGCCATCCTCTTCCCAAATTGCTCCGAACACCCGCTCAACCCTCTATAGAAGTTACCCATAGCTGAATGAAAATAGCGCGGTCTCAACTTTCTCGGCAGAACCCCTTGAACATCGAAAGGACTCAACACCTCAGCCGCTACCGCGGCACCTCCAAGGCGATTCATCTCACCGTTCAACCTGGCAACCGAAATGCTTTGGCCGGTCTACGCCGGCTAGCACCGGGAGGGTGAAACGATGACCGAATATGTACCTTGGATCATCCTCGTCCCCCTCGTAACGCTTGCCGTCTTGCTCGACAAAAAGATGCAGCATCCCGCCCTCAGAACCTGGATCGGGCTCGCTCTCATCGCTCTGGGCCCAACACTTCTGCTTGGCTTCACGTTCTGGATAACGGAGCTACAATTGAACAGCATTGCGGTTCTTGCTTTCTGCTATGGCGTCCGCTTGCTGATCACCCGAAACAAATACCACCTCCAACGCAACCGCCCCTCTCACCCACTCCTGCGTGCTCCCACCATGAAACTCGCCCCCAACTTCCCCGTAGACCCCGTCATGCAGCAGCTCCTGCAACTGCTGCACGAAGAAATCGGCCTGCCGGAACATAAGACCATTCGCCTGCAAACCTCGCTCAATTTCGACCTGGGCTGCGACGGCGGTGAGGCCAAGCAATTCATGGAAATGCTGGAACAGGAATTTGCCCTCGACCTGGGGGACTACGACACTTATCGCTACTTCAATCCGCCGCTCTTTGATGTGTTCCTCAAGCGTCGAGCCAAGGGGCATGGCGAGAAGATCCCCCTGACCATCGGCATGCTCTACCTGGCGATTCAAACGAACAGCTGGGACACCCAGACGCTGGAAAACCTGAGCTGAGCGGTTACCCAGGTTTATCGCCCCCGCCTCACAGTTCTAAGTGCACAAAAAAAGCCGCCCACAAGGGGCGGCTCTTTAACAGCTAGCAAATCTTACAACTTCGGACCCGCAGCCTTGATCGCATCGCTCACTTCAAACTTCTTGAAGTTCTCGATGAACAGACCGGCCAGCGCTTTCGCCGCTTCGTCGTAGGCAGCCTTGTCAGCCCAGGTGTTACGTGGGTTCAACAAGCCAGTCTCAACGCCCGGCACCGCCAATGGTACGTCCAGGTTGATGGTGTCGAGGTGTTCGGTTTGCGCACCGATCAACGCGCCACTCTGGATCGCTGCGATCACGCCGCGGGTGGTCGGGATGTTGAAGCGTTTGCCGACGCCGTAGCCGCCACCGGTCCAGCCGGTGTTGACCAGGTAGACCTTGGAGCCGAAACCACGGATACGCTTGATCAGCAGCTCGGCGTATTCACCGGCCGGACGCGGGAAGAACGGCGCGCCGAAGCAGGTGGAGAAGGTCGACTTGATGCCACTGCCGGAACCCATTTCGGTCGAGCCCACCAGCGCGGTGTAGCCGGACAGGAAGTGATAGGCCGCTTGCTCTTCGCTGAGGATCGACACGGGCGGCAGTACGCCGGTCAGGTCGCAGGTCAGGAAGATCACCGCGTTTGGCTCGCCGCCCAGGTTCTTCTCGGAACGTTTGGCAACGTGCTCCAGCGGGTAGGCGGCGCGGCTGTTCTGGGTCAGGCTGACGTCGGAATAGTCGGCGTGCCCGGCCTTGTCGATCACGACGTTTTCCAGGACCGCGCCGTGCTTGATGGCTTTCCAGATGACCGGCTCGTTCTTCTCGGACAGGTCGATGCACTTGGCATAGCAACCGCCTTCGATGTTGAACACCACGCCCTTGCCCCAGCCGTGTTCGTCGTCACCGATCAGGTAACGGCTTTCGTCGGCGGACAGGGTGGTTTTACCGGTGCCGGACAGACCGAAGAACAGGGTCACGTCGCCTGCTTCGCCGATATTGGCGGCGCAGTGCATCGGCAGTACGTCTTCGGCCGGCAGCAGGAAGTTCTGCACCGAGAACATGGCTTTCTTCATTTCACCGGCGTACAGCATGCCGGCGATCAGCACTTTTTTCTCGGCGAAATTGAGGATCACGCAACCATCGGAGTTGGTGCCATCACGCTCAGGCACGCACTCGAAGTTGGCCACGTTGAGCACTTGCCATTCTTCACGGCCGGCCGGGTTGTACTGGGCCGGGTTGATGAACAGGCAACGACCGAACAGGTTCTGCCAGGCAGTCTGGGTGGTCATCTTCACGGCCAGGTAGTGGTCTTCGGACGCACCTACATGGACATGGGAAACGAAATGCTCTTGCGCGTTGTTGAACGCCTCGACGCGAGCCCACAGGGCATCGAACTTGTCGGCCGGGAACTTGCGGTTGATCGGGCCCCAGGCAATCGCGTCCTGGGTGGAAGGCTCTTCAACGATGAAACGGTCGACCGGCGAACGACCGGTACGGTGACCGGTTTCTACGACCAGTGCGCCAGTATCGGCAAGCACGCCTTCACCGCGCTGCAGGGCTTCTTTGACCAGATCGTCAACACTCAAATCGGTGTATACGGCGTTATTGGCTTGCGTCATGAGGTTCCCCGTCGGCCTATGGCCGAGTGCTCCAAACGTTTTGTAGTAGAAAGTTGCGCACTACTACCGCGAAAAAAGTGGGCCGGATTATGCCAGAAAAGCCCAAAAAAAGTAGGGCCCTCCCGTCAGAACAGCTGTAATCCGGCATAACACAGGTGATTTACCTGCACTTAAACGTTTTAGTGACGGGTATCGGAGGGTGTGTCGATACCGGCGCCGGCGAACAATTGGGCGATGTCGGCGGCGTCAAACAGGTAGCGCTGGTTGCAGAACTGGCAGTCGATCTCGATATGACCGCCGTGTTCCACCACCAGGTTTTGCGCATCTTCCAGGCCAAGGCTGACCAAGGCGTTCGCCGAACGCTCGCGGGAGCAACTGCAATGGAAGCGCAGGCCCTGTGCGTCGAACAGGCGTACAGCCTCTTCGTGGTAAAGGCGATGCAGGATGGTTTCGTTGTCCAGGGCCAGCAATTCTTCAGCGGTCAGGGTGCCCGCCAGGGCGGTGAGGTTGCGCCAGCTTTCGGTGCGCTCGTCGTCATCCTTGATGCGGTCGGCGGGCAGCTGTTGCAGCAACAGGCCACGGGCGCGCTTGCCGTCGGCGTTGAGCCAGAAGCGCGTGCCAATCTGCTGGGACATGACGAAATAGTTGGTGAAGCATTCGGACAAGTTTTCGCCGTCGAGGTCGACGATGCCTTGGTAACGCTGGCCTTCGGTCGGGTCGACCGTGAGCGCCAGCACACCGTTGGGCATCAGGTCGGCCAGGGTCGCGTCAGGGGCGATCAGATCAGCCTCGTAACGGGCCAGGCCACGGATTTCACGCTCGCTGGAGCACTCGATCATCAGCAAGGGGACCGGACCTTCGGAGCGGGCCTGCAGGATCAGCAAACCGTCGAATTTCATCGTGCCCACCAGCAGCGACGCCGCTGCCATCAACTCACCGAGCAGTTGCGCGACCGGCTCCGGATAGGGGTGCTTGGCGAGGACTTCGGCATAGCTGCGCTCCAGCGAGACCAGTTCGCCGCGGGCGTCGTTCTCGTCGAAGATGAAGCGTTGGGTGAAGTCGGTATCCGGTAAATCAGTCATAGGTCTAGGTATCTGAATTGATGACAAAATTATTACAACGTTTATAAAATTTAATGCTTCAGCACCATTTTGGTGCGGCTTTCTCCTGGAAACAGAAAGCTTATATAGAGCGAAGAGGGACAGTTTATGAACAATCCGGGTTTGTTCCAAGCCAAGTGGAACCTCCGGCGATGGGCTCTTTGCAATCTACTCGCTATCGGGCTGCTGTGTTTTTGGCTGTGGCCCACGGGGCAGATGCTGTGTGTAATTTTCGACGAATGGCTGTTTCATCTGCTCAATGACCCGCTGGCGAGCGACTCGACGTGGCTGCACATATGGGCCGTGGCCAGTTTGCGGCCATTTGATGCAGTGGTCGGCGTAATTCTGCTGATGCTGCTCATTCGTGGCGACTGGGTGTTCAGAGCCGTACAGGTGCGCCAGGCAGTGTTAGGTTTTGTCGGTATTTTGTTGCTGTTGTTGTTTATTCGTATGCTGTTTTCCAAACTTGCGGCGCAGATGGGCTGGCAGCACAGCAGTCCGTCGATGACGCTCAGCGGAGCGGTCCAGATGAGTGACTATTTCCCAGGGCTGGAGAAAACTTGGGAGTTAAAGGACCGTTCGAGCCAGAGCTTCCCGGGAGATCATGCATCGGTGTTGCTGATCTGGAGCATGTTCATGACGGTGTTTGCCCGGCGCATCGGCCAAGTGCTGGTGATCTGGGCCCTGGCGCTGTTGTTCATGATGCCGCGGCTGGTAGCGGGGGCGCATTGGGGGCAGGACGACTATATCGGCGGCGTGCTGCTGGCCCTGCTTGCACTGGGATGGGGTTACTACACGCCGTTTGCGGCGAAGGTGACGGATGTATTGCTGCGCGCGACGGCGCCCGTGTTCGGGGTGTTTCAGCGAGTACCGTTGATTGGCCGGCTCAGTGTCGTAAGAGCACCGCAATAACCCGTGGGACTAATCGTCATTGCCACTGCCGCGAAACTTGAACAGGTCGCGGCGTTGCTTCTTGCTTGGTTTGCCATCGGTGGTCATGCCGGTGGCACCCGCCTTGCGCATGGCCGCCGCGCTTTCGCGCTTGGCGATACTGGCTTCGGTCTCGGTGTACAGCGCCTGCGCTTCGGGGGCGCCACGACGCACACTGGAAAGCGCCTGGACCACGACAGTCTTTTCATCAAAGCCTGTACGAATCAGCAACTCATCACCGACACGTGGCTCCTTGCCCGGCTTGCAGCGCTCGCCACGATGGTGCACCTTGCCACTCTCGATAGCGGCCTTGGCCAACGCGCGGGTCTTATAGAAACGCGCGGCCCATAGCCACTTGTCCAGACGGATCTTTTCTTCCTCTGCCTGCTTCTGAGCCACTTGAATTCCTCGTTCTGAAAAATGCCGCAACTTTACTGTTGAAACCCGTCGACGCATAAACCCCAAGGCTCACCTAAGATACGCCAGGTAGCCCCCTGTTTTCGCGAGGACATGCCGTGACCGACTTCCCGACTTCACTCACCTCGCCTGACCAGCACTGCCAAACCCAAGCGATCACCGCTGCCCTGGAGGCCGCTCGCACGCACAATCGCCTCCTTGACCCGCTGATTTTCGAGACACTGGAAAGCGAGCCCGTAGATAACAATCGCCATTTGACGAATATTCTGCGTGAATACCGCGAATTCGGCTTCAAGACAGCCATCGACGATTTCGGCACGGGCTGTTCGGGACTGTCACAATCTGTGAGCAGCTGGGCGCTACTGTCATCGCTGAAGGCATTGAAAGTGCCGTTGAGCGTGACGTCCTGTCCGACTGTGGAATATTTCTGATGCAGGGCTACTGGTTCGCCAGACCCGCATTCAACGCGCTGGCCGAGGTTTCCCCTCAGGCCTGGGCGAATTGACCGGTTACCCATATTGAAGACATTTGACCATTTGACCGTTGTGGGTCTGCGTGAGTGGGTAGCACTTCCCGACTTGGGAGTGGCCGGCCTGCGCGCGAAGATCGACACCGGCGCCAGCACCTCCAGCCTGCACGCTACCGATATCGAGCCTTTTGAGCGCGACGGCGAGAAGTGGGTACGTTTTACCGCACACCTGGGCAGCGTGGTGCAACTGCGTCATCGCCGCTGCGAAGCGCCGCTGGTGACGATGAAAACCATCAAGAGCTCCAACGGCCATGCACAGGTGCGCTACGTCATCAGCACCACCCTGGCGTTGGGGGATCGGGTCTGGCGGGTGGAGTTCACCCTGGCCTGCCGCAAAGCCATGCGTTACCGCCTGTTGCTGGGCTCCAAAGCGCTGATTGACGGCCACCTGGTGGTCAATCCCGGCGTCAAGTACGTTCAAGACAAGCCGGTGTTCCCGGTCTCTACTCTTTCTGCCCCAGGTGCTGCATGAAGATTGCTGTGCTGTCGCGAAACCCGCGTCTGTATTCCACCCGCCGCCTGGTCGAGGCTGGCACCGAACGAGGTCACGAAATGGTCGTGATCGACACGTTGCGGGCCTATATGAACATTGCCAGTCACAAGCCGCAGATCCACTATCGAGGCAAGCCGCTGGAGGGGTTCGATGCCGTGATCCCGCGCATCGGCGCCTCGGTGACCTTCTACGGCTGTGCGGTGTTGCGCCAGTTTGAAATGATGGGGGTGTTCCCCCTCAATGAATCGGTGGCCATTGCCCGTTCGCGGGACAAGCTGCGTTCGCTGCAACTGCTGTCGCGCCGGGGCATCGGCCTGCCGGTGACCGGCTTTGCCCACTCCCCCGATGACATCCCCGATCTGATCGAAATGGTCAACGGCGCGCCACTGGTGATCAAGGTACTCGAAGGCACCCAGGGCATCGGCGTGGTGATGTGTGAAACCGCGACGGCTGCGGAATCTGTCATCGAAGCGTTCATGGGCCTCAAGCAGAACATCATGGTGCAGGAGTACATCAAGGAAGCCGGCGGTGCGGATATCCGTTGCTTCGTGGTGGGCGACAAGGTGATTGCAGCCATGAAGCGCCAGGCCAAGCCAGGTGAGTTCCGCTCCAACCTGCACCGTGGCGGCAGCGCCAGCCTGATCAAGATCACCCCGGAAGAGCGCATGACCGCACTACGGGCAGCCAAAGTCATGGGGTTGAGCGTCGCGGGTGTGGATATCCTGCGCTCCAACCATGGCCCACTGGTAATGGAGGTAAATTCATCGCCGGGCCTGGAAGGGATCGAGACCACCACCGGCAAGGATGTGGCGGGGATCATCATTCAGCATCTGGAAAAAAATAGTGGGCCGAACATGACCAGGACCAAAGGCAAGGGCTAGCACCAGCGCCTCTGGCACCACCTATAACCAAATGTGGGAGGGGGCTTGCTCCCGATTGCAGTGGGTCAGCTACAAATATGCTGGCTGATCCACCGCTATCGGGAGCAAGCCCCCACGTTTTGATTAGACCGCGTCTCTGGGCAACATCAACCCAAGCGGCAAACGCACCCGCGCTTCCAGGCCTCCGTCTTCGCGGTTGCGCAATTCGACATTGCCGCCATGCATCGAGGCGATGCGCCGCACGATCGCCAGCCCCAAACCGGTCCCCTTGCCCCCACGGGCTCGGTCGCCACGGGTGAACGGGTTGAAAATACCTTCCAGCTCAGCCGGATCGATACCGGTGCCACGGTCCAGCACACTCAGCACCACATAGGGCGCCGCGCTGTCACCGGACACATAGGCCGCCACTTCCACATCCGAACCGGCATGGTGCAAGGCATTGCCGATCAGGTTGTTCAACAGGCGCTTCATCGACACCCTGCGCAACGCAAACGGCTGGATCGGTTCCAGGCGCATGCGCACCCGCTCGCCATTCTGGTTGTAGGGCGCTACCACTTCACGCACCAGTTCCGTGAGGTCGACCTCTTCCACCACTTCATCACGGCCATCGCGAATGAACGCCAGGAACTGGTCGAGAATAGCGTCCATGTCCTCGATATCGCGCACCATGTCATCGGTCAGGTCGGTATGGTTGCCCATCAGCTCCAGGGACAGGCGCAACCGCGTCAACGGGGTGCGCAAGTCGTGGGATACCCCCGCCAGCATCAGCTCGCGTTCGCGCCCGGCCTGTTCGACGTCCTCCGCCATCTGGTTGAACGCGCCATACACCTCGGTCATCTCGCTGGGCGTATCGCTGACCGGCAGGCGCACGCTGCGCCCTTGCCCCAGCTGGCGGGCGGCGAATACCAGGCGTTTGAGCGGTTGGTTGAGCTGGCGCACGAAAATCCACGCGGACGCCGTTGAAAGCAACCCGATGGCCAGGAACCAGCCCAGCACATTCCAGATCTTTTGCCCACGCAACGGATGCGGGTAGAGCGGCACCTTGATCCAGGCATCCCCCAGGCTCGGCGCCCTGACCCACAACGCAGGCGAAACATGCATGCGCAGCCGGACCTCGGTGTCCTCGCCCAGCTCGGCCTGCATCTGGCGCTGGTAAATCTCGCTGTACGGCCAATGCTGCTCGCCTTCCGGCACACCGGCGCCATCAACCCGAATCAACGTCGACGCCTTGGCTACCTTCTCGCGGTTTTCAGGGTCTACGGCCCAATAGGCACGCAACGTCAGGGCAACGCCGTGGCTGTACTGCCGGTCCACCAGGACGTCCTCGTTCATCAGCAGATAAACCAGCGTCAACGCCTTGGAGAACAGAACGACGATCAGCACCAGCCAAAGGGTGCGGGAAAAGAAACTTTGCGGGAACCACAGGGGGGTTTTCATAGAAGACAGCTGGACACCTTGCTGGAACGAGCGGCGCTCGCAGAATTGCAGACGCCGGACATCCCGTCGACTCTCGTGGAGTCAAACGCCAGGATGCCCGCCCTGCAAATCATGGGTCACTTGGTTGCGGTGCCATCCGGCACAAACACATAACCCACGCCCCACACCGTCTGGATATATCGTGGCTTGGACGGGTCCGGCTCGATCATTCGGCGCAGACGGGAAATCTGCACGTCGATGGAGCGCTCCAGAGCGTCCCATTCCCGCCCACGGGCCAGGTTCATCAGCTTGTCGCGGGTCAGCGGCTGGCGTGCGTTCATCACCAGGGCCTTGAGTACCGCGAACTCGCCGGTGGTGAGCATGTGCACTTCGTCACCGCGCTTGAGCTCGCGGGTGGCCAACGACAGTTCGTAGTCGCCAAAGGTCACGCTTTCGTCTTCGCTGCCCGGTGCGCCGGGTACCGTGGGCGCCTGGCGACGCAATACGGCCTTGACCCGCGCCATCAGTTCATCCGGGTTGAATGGCTTGGCCAGGTAATCGTCAGCGCCCAGTTCAAGGCCCTTGATGCGGCTCAGCTCATCGCCCTTGGCGGTGAGCATGATGATCGGAATCTGGTTGTTCGCGCTGCGCAGGCGTTTGCAGGCGGTCAGGCCGTCTTCGCCGGGCAGCATCAGGTCGAGCACGACCAGGTTGAACACTTCGCGCCCCAACAGGCGGTCCATCTGTTCGGTGTTCGGCACCGCGCGGGCACGATAGCCCTTGGAGTTGAAAAAGCGCTCCAGCAGGCTGCTCAGCCCTGGATCGTCATCAACGATGAGAATTTTTTCGCCTTCAGCAGTGTGTGCAGTGCCGCTCATTGGATGCTCCTCTTATCTCGGCGCGCATTATGGCCTAGCTGCCGTTATACGCACCGAGTGCATTGTTAGCAGATTTTTCCTCTACTGCCAGCGGACCCGCGCCCTACCACCGCTGGCGCAGTACCCCCCAAGGGCAGAACGCTGGTTATAATGCGGCGCCTTCGTGCAGGACAACGTCAGATCGTTACCGTTTACTGCCGGGCTTTTTTTATCCGCTTGTCGCGATTTTTTCGATTTCGAGGGTCAATAGGCTGCCTCTTGACCCAGGCAGCGGCGCCAGTCGGGCCGCTCAACCAGCCTCGCAAGGCCTTGTTTTCCGGGCCTGTGAACTGCTTCTAAGAATTTCAGGTGGTTTTATGGACAGCATCAACAGCCGCATTGCCGAGGAACTCGGTGTACGCCCACAACAGGTCGAAGCGGCCGTCGCTCTACTGGATGAAGGCTCCACGGTGCCCTTCATCGCCCGTTACCGTAAAGAAGTGACCGGCAGCCTCGATGACACCCAACTGCGGCACCTGGAAGAGCGCCTGCGCTACCTGCGAGAACTCGACGAACGGCGCATCAGCATCCTCGCCAGCATCGAGGAACAGGGCAAATTGACCCCGCAGCTGGAACGTGACATCAAGCTCGCCGACACCAAAACCCGCCTCGAAGACCTTTACCTGCCCTACAAACAAAAGCGCCGCACCAAGGGTCAGATCGCCCTGGAAGCCGGCCTGGGGGATCTGGCCGACGGCCTGTTCAACGACCCGTCGTTGACGCCCGAAACCGAAGCCGCCCGCTTCATCGACGCCGAAAAAGGCGTCGCCGACGTCAAGGCCGCCCTGGAAGGCGCCAAGTACATCCTGATGGAGCGCTTCGCCGAAGACGCCAGCCTCCTGGAAAAACTGCGTACCTATCTCAAGCAGGAAGCCATCCTCAGCGCCCGCGTGATCGCCGGCAAAGAGGAAGAAGGCGCCAAGTTCCGCGACTACTTCGAGCACGACGAACCGCTCAAGAGCATGCCGTCCCACCGCGCCCTGGCGATTTTCCGCGGTCGCAACGAAGGCATTCTCAGCTCGTCGCTGAAAGTCGGCGATGAACTGCCGGGCACCATGCACCCGTGCGAAGGCATGATCGGTCAACAATTCGGCATTCAGAATCAGAACCGTCCTGCGGACAAGTGGCTCGGTGAAGTGGTGCGCTGGACCTGGAAGGTCAAGCTCTACACCCACTTGGAAACCGACCTGCTGGGCGAGTTGCGCGACGGCGCCGAGACCGAGGCGATCAACGTCTTCGCCCACAACCTGCACGACCTGTTGCTGGCCGCCCCGGCCGGCCCGCGTGCGACCCTGGGCCTCGACCCGGGCCTGCGTACCGGCTGCAAGGTTGCCGTGGTCGACGCCACCGGCAAACTGCTGGACCACGCCACCGTCTACCCGCACGTGCCGCATAACAAGTGGGACCAGACCCTCGCGATCCTGGCTGCCCTGTGCGCCAAGCACGCCGTGGACCTGATCGCCATCGGCAACGGCACCGCCAGCCGTGAGACCGATAAGTTGGCCGCCGAGCTGATCAAAAAATACCCAGCCATGAAGATGACCAAGGTCATGGTCTCCGAGGCCGGTGCTTCGGTGTACTCGGCGTCGGAGCTGGCTTCCAAGGAATTCCCGGACCTCGACGTGTCGATCCGTGGCGCGGTGTCCATCGCCCGGCGTCTGCAGGACCCACTGGCCGAGCTGGTGAAGATCGACCCGAAATCCATCGGCGTCGGCCAATACCAGCACGACGTGTCGCAGTTGAAACTGGCGCGCGGCCTGGATGCGGTGGTGGAAGACTGTGTGAACGCCGTGGGCGTGGACGTGAACACCGCCTCGGTCGCACTGCTGGCGCGGATCTCCGGCCTCAACGCGACCCTGGCGCAGAACATCGTCACCCACCGCGACGAGAACGGTGCGTTCAAAACCCGCGCCGCGCTGAAAAAAGTCGCACGCCTGGGTGAAAAAACCTTCGAACAGGCCGCCGGTTTCCTGCGTGTCATGAACGGCGACAACCCGCTGGACGCCTCGGCGGTCCACCCGGAAGCCTACCCGCTGGTGCAACGTATCGCTGCCGAGACCGACCGCGATATCCGCTCGCTGATCGGCGACGCTGCGTTCCTCAAGCGCCTGGACCCGAAGAAATACACCGATGAAACCTTCGGCGTGCCGACCATCACCGACATCCTGCAAGAGCTGGAAAAACCCGGCCGCGACCCCCGTCCCGAATTCAAAACCGCCGAGTTCCAGGACGGCGTCGAAGACCTCAAGGACCTGCAGCTGGGCATGATCCTCGAAGGCGTGGTCACCAACGTGACCAACTTCGGTGCCTTTGTGGACATCGGCGTGCATCAGGACGGTTTGGTGCATATCTCCGCACTTTCGGAGAAGTTCATCAAGGACCCGCGCGAAGCGGTGAAGGCCGGTGACGTGGTCAAGGTCAAGGTCATGGAAGTGGACATCCCGCGCAAACGCGTCGGCCTGTCGATGCGCATGAGCGACACCCCCGGCGAGAAAATCGACGGTGCCCGTGGCGCACGCCCAGGCTCCGCGCCACGCCAGTCGCAGAACAACGCCCCGCGCAAGGAAACCGCCACCGCGGCGCCGACCAACAACGCGATGGCCTCGCTTTTCGCCAACGCCAAACAGTTGAAGAAACGCTGATGGAAATCCCGGCCGGCTTGACCCAGAGCGCGTTCAGCGAACTGATCGGTTGCCGCGTGCAGCGCCTTGAGGAAGGCGTTGCCGAGGTGGCCCTGACCCTGGAGCCGCAGCTGCGCAACCGCGCAGGCAAGCTCCATGGCGGGGCGATTTTCAGCCTGGTGGATATCACCATGGGGCTGGCGTGTTCCAGCGCCCATGGTTTCGACCGGCAGAGCGCGACCATCGAATGCAAGATCAACTACATCCGCGCCGTGTCCGATGGCGACGTGCTGTGCACCTCCCGCGTGATTCATGCGGGGCGGCGCACCATGGTGGTGGAAGCCGATGTGCACCAGGACGACAAACTCGTCGCAAAAGCACAAGGCACCTTCGCTGTCCTATAGCTCCCTGCCCTCGATTTGAGTTAATTTCGGCGCTGCGATAACGGCGTCGGAATTTTCCTGCTGCGCTGTAGCCCAATTCATGGAGTGAAGCCGGCTTTTTCAAAGCGGGTCAAATCGACTCAAAACCAGGCGATCACGCCAGTTTTAACTTCACCCTTGTAGACCGTCTTGACCACCCCCATATTGGGGCGACTGACGCGTGAAGGAATCCAACTTGAGCGAACTTCTCAACCGCCGCCTGGCCCTGCTCGGCAAGCGCGAACACCTCTCCCTGCTAGAGCACTGCTTGCATGGCATCGAGCGTGAATGCCTACGTGTCACCAGTGAAGGTCGGTTGGCGCAAACGCCACACCCCGAAGCCCTGGGTGCTGCGCTGACCCATGAACAGATCACCACCGACTACTCCGAATCGCTGCTGGAGTTCATCACCCCAGCCTTGCCCGACCCGGCCGATACCCTGAGCAGCCTGGACAAGATCCATCGCTTCGCCTATTCCAAGCTCGGCAGCGAATACCTGTGGAGCCCGTCGATGCCGTGCCCATTGCCGGCCGAGGAAGACATCCCGATTGCCTACTACGGCACCTCCAATATCGGACAGCTCAAGTACGTGTATCGCAAGGGCCTGGCCCTGCGGTACGGCAAGACCATGCAGTGCATCGCTGGCATCCACTACAACTTTTCCCTGCCGGAACAGCTGTGGCCGCTGCTCAAGGAAGCCGAAGGGTTCGTCGGCACCGACCGCGACTATCAGTCGGACGCCTATATCGCGCTGATCCGAAACTTCCGCCGCTACAGCTGGCTGCTGATGTACCTGTTCGGCGCCTCGCCGGCCCTGGACGCCGGTTTCCTGCGCGGGCGCTCGCACCAGTTGGAAGTGCTCGACGCCGATACCCTGTACCTGCCCTACGCCACCAGCCTGCGCATGAGCGACCTGGGTTACCAGAGCAACGCCCAGGCCGGCCTGACGCCGTGCTACAACGACCTGGCCAGCTACACCGACAGCCTGCGCACCGCAGTGGCAACGCCCTACGCGCCGTATGTCGAAATCGGCACCCACAAGGATGGTGAGTGGGTGCAGCTCAACACCAACATCCTGCAGATCGAAAACGAGTACTACTCCAACATCCGCCCCAAACGCGTGACCTACACCGGCGAGCGGCCGATCCAGGCGCTGATGGCCCGCGGCATCCAGTACATCGAAGTGCGTTGCCTGGATATCAACCCGTTCCTGCCGATGGGTATCGATCTGCAGGAGTCGCGGTTCCTCGACGCCTTCCTGCTCTACTGCGCGCTGAACGACAGCCCGCAGTTCGCCGACAACGAGTGCCGCAACGCCACGTCCAACTTCCTCAGTGTGGTCAAGGAAGGCCGACGCCCAGGCCTGCAATTGCAGCGCAAGGGCCAAGCGGTGGACCTGAAGGAATGGGCCACCGATCTGCTGGAAAAGATCGCCCCGTTGGCCGCCCTGCTCGACCAGAGCCATGGCATGACCGAACACAGCCAGGCGCTGGACGCTCAGTTGGCCAAGGTCAACGACCCGTCCCTGACGCCATCGGCCCAGGTGTTGGCGGCGATGGCCGAGCGCAAAGAAAGTTTTGCGCAATTCTCTCTGCACCAGAGCGAGGTGCACGCCGAGCATTTCCGCCGCGAGCCTTTGCCGGCCCAAGAGCAGGCACGCTTTGAAGAGCTGGCGCGCACGTCCCTGGCGCAACAGGCGGAGCTGGAGCAGAACGAAGTGGGCGATTTCGATGTATTCGTCGGCTCGTACCAGGCCAGCATCCTCGCCATCAGTAACTAAGGACCTGCTCGGTCCCCTGTTAGCTGTGGATCAGTCACTGATGGGTTGACTGACCCACCGCTATCGGGAGCAAGCCCCCTCCCACATTTGCCCTCATCCAGTTCAAGATTGGCTTCAACCTTTCTCCTCATAAGCTAATGCGAAAATGTTATTTATTTTCGGATTCTTAGATCATTTAGTCTCCTCACATGCCGACCCTCGGCCGCTTGATTGAGGAGCTTCCCCTTGAAACTGCTGACCCCTCTGCGCCTCTTGGCCGCATTGTCGCTGGCCGGTGCCAGCCTGTTTGCCCAGGCGGCGGATGTGACCATCGCCTACCAGACCACCGTAGACCCGGCCAAAGTCGCCCAGGCCGACGGTGCGTATGAAAAAGCCACTAACGCCAAGATCGACTGGCGCAAATTCGACAATGGCGCCGATATCATCGCCGCCATCGCCTCCGGCGACGTACAGATCGGCTACCTCGGTTCCAGCCCACTGACCGCCGCCATCACTCGCAAGGTGCCGGTGCAAACCTTCCTCGTCGCCACTCAGATCGGCGGTGCCGAAGCCCTGGTGGTGCGCGACGGTTCGGGGATCAACGGCCCGCAGGACCTGATCGGTAAGAAAGTCGCCGTACCGTTCGTGTCCACCGGTCACTACAGCCTGCTGGCCGCACTGAAGCACTGGAACATCGACCCGTCGAAAGTGACCATCCTCAACCTCGCACCGCCAGCGATCATCGCCGCCTGGAAACGTGGCGATATCGACGCCACCTACGTGTGGGACCCGGCCCTGGGCGTGGCCAAGGAAAACGGCAAGGTGCTGATCACTTCCGGCGAACTGGCCAAGTTTGGCGCGCCGACCTTCGATGCGTGGATCGTGCGTAAGGATTTTGCCGAGAAGCACCCGGAAATCGTCAGCACGTTCGCCAAAGTCACCCTGGATGCCTACGCCGCCTACCGCAAAGACCCACAAGCCTGGCTCGCCGATAAAGGCAACGTCGACAAGTTGGTCAAGCTCTCCGGCGCCAAGGCCAGTGACATCCCGCTGCTGCTGCAAGGCAACGTCTACCCGCTGGCCGCTGACCAGGTGACGCTGCTGGGCGCACCGACCATCAAGGCCGTGACCGACACCGCTGCGTTCCTCAAGGAACAAGGCAAGGTCGACGCGGTGCTGCCGGACTACGCCCCTTACGTCAGCGCTAAATTCATCCCCCACTGATTCAGGAGTTCATCGCGATGGCCTTGCTACAACTGGAGCGCATCAGCGCACAGTACCCAGGCGCCACAGAACCGGTACTGTCTGACATTTCACTGAACCTTGGGCCCCAGCAATTGCTGGTGGCCCTCGGCCCGTCCGGCAGTGGCAAAACTTCGTTGTTGAACCTGATCGCCGGCTTTGTCGAACCGTCGGCCGGCCGCATCACCCTGGATGGTGTGCCGGTCAAAGGCCCCAGCGCCGAAC
The DNA here is from genome assembly GCF_900102035.1 of Pseudomonas extremaustralis. NCBI lineage: Bacteria > Pseudomonadati > Pseudomonadota > Gammaproteobacteria > Pseudomonadales > Pseudomonadaceae > Pseudomonas > Pseudomonas extremaustralis. The sequence goes on from NZ_LT629689.1 coordinate 4,692,837, forward strand.
GCGGCGTGGTGTTCCAGGACGACGCCCTGCTGCCCTGGCAGGACGTGCTGGCCAACGTCGGCTTCGGCCTGGAACTGGCCGGCGTGCCCAAGGCGCAACGCGAAGTGCGCGCCCGGGAAATGCTCGCGCTGGTGGACCTGGCCGGTTTCGACAGTCGGCGCATCTGGCAACTCTCCGGCGGCCAGAAACAACGCGTCGGCCTGGCCCGTGCGTTGGCCGCCGACCCACGCGTGCTGTTGATGGACGAACCTTTCGGCGCCCTCGATGCCTTCACCCGCGAACAGATGCAGGAGCTGTTGCTGCAAGTCTGGCGGCGCACGGCCAAGCCGGTGTTCCTGATTACCCATGACATCGAAGAAGCGGTATTCCTCGCCACCGATCTGATCCTGCTGGCGCCCAACCCGGGCCAGATCGTCGAGCGCCTGCACCTGGATTTCGGCCAGCGCTATGCCGCCGGCGAATCGGCGCGGGCGATCAAGTCCGATCCGCGTTTTATCGAAACCCGCGAACACGTGCTGGGCAAAGTGTTCTCGCAACGGCAGGTGTGCGCATGAGCAGCTACGAACTCCCCGCCACGGCCACCAAGCCGGTGGCGCACGCGGTTATACCGCTGCGGCGCAGCCTGAGCACGCGCTGGATCAGCCTGCTGACCCTGGTGGCCTTGCTGGCGATCTGGTGGGCGGTGACCGCCACCGGCGTGATCGAACCGCTGTTCCTGCCACCGCCCTCTGCCGTGCTGCAAAAAGCCTGGTTGCTGGCGACCACCGGTTACATGGATTCCACCTTGTGGCAGCACTTGGCCGCGAGCCTCAGCCGGATCGGCCTGGGCCTGGGCTTTGCGGTCCTGACCGCCGTGCCGGTGGGCATCGCCATCGGTGCCAATCGCGTCGCCCGGGGCATTCTCGACCCGCTGATCGAGTTCTACCGGCCGATTCCGCCCCTGGCGTATCTGCCGTTGATCGTGATCTGGTGCGGCATCGGCGAGCTGTCCAAAGTGCTGCTGATTTACCTGGCGATCTTTGCCCCGATTGCCATCGCGACGGCGACCGGCGTGCGCACCGTCGACCCGGCCAAGCTGCGTGCGGCGCAGTCATTGGGCGCCAGCCGCGCCCAGTTGATTCGCCATGTGATCCTGCCCAGCGCCCTGCCCGACATCCTCACCGGCGTGCGCATCGGCCTGGGCGTGGGCTGGTCGACCCTGGTCGCCGCCGAGCTGATCGCCGCCACCCGCGGCCTGGGCTTCATGGTGCAGTCGGCGGCGCAGTTCCTGGTCACCGATGTGGTGGTGCTGGGAATTCTGGTGATCGCGTTGATCGCCTTCGCCATGGAGATGGGCCTGCGTGCCCTGCAGCGTAAATTGGTGCCCTGGCATGGCCAGGCACATTAAGTGAGAACCCCATGAGCAGCCTGACCGTTACGCCATTAAGCACCGCCCTGGGCGCCCAAATCAGTGGCGTCGATATCACCCAGCCGCTGAACCTCGAACAGCGCGACGCCATCGAACAGGCGTTACTGACGCATTCGGTGCTGTTCTTTCGCGACCAGCCGATCACCCCGCAACAACAGGCGCGGTTCGCGGCTGATTTCGGTGACCTGCACATCCACCCGATCTACCCCAACGTGCCGGAACAGCCCGAAGTGCTGATCCTCGACACCGCCGTCACCGACGTGCGCGACAACGCGGTGTGGCACACCGACGTGACCTTCCTGCCCACCCCGGCCCTCGGCGCGGTGCTCAGTGCCAAGCTGTTGCCGGCGTTCGGCGGCGATACGTTGTGGGCCAGTGGCATCGCGGCATACGAGGCGTTGTCCGCGCCGCTCAAGCGCCTGCTCAACGGGCTGACCGCCACCCACGATTTCACCAAGTCCTTCCCGCTGGAGCGCTTTGGCAACACCGCCGAAGACCTGGCGCGCTGGGAAGAAACCCGCAAGAAAAACCCGCCGCTGTCGCACCCGGTGGTGCGCACGCATCCGGTGAGCGGGCGCAAGTCGCTGTTTGTCAGTGAGGGCTTCACCACCAAGATCAACGAACTGGAACCGGCGGAAAGCGAGGCGATCTTGAAGCTGCTGTTCGCCCACGCGACACGCCCTGAGTTCACGATTCGCTGGCGCTGGCAAGAGAATGACGTGGCGTTCTGGGATAACCGCGTGACCCAGCACTACGCGGTGGATGACTACCGGCCGCAGCGGCGGGTGATGCATCGAGCGACGATTCTGGGCGACGTGCCGTTCTAATGTGGGAGGGAGCAAGCCCCCTCCCAGATTGACCAAGGCGTGCCGGGTTATTCAGCAGTGGATGGCTTTTCCCACAGGTTGATCCCACCTTCCAACGCGAACCGATCGATCTCCGCCAATTCCTCGGCGGTGAAGCTCAGGTTCTGCAATGCCCCGACGTTCTCGATGATCTGCTCCGGCCGGCTGGCGCCGATCAGTGCGCTGGTCACCCGTGGATCGCGCAGGGTCCAGGCCAGGGCCAGTTGCGCCAGGCTCTGGCCGCGACGCTTGGCGATTTCGTTCAATGCACGCACGTGGGCGATGTTGGTTTCGGACAGGTGCTTGGCCTGCAACGAACCACCGCCCGGACGGTTGACCCGTGCATCGGCCGGTACGCCATTGAGGTACTTGTCGGTGAGCAATCCCTGGGCCAGCGGTGTAAATGCGATCACCCCGGCGCCAAGTGCTTCGGTGGTGTCCAGCAGGTCTTTTTCCACCCAGCGGTTGAGCAGGTTGTAGGCCGGTTGGTGGATCAGCAGCGGCACTTTCCACTCGTTGAGCAGGGCCGCGATTTCGCGGGTTTTCACCCCGGAGTAAGACGAGATGCCGATGTACAACGCCTTGCCCTGTTGCACGGCGGTGGCGAGGGCGCTGGCGGTTTCTTCCAGGGGCGTGTCGGCGTCGAAGCGGTGCGAGTAGAAAATATCCACATAGTCGACGCCCAGGCGTTGCAGGCTCTGGTCCAGGCTTGCCAGCACATATTTGCGCGAGCCGCCGCCCTGGCCGTAAGGGCCCGGCCACATGTCCCAGCCGGCCTTGCTGGAGATGATCAGTTCGTCGCGGTAGCTCTTGAAGTCTTCGCGCAGCAACCGGCCGAAGTTGATCTCGGCGCTGCCGTAGGGCGGGCCGTAGTTGTTGGCCAGGTCGAAGTGGTTGATTCCCAGGTCGAACGCCGTGCGCAGCAGGGCGCGCTGGGTGTCGATCGGGGTGCTGTCGCCAAAGTTGTGCCACAGCCCCAGGGACAGTGCCGGTAGCACCAGTCCACTGCGGCCTACGCGGCGATAGGGAATAGATTCATAGCGGTTTTCGGCAGCAATGTAAGTCATCGAATCCTCTCTTGGACGTAGGCAAATAAGGCCTGGAAATAAGGTTATTCCCAGGCCTTCTAACCAGCTGAATCGCTTAAGTCGCCCGTCCGTTTTACAGCAATTTCCTACCAGAGTGGAACGACATAGCTGACATAAAAGCGGTTTTCATCCTGCACGGTAGCGCCGGTAATTTCCGGGCTGGCATGGGCGTTTTTCCAGCTCACGCCGAGGCCCTTGAGGGTACCGGTGGGAACTTGATAGGCCACGGCCACGTTGCGTTCCCACTCGCTGGTGGTGCCCTGAGCGGTGCGGATGTCATCGCCATGGGCGTAGGCGGCGGAGAAGGTCAGGCCGGTGAGACCGATTTTGCCGAAGTCATATTTGTACTGCGCCAGCCAGGTGCGTTCGCCCGCGTGCTGGAATTTGTTCAGTTGCATGTTGGTCAGCGCCGGGGTGTCGGCGCCCGAACCCGGACCTTGGCGGGCATCACCGCTGTTCAGGCCGGAGTCGAGGTACGGAAAGTCGCTCTCGCCGCTGTTTTTCTGAATCCCGAGGCCGACGGTGTGACCGTTCAGGCTGTAGCTTTCCAGCAGGCTGATGGTGGACTGGTTGATGCGCCCTTTGTTCACGCCGTCGCCGTAGGAGCCGGCTGCCGCATAGTTCTTGTCGCCATCGGCGTTGCCGCCCACGCCCAGGCTGCGGAATACGCGCACATCGGTGTCGATTGCACCGACCGGCAATGCGTCGTGGTGCTTGGCGCCGAGGAAGAACTGCTGGTAGTAATCCTCGAGGTTGGAGTACCACAGGCTGACCGTGGTGTTCTGGATGCCGGTGTAGTCCGCGCCGCCGAAGAGGAAGCGATCGCTCTCTTTGGTGCCGCCGGCGGTGATCATGCCCTGGTCGCCGGTTTCGTTGCGGATCTTGGTCTTGAAGATATCGCCGCCGGTGAAGGTGAAATCACTGAGGTCCTTGGACACCAGTTGCACCCCGGTGTTGGTCTGCTGGTACAGGCGACCGTCCGTGTTGGCCAGCAGCGGGTTGTTGCCGTAGAGCGTACCGAGGCGCAACTCGTCCTTGGCAAAGCGCATCTTGAGCGTTGGGCTGAGTACGCCGAACTGGTCGGCGGATTTGCCGTTATCCAGCGGGAACATGCTGCCGGGGTAGCGGCCCTGGTGATTCTTGTCGTTGAGGTCGCCGCCCGAATCCAGCTTCAAGCCGTAGAACGCCTGCAGATCCAAGCCGAAGCCAACCGTTCCCTCGGTGTAGCCGGACTTGAAGTTGAACTCGAAGCCCTGGCCCCAATCCCGAATGCTGTGGGCCTTGGCGCTGCTGCCCACTACGTCACGCCCCTGCTGGTTGAGATAGCGATTGAGCAGGGTCACGTCGGCGTGGCTGTCATCGATAAAATCGGCATGGGCGGACAGCATAAAGCTCGCCATGGCGGCTCCCACCACGGGGCTTAAAAACGTCTTCATCTGTACCGGTCTCCGTCACTGTTCTGAAATGAAAGCGTCAAACGCTTCACACAATTACGCAGGGCGCATATGACAGTTGCGCGTCAAAACGGCGCGCGGGCAGATGAAATTAAATTTAAGAAAGCCCCGTGGAACGGGGCTTTTCGCCAACGAAGGGTCAGCGCACCAGGTGCAGGAACTGCAGGTGGCGCTCATATTGGTCAAGGATGTCGTTGATGATCTGCTCCTTGGTGTAGCCCACCAGATCGTAGTCCTGACTGCCCTCCCTCAAGTGCACCTCGGCACGGTAGTAGCGGCGATTGTTGAGCTGTTTTGACCCCATGCCGCCGCGTGCGAACGAGGGCGTGAAATAACCGCGCATCTGCACCTGGTAAACGAACGGGTGCTCTTCGCCATGACCGATTTCCAGGCTGACACTGTCGTTGGACGGGTCGGGCTGGGTCACGACGTTGAGGCCTTTTTCGACAAACACGGCCGTCACTTCTTCGATCGCCGGGCGCACGGTGGTCTCAAGGAAACGGTACACCTCGTCCCGTGACGGGAAATGTACGGCCTGGCTCAAACGCTGGCGCCAGCCTCCCGTGCCCTTGCGTGAGCCCGATACCGGCGCCAGCGAATGCAACTGCGCGATCTGTTTTTGCGACTCGAGGTAGAAGGCCTTGTGCAGCCCCCACATCATCAGCAGCAGGATCAACGAGAACGGCAGCGAGGTCAGCACCACCGCCGACTTGAGCGAGTCGATACTGCCGGCAAACAGCAGCGCACTGGTGACCAGCGCCGTCATCGCGCCCCAGAACACCCGCAGCCACTTCGGCCCGTCTTCATCGGGGTTGCCGCCCTTGGACGACAGGGTCGACAGCACCACGGTGCCGGAGTCGGCCGAGGTGACGAAGAACACGAAGCTGATAAACACGGTGACGGCGATCACCGTCTTGCTCCACGGGTAGGTTTCCAGCAACAGGTACAGGCTCATCGACGGATCATCGATGGCCGACTGACCGAGGGCCGCCATCCCGTGGTTGAGCACCTGGTCAATGGCGCTGTTACCGAAGATCGACATCCACGCCAGGGTGAAACCCAGCGGGATCAGCAGCACGCCGAACACGAATTCGCGGATGGTGCGGCCACGGGAAATCCGCGCGATGAACAGGCCCACGAACGGTGACCATGCGATCCACCAGGCCCAATAGAACACCGTCCAACCGCCCAGCCAGTCGCTGGGTTTGTCGTAGGCATAGACGTCGAAACTCTTGGTCGGCAACGCGCCGAGGTAGTCGCCGATGTTCTGGATCAGGGTGTTGAGCAAGTGCTGGGTGGGCCCGGCGAACAACACGAACAGCAGCAGCGCACAGGCCAGCAGCATGTTGATGTCGGACATCACCCGCACCCCCTTGTCCACCCCGGCTACGGCCACCAGGATCGCCGCGCCCATCATCAGGGTGATCAGGCCGACCTGAATCCACTGGGTGTGGGCAATGCCGAACAGGTAATCCAGACCGGCGTTGAGGTGCAGCACGCCGAAGCCCATGTCGGCACCGAGGCCGAACACCGTGGCGATGATGCCGAAGCCATCCACCGCGTATCCGATAGGGCCGTTGATGCGCTTGCCGATCAGCGGGTACAGCGCCGAACGCAGCGCCAGCGGCAGGTTATGCCGGTAGGCGAAATACGCCAGGGCCATGCCGACAAACGCGAACACGCCCCAACCGTGCAGCCCCCAGTGCAGAAACAGGATCTGCATGGCCTGGCGCGCGGCATCGGCGTTCAATGCCTCGCCCTGGGGCGGTTGCACCAGGTGGGTCAGCGGCTCGGAGACGCAGAAGAAAAACAGCGTGATGCTGATCCCGGCGGCGAACAGCATGCCGGCCCAGGACAGGTAGCTGAATTCGGGCTCGTCGTGGTCGGCACCGAGTTTTATCTTGCCGTAGCCCGATAGCGCGGTGACCACCACGAAGACCAGATACAGGGTCATCGCCAGCATGTAGTACCAGCCGACCGTATTGGCCGCCCAGTTTTGCGCGGCCAGCAGCCAGGCACCGGCCTGTTGCGGGATAGCGATGACAGTGATGCCGAACAGCAGGATGAAGGTGGCGGCGAAGTAGAAGACCGGCGCATTCATGCGCACCAGGCCGCTGGAAGGAGTGGACGATGCACTCATGAGCGATGCACCGCGAGGGTGTGAGATGTGGCGGTGTAAAACGGACTCAGCAAAAGTAAGCCTCCTGTTGTGAGCGTGGATAGGCGGCCTGGGACTAATCGCAGGGATGAATATGACGGCTGAGCGAGGCAAATCGTTCAGTGATTGGGATTTGGAATGCGCATAAAAAATGTGGGGGCTTGCTCCCGATAGCGGTGGGTCAGTCACACAGATACAAACTGATCCACCGCTATCGGGAGCAAGCCCCCTCCCACAAGGGTTTGTTTACTTTTGCGCGCCGTCGTCGTGTTGCAGGTTTGCCTGGGTGATATTCGCCCCCGCTGGCACGCTGCGGGTCAGCCACACGTTGCCGCCGATGGTCGAGCCTTGGCCGATGGTGATGCGCCCGAGGATCGTCGCCCCGGCATAAATCACCACGTCGTCCTCGACGATCGGATGGCGCGGATGGCCTTTCTGCAACTGCCCGTCTTCGTCCGCCGGGAAGCGCTTGGCGCCCAGGGTCACGGCCTGGTAGATGCGCACCCGCTCGCCGATGATCGCGGTTTCGCCGATCACCACACCGGTCCCATGGTCGATGAAGAAGCTCGGGCCGATCTGCGCGCCGGGGTGGATATCGATACCGGTGGCCGAATGGGCGATTTCCGCAATGATCCGCGCCAACAGCGGTAGGCCGGCGCGATACAGGTGGTGGGCCAGGCGATGGTGAATCACCGCCAGGATCCCCGGATAGCACAGCAGCACCTCGTCCACGCTGCGGGCGGCCGGGTCGCCGTGGTAGGCGGCGAGCACGTCGGTGTCCAGCAGGATACGCAGCGCCGGCAAGGCCAGGGCAAAGTCCTGGATCAGCCGGATCGCATGCGCATCGATCTGGCTGTCATCCTGGCCGCCCTGGCGCGCGGCATAGCGCAACTCCAGGCGCGCCTGGGCGAGCAAGGCATTCAAGGCGACGTCGAGGGTGTGGCCGACGTAGAAATCTTCACTCTCTTCACGCAAATCCGCCGGCCCCAGGCGCATGGGAAACAGCGCGCCGCACAGTGCCTCGAGGATCTGCGCCACCGCTTCGCGCGACGGCAACTCGCGGCCGCCATGCTCGCCGCTCAAGCGACCGTTGCGGGTTCGCCACTGGTCACGGGCGCCGCGCAGTTGGCTGACGATGGTTTGTAGTTGCCAATGACTGGAACGCTCACTCACGGTCTTCACTCCTGACGAAATGGCCATCACTTTACGGTATGCACCGTGGGCGCCCTTAAGAACCAATGATGCAATGCTAAGAACCGCCCGGAATAAGCGATTGGCGGTTGCCCGATGAAAAGTGCCTGCCTATAGTCGCCCCATCACTTAGCAACCGTGCGCAGCCATGATCAAACAACAGCTCGACCGTTTTAACCGCCTGGAACTGCTGGGCGGCGCCACTGCCCTGGAAAAACTCGAGCGGTTGTCGACCTGGTTGGGCAGGGACATCTACGTCAAGCGCGACGACACCACGCCGCTGGCCATGGGCGGCAACAAGCTGCGCAAACTCGAATACCTGGCCGCCGATGCCATCGCCCAGGGCGCCGATACGCTGATAACCGCCGGCGCCATCCAATCCAACCATGTGCGCCAGACCGCCGCGCTGGCCGCCAAGCTCGGCCTGGGTTGCGTGGCCCTGCTGGAAAATCCCACCGGCACCGAAGACCCCAACTACCTGGGCAACGGCAACCGCCTGTTGCTGGAGTTGTTCGATGCCAAGGTGGAGTTGGTGGAAAACCTCGACAACGCCGACGACCAGCTCAATGCCCTCGCCGATCGCCTGCGCAGCAACGGCAGGAAACCATACCTGGTGCCCATCGGCGGCTCCAACGCCCTCGGCGCCCTCGGTTATGTGCGCGCCGGCCTGGAACTGGCCGCGCAGATCGAAGACAGCGGCATCGAATTCGCCGCCGTGGTACTGGCGTCCGGCAGTGCGGGCACCCACAGCGGCCTGGCCTTGGCCTTGAGCGAAGTGCTGCCGGATCTGCCGGTGATCGGCGTCACCGTGTCACGCACCGAAGACGCACAGTTCCCGAAAGTACAGGGCCTGGCCGAACGCACCGCCGAGTTGCTGGGGGTGCAGGTGCCCAAGGCCTTCAAGGTGATCCTGTGGGATGAATATTTTGGCCCGCGCTACGGCGAACCGAACGCCGGCACCCTGGCGGCGGTCAAGTTACTGGCCAGCCAGGAAGGCCTGCTGCTGGACCCGGTCTACACTGGCAAGGCCATGGCCGGCTTGCTGGACGGCATCGGCCGCCAGCGCTTTGAAGACGGGCCAATTATTTTCCTGCATACCGGTGGGGCACCGGCGTTGTTTGCCTATGACCGCGTTCTAACGGATTGAACACGGGCTACATGGAGGAGGGACGTGCTCCCTCCCACATCAGGGCTGCCGCATATTCCAAATACGCATAAATGATTTGATTTATATTATTTTCAAGTCTTAAAAGCCGGCTTTATCATCGCGCCGCAGGCGAAGACGCGCTCAGCGCTTTAAGGCAGGATACGCCTACCGCGTCACCTGCTTCGCTCAACATAAAAACACAGGGGCTCTTCATGACTATTTCTGTATTCCGTCGCACCTTGCTGGTGGGCACTTTGGGTCTGGCTCTGGGAGCCGGTTGGTTGGGCCAGGCGGTTGCTGGCGAGCAATTGAGTACGATCAAAAAGGCCGGCGAGATCAAGATCGGCCTGGAAGGCACCTACCCTCCGTTCAGCTTTGTCGACGAAAGCGGCAAGCTCAGCGGCTTCGAGGTCGAGCTGTCCGAAGCGCTGGCCAAGGAGCTGGGCGTCAAGGTCAAGCTGCAAGCCACGCCATGGGACGGCATCCTCGCAGCCCTGGAGTCCAAGCGACTGGACGCCGTGGTCAACCAGGTCACCATCTCGGAAGAACGCAAGAAGAAATATGACTTCTCCACGCCGTATACCGTTTCCGGAATCCAGGCACTGGTGCTGAAAAAGAACCTCAACACCATCAAGACCGCCGACGACCTGGCCGGCAAAAAAGTCGGTGTAGGCCTGGGCACCAACTACGAACAATGGCTCAAGGACAACCAGCCGAATGCCATCATCAAGACCTATAACGATGACCCCACCAAGTTCCAGGACCTGCGCATCGGGCGCATCGACGCCATTCTGATCGACCGTCTGGCGGCGCTCGAATATGCCAAGAAAGCCCCGGACACCGCCGCCGCCGGCGATGCGTTCTCGCGCCAGGAAGCCGGTATTGCCCTGCGCAAAGGCGAGCCTGAACTGCTCGACGCGGTGAACAAGGCCCTCGACAAGCTGCGCGCCGACGGCACCTTGAAGAAGCTGTCCGAGAAGTACTTCAACGCTGACGTCACTCAATAATGGAAGCAGGTTTCCAACTCGCGCTGGACTCCGCGCCCTTTCTGCTCAAGGGCGCGTATTACACGGTAATCCTCAGCCTTGGCGGGATGTTCTTCGGTTTGCTGCTGGGCTTCGGCCTGGCCTTGATGCGCTTGTCGCGCTTCAAGCTGGTGAACTGGCTCGCCCGCGTCTACGTGTCGTTCTTTCGCGGTACGCCCCTGCTGGTGCAGTTGTTCCTGATCTACTACGGCTTGCCGCAAGTGGGCATCGAGCTGGACCCGATCCCGGCCGCCATGATCGGCTTTTCGCTGAACATGGCCGCCTACGCCTGTGAAATCCTGCGCGCTGCCATCGGCTCCATCGAGCGTGGCCAGTGGGAAGCCGCCGCCAGTATCGGCATGACCCGTGCGCAGACCCTGCGCCGGGCCATCCTGCCGCAAGCCATGCGCACGGCCTTGCCGCCGCTGGGCAACAGCTTTATTTCGCTGGTCAAGGACACGGCGCTGGCCGCCACCATCCAGGTGCCCGAGCTGTTCCGCCAGGCACAACTGGTGTCGGCACGCACCTTTGAAATCTTCACCATGTATCTCTCCGCAGCCCTGATCTACTGGATCCTGGCCAGTATCCTGGCGCATTTTCAAAATCGTCTGGAAGCCCGGGTCAACCGGCATGACCTGGAGTCCTGAAGCATGATCGTGGTTGAAAAACTGACCAAACAATTCAACGGCCAGGTGGTGCTCAACGGCATCGACCTGGAGGTCAAGGAAGGCGAAGTCGTCGCCATCATCGGTCCCAGCGGCTCCGGCAAGACCACCTTCCTGCGCTGCCTGAACTTCCTCGAAACCCCCACCAGCGGCCGCATCAAGGTCGGTGACATCGAGATCGACAGCAGCAAGCCGATCAACCAGCAACAAGGCCTGGTGCGGCGCTTGCGCCAGCACGTGGGTTTTGTGTTCCAGAGCTTCAACCTGTTCCCCCATCGCACCGCGCTGGAAAACGTCATCGAAGGCCCCACCGTGGTCAAGAAGATGCCCCGCGAAGCCGCCGTGGCCCTGGGCCGCAAGCTGCTGGCCAGGGTCGGTCTGGCGGGCAAGGAGGACGCCTACCCACGGCGCTTGTCCGGTGGCCAGCAACAGCGCGTGGCGATTGCCCGGGCGCTGGCCATGGAGCCAGAGGTGATTCTGTTCGACGAACCCACCTCGGCCCTCGACCCGGAACTGGTGGGCGAAGTGCTGGCGACCATCCGCAGCCTCGCCGAAGAAAACCGCACCATGGTGATCGTCACCCACGAAATGAGCTTTGCCCGGGATGTGGCCAACCGGGTGATCTTCTTCGACAAGGGCGTGATCGTGGAACAAGGCGAAGCCAAGGCATTGTTCGCCCACCCCAAGGAAGAACGGACCAAGCAATTCCTGAGCAAATTCCTCGCCCAATGACCCACCCCCCTGTAGGAGCTGGCTCGCCAGCGAAAAACCATCAGGCAACGCGGTCAACCTGAGAGACCGCGTTATCGTTGACGATTTTCGCTGGCAAGCCAGCTCCTACAGGAAGGCTGCGTACCCAGGGGTAAAACTGCCCGCCAGATCGCTCTGAAAATCCCCCCGCCAGTCAGACCCATCTGAATATTCTCCAACCCGCCGTTTAGCCCTTTGCCGCCATTGACGCCTCTGGTCCAACCCTCTTATCTAGCACCCAGAGGATTGGATCCTATCCCGGCTACTCACTGAATCGTGCTTTTCGACCCCTTGCGCATACCCGCGCCCAGGGATCGGAACGATTGCTGCTGGCTGCATCAAGGAGATGACTTATGACGCGCACCGCAACCCCGGCCCTGCTGACTGCCCCGACGTTGCCCCAAGCCCTTCGCCACGGCATCAATGCCGTGGCGGCCGCCCACCTGCAGGTCGACATCGCGCCCTATCCCGGCATGGATGAAGGCGACCTGATCGAACTGTTCTGGAACAACTGCTTTGCCGCCTCACGGCGGGTCACGGCCGCCAAAATCGGCACGCCCACACGCCTGCGCGTGCCGGAAAGCTTTGTGCAGGACGGCCCCGCGCGGGTTCACTACCAGGTCATGCAAATCGGCCATGGCCCTGCGCGTTCGGCCTCGACCCAGGTGCGCGTCAAGACCGACGGCCCCGGCGGGCGACCTTCGAACCTGTACGCCGATGAAAACCAGAACCTCGCCCCCGTCAGCCTGCCCGAGACGATCCGTCGCTATGGCATCAACAGCCGTCAGGTGCGACGGGGCATTCCCCTGACCATCGAGCCCTACCTGAACATGGCCAAGGGCGATGCGATTACGCTGCGCTGGGGCGATGGGCGCCTGGACTTGCCGAAAATCCAGGCCAAGGGTGTCGGCCAGGCCGTGCAGGTGTGGGTGCCGTCGGCGCTGATTGTCGATGCCGGCGACGACTGCCGGCTGGAAGTCACGTACTGCATTCTGGACCGCGTCGGCAACAATTCACGCTGGGCGCCGCCGCGGATTCTACGCATTGCCGCCGGCCCGGTCGGGACCACACCGATCTATCGACCACGGCCACTCGGCTCACCCTGCGAGCCTGGGTGACAGACCTTCTATGCATATTCCTAAAAGTTAGTTTCTTTAAATATTTAACACGTTTAGGGTATATAAACCGGACCACCGGACATCTCTGATTTTTCTGTTTTAACTTCATTGAATGCGAGGTCGGTATGGTCAGAATTACCCCGGTGCATAACGCCAGGGCATTACGTGCAGCCAAGGAGCAGCGCTAATGTCTAACTTGGCTCTTAACCCCCACCAGAATGATCTGGACGTCGCGCCCCTGCTGTTGCCGGCCGCCGTGCTGCGCAACGACGCAGAGGCGCTGAGCGCCGCCCATGAGCTGGCCCGGGCCGCGCGCCTGCACGCCGCCAAGCGCGACCAGCAGCGCCAACTGCCGTGGGCATTGATCGAGCAGTTCACCCGCAGCGGGCTGGGCAGTATTTCCATTCCCCGCGAGTACGGCGGCCCGCAGGTTTCGTTCGTGACCCTGGCCGACGTGTTCGCCATCATCAGCGCGGCAGACCCGGCCCTGGGGCAAATCCCGCAGAACCATTTCGGCATCCTGCACGTGTTGCAGGGCGCCGCCACCGAACGCCAGAAAAAGCAGCTGTTCCAGAGCGTCCTCGACGGCTGGCGCATCGGCAATGGCGGCCCGGAACGCGGCACCAAGAACACCCTGGAACTCAAGGCGCGCATCACCGCCAGGGGCGACGGCTACGTGATCAGCGGCCAGAAGTTCTACTCCACCGGCGCCTTGTACGCGCACTGGGTGGCCGTCAAAGCGCTGAACGATGACGGCCAGCAGGTCATGGCCTTCGTGCGCCGTGGCACCGAAGGGCTGCGCATCGTCGACGACTGGTCCGGCTTTGGCCAACGCACCACCGCCAGCGGCACCGTGCTGCTGGACCAGGTGCCGGTAGACGCCGAGCTGGTGGTGGAAAACTGGCGCCTCGGCACAACCCCGACGATCCAGGGCGCCGTCTCGCAACTGCTCCAGGCCGCCATCGACGCCGGCATCGCCCGTGGCGCGCTGGAAGACACCATCGCCTTCGTGCGCGAACGCTCGCGCCCGTGGATCGACGCCAAGGTCGAACGCGCCAGCGATGACCTGTATGTGATCGCCGATATCGGCAAGCTGAAGATCGAACTGCACGCCGCCGAAGCGCTGCTGCGCAAGGCCGGCCAGGTGCTGGACCAGGTCGCCGCCGCGCCAATCACCGCGCAGTCCGCCGCCCGTGCGTCGATTGCCGTGGCCGAGGCCAAAGTGTTGACCACCGAAGTGTCGCTGCTGGCCAGCGAAAAGCTCTTCGAGCTGGCCGGCAGCCGCGCCACCCTGGCCGAATTCAACCTCGACCGCCACTGGCGCAACGCCCGCGTGCACACCCTGCACGACCCGGTGCGCTGGAAGTATCACGCCGTCGGCGCCTATCGCTTGAACGGCACCCTGCCGGCTCGGCATTCCTGGATTTAACCGACCAGACCTCTGGAGAACAACATGACTGTCTCTACCCGCGTCGCGGTTATCACCAGCGACGAACACGCCCTCATTGTGGCCAGCGACCTGGCTGAAGATTTTCGCCGCGACAGCGCCCAGCGTGACCGCGAACGCCGCCTGCCGCTGCCCGAGCTGGATGCGTTCTCGCGCTCCGGCCTGTGGGGCATCAGCGTGCCCAAGGCCTACGGCGGCGCCGGTGTGTCCAACGTCACCCTGGCCAAAGTCATCGCATTGATCGCCCAGGCCGACTCGTCCCTGGGCCAGATCCCGCAGAACCATTTCTATGCCCTGGAAGTGCTGCGCGTGAATGGCAGCCCGGCGCAGCAACAACGCCTGTACGCCGAAGTGCTGGCCGGCCGGCGCTTCGGCAATGCACTGGCGGAACTCGGGACCAAGACCGCCCACGACCGCGTGACCCGGATCACCCGCGACGGCGACGGTTTTCGCATCAGCGGCCGCAAGTTCTACGCCACCGGCGCGATCTACGCCCAGCGCATTCCCACCTCGGTAGGGGACGAAAATGGCATCCAGCACCTGGCCTTCGTGCCCCGCGACAGCGAGGGCCTGACGGTCATCGACGACTGGAGCGGCTTTGGCCAACGCACCACCGGCAGCGGTTCGGTGGTGTTCGATAACGTGTGGGTCGCAGCGCAGGACGTGATCCCATTCCAGAGCGCCTTCGAGCGCCCGACCCCGGTCGGCCCGCTGGCGCAGATCCTTCATGCCGCCATCGACACCGGCATCGCCCGCGCCGCCTATGAAGATGCGTTGCACTTTGTGCGCACCAAGACGCGCCCGTGGATCGATTCCGGCAACGACAAAGCCACCGAAGACCCACTGACCCTCAAAAGCTTCGGCCACCTGAGCATCCGCCTGCACGCCGCCGAAGCCCTGCTGGAGCGCGCCGGTGAGTTTCTCGACCGCGCCCAGGCCGACAGCAGCGCCGAGAGCGTCGCCGCCGCGTCGATCGCCGTGGCCGAAGCGCGCGCCCTGAGCACCGAAATTTCCCTGGCCGCCGGCAGCACCCTGTTCGAACTGGCCGGCAGCCAGGCGACCCTGGCCGAGCACGGCCTCGACCGCCACTGGCGCAACGCCCGCGTGCACACCCTGCACGACCCGGTGCGCTGGAAGTACCACGCGGTGGGCAATTACTACCTCAACGATGAAAACCCGCCACTGCGGGGGACCATCTGATGGGGAAGAAAAAGATCCTACTCAATGCCTTCAACATGAACTGCATCGGGCATATCAACCATGGCCTGTGGACCCACCCACGGGACACGTCGACCCAGTACAAAACCCTCGAGTATTGGACCGACCTGGCACAAACCCTCGAACGCGGGTTGTTCGACGGCCTGTTCATCGCCGATATCGTCGGCGTGTACGACGTGTACCAGGACTCGATCGATGTACCGCTCAAGGAGTCGATCCAACTGCCGGTCAACGATCCGTTGCTGCTGGTCTCGGCCATGGCCGCCGTGACCCGCCACCTCGGTTTCGGCATCACCGCCAATCTCACCTACGAACCGCCGTATCTGTTCGCCCGGCGCATGTCCACCCTGGATCACCTGAGCCGTGGCCGCGTGGGCTGGAACATCGTCACCGGCTACCTCGACAGCGCCGCCAAGGCCATGGGCCTGACCGAGCAGGTCGAGCATGACCGACGCTACGACCAGGCCGATGAGTACCTGGAGGTGCTCTACAAACTCTGGGAAGGCAGTTGGGAAGACGACGCGGTACTCAACGATCCGCAGGCGCGGGTGTATGCGCAGCCGGGCAAGGTGCACAAGGTCGAGCACCACGGCGAGTTCTACCAGGTCGAGGGTTATCACCTGTGCGAGCCGTCGCCGCAGCGGACCCCGGTGCTGTTCCAGGCCGGCAGTTCGGAGCGCGGCCTGGTGTTCGCCGGGCGGCATGCCGAGTGCGTGTTCATCAGCGGGCAGAACAAGGCTGCCACCAAGGCCCAGGTGGATAAGGTGCGCGCCAGCGCGGTCGAGGCTGGGCGCAATCCGGACGACATCAAGATATTCATGGGTCTCAACGTGATCGTGGGCGCCACCGAGGCGCTGGCCTGGGCCAAGCACGCCGAGTACCTGAGCTATGCCAGCGCGGAGGCCGGCGTGGCGCATTTTTCGGCGTCGACGGCGATCGATTTTTCCCGGTATGAACTGGACGAGCCGATCCAGTACGTGAAGAGCAACGCGATCCAGTCGGCCACCAAACACCTGCAGAACAACGACTGGACCCGACGCAAATTGCTCGAGCAGCACGCCCTCGGCGGTCGCTATATCACCCTGGTCGGCTCGCCCGAACAAGTCGCCGACGAGCTGGAGTCCTGGATCAGCGAAACCGGTCTGGATGGCTTCAACCTCACCCGCATCGTCACCCCGGAAAGCTACGTGGACTTCATCGACCTGGTGGTGCCGGAGTTGCAGAAGCGCGGGTCGTACAAGACCGCTTACGAGAGCGGAACGCTGCGGGAAAAAGTCTTCCACGCCAGCGCCCGCCTGCCCGAACAACACACCGGCTCCACCTACCGCCACTGACCTGACATGTGGGAGCAAGCCCCCTCCCACCTTGGATCTTCATTGCTTACACCCACACCTTATGACTGGAATCCAATAATGAAAAAGACCCTGCTCTCCCACCCAGTCAAAGCACTGGCCCTGGCCTTCGGGCTGTTCAGCTCGGCGCTGTTCGCCGCCGAGGCGCCGCTGAAGATCGGCACCACCGCCGCCTTCGCGATCCCCCTGGAAGCCGCCGTGGCCGAAGCCGGCAAACAAGGCCTGAAGGTCGAGCTGGTGGAGTTCACCGACTGGATCGCGCCCAACGTCAGCCTGGCCGCCGGCGATATCGACGTGAACTACTTCCAGCACATCCCGTTCCTGGAAAACGCCAAGGCCGCCGCCGGGTTTGACCTGGTGCCGTATGCGCCGGGCATCATCAACAACGTCGGGCTGTACTCGAAGAAATTCAAAAGCATCAACGACCTACCCCAAGGCGCCAGCGTGGCGATTGCCAACGACCCGATCAACAGCGGGCGCGGCCTGCAACTGCTGGCCAAGGCTGGCTTGATCAGCCTCAAGCCGGGCGTGGGCTACAAGGCCACCGAAGAAGACATCGTCGCCAACCCGAAAAAGATCAAGATCCTGCAAGTCGAGGCCGTACAACTGGTGCGCGCCTATGACGACGCCGATCTGGTGCAGGGCTACCCGGCGTATATCCGCCTGTCCAAAACCTTCGATGCCGAGTCGGCGCTGCTGTTCGACGGCCTCGACCACCCGGAATACGTGATCCAGTTCGTGATCCAGCCCAAGAGCAAAACCGACCCGCGCGTGATCAAGTTCGTCGACATCTACCAGCACTCGCCGGTGGTGCGCGCAGCCCTGGATAAATCCCTCGGCAAGCTCTACCAAGTCGGCTGGGAAGGCTGAACATGACGGCCGCCAATGCCCAACTGCGCGACCCGGGCCCAGCGCCCAGGAACGCCGAGCAGACTGAACTGCACCCGGACCTCAACCGCGCCCATGTGCGCTTCATCAACCTGGGCAAGACCTATGACGGCACGCTGCATGCCTTGCAGGGCATCGACCTGGCGATCCAGCGCGGCGAAGTGTTCGGCATTATCGGCCGCAGCGGCGCCGGCAAATCCTCGCTGATCCGCACCATCAACCGCCTGGAGCAACCGAGCAGCGGGCGGGTACTGATCGACCAGGTGGACATCGGCGACTTCGACGAAGACCACCTGGTAGCCCTGCGCCGACGCATCGGCATGATCTTCCAGCACTTCAACCTGATGTCGGCCAAGACCGTGTGGCAGAACGTCGAGTTGCCGCTCAAGGTCGCCGGCATTCCCAAGTTGCAGCGCGAACAGAAGGTGCGTGAACTGCTGGAATTGGTGGGCCTCAAGGACAAGCACAAGGCCTACCCGGCGCAACTCTCCGGCGGGCAGAAACAACGGGTGGGCATTGCGCGCGCGCTGGTGCACGACCCGGAGATTCTGCTGTGCGACGAGGCCACCTCGGCGCTGGACCCGGAGACCACCCAGTCGATCCTCGGCCTGCTGCGCGAGATCAACCAGCGCCTGGGCCTGACCATCGTGTTGATCACCCACGAGATGGCGGTGATCCGCGAGATCTGCGACCGCGTGGTGGTGCTCGAACACGGGCGCATCGTCGAGCAGGGCCCGGTGTGGGAAGTGTTCGGCAACCCGCAACATGAGGTGAGCAAAACCCTGCTGGCGCCGCTGCAACATGGCCTGCCGGAAGATTTGCAAAGCCGTCTGCAACCCGAGGCGCCATCGGCGGATGCCGCCGTGGTGCTGCGCCTGCGGTTCACCGGCAGCGCAACCGACGAGCCGGACCTGGCCGCCCTGTTCGCCGCCCTGGGCGGGCGCGTGCGCTTGCTGCAAGGCGGGGTGGAACGCATCCAGGGCCATGCCCTGGGGCAATTGCTGCTGGCGGTGCAAGGCTCGGCGCACAACGTCGAAACCCTGCGCGGCCGCGCCGGGAACTGGGCACAACAGGTGGAGGTGCTGGGCTATGTGGTTTGATCGTTTAGTGCAGGGCGCCATCGACACCTTGTTGATGGTCGGTGTGTCGTCGCTGATCGCGCTGCTGGTGGGCATTCCGCTGGCGGTGTTCCTGGTCACCAGCGACAAGGGCGGTATCTACCAGGCTCCGGCGCTGAACCGTGTGCTGGGGGTGTTTGTCAATCTGTTCCGCTCGATTCCGTTTTTGATCCTGATGGTGGCGCTGATCCCGTTCACCCGGCTGATCGTCGGCACCACCTACGGCGTGTGGGCGGCGGTCGTACCGCTGACCATCGCCGCCACACCGTTCTTTGCGCGCATCGCCGAGGTGAGCCTGCGCGAAGTCGACCACGGCCTGATCGAAGCCGCGCAAGCCATGGGCTGCCGACGCTGGCACATCATCTGGCACGTGCTATTGCCCGAGGCACTGCCGGGGATTGTCGGCGGCTTCACCATCACCCTGGTGACCATGATCAACTCCTCGGCCATGGCCGGTGCGATTGGTGCCGGGGGCTTGGGCGACATTGCGTACCGGTACGGCTATCAGCGTTTCGATACGCAGATCATGCTGACGGTGATTGTGTTGTTGGTGATTCTGGTGGCGGTGATTCAACTCGGCGGTGACCGCCTGGCACGAGTGCTGAACAAGAGGTGAGGTATAGTCGGGCGACCTCAGCGCCCGGTATTCATCAGCATGCCCCTCAAGCCCGACGACCTCGACCAGATCACCGCCGCCACCCTCGGCCACTACAACAGCGTGGCCGAAGACTTCCGCGAAGGCACCCGCGATCACGATGTGAGCCAGAACATCGACGCGCTGCTGCGGCATATCCACGGTACGCCGCCGTTTACCGTGCTGGATTTCGGCTGCGGGCCGGGACGGGATTTGCAGACCTTTACCCGCATGGGGCACATCGCCGTGGGGCTCGACGGCTCCGAGCGCTTTGCGCAGATGGCCCGCGAAGACAGCGGCTGCGAGGTGTTGCAGCAGGATTTCCTCAAGCTGGATCTACCCGCCGGACGCTTCGACGGGATCTTTGCCAATGCGGTGCTGTTTCATATCCCCAAGCAGGAACTGCCGCGGGTGCTCAAGCAGTTGTGGGCGGCGTTGAAGCCGGGCGGGGTGTTATTCAGTTCCAATCCACGCGGTGACAACCGGGAGGGCTGGAATGGGCCGCGATATGGGTCTTATCACGACCTGGAGGCGTGGCAATCATTGCTGACCGCTGCCGGGTTCGTGGAGCTGGAGCATTACTACCGCCCCGCCGGCTTGCCGCGCGAGCAGCAGCCCTGGCTGGCCAGTGTCTGGCGCAAACCCTGACGCGATGCCATTCAGGTAGGAGCGAGCTTGCTCGCGAAGAACGTTAACGATAATGCAGCGCTATCAGATAGCCCGCGTCGCCTGTGCGTTCTTCGCGAGCAAGCTCGCTCCTACACCTATTGTCATTCGCGGATCTTGTACCAGGCCACGTACAACGCCGGTAAAAACAGCAGCGTCAGCAAGGTGGCGATGATGATCCCGCCGATCATCGCGTAGGCCATCGGCCCCCAGAATACTTCACGGGCGATGGGGATCATGCCCAGGCTCGCCGCCGCCGCCGTCAGCAGGATCGGCCGACGCCGGTGTTCGGTGGCCTGCACCACCGCATCCCATGGCGAGTAGCCGGCGCCTTCGTATTCGTCGATCTGCGTCACCAGGATCACCGAGTTGCGGATGATGATGCCGATCAGCGCGAGGATGCCGAGGATCGCCACAAAGCCCATGGGCGTGCCCGTGGGGATCAGCGCCAGCACCACGCCGATCAGCCCCAGCGGCGCGACGCTGGCCACCAGGAACATCTTCTGCACGCTGTGCAGTTGGATCATCAGGAAGGTCGCCATCAAGAACAGCATCAACGGTACCACGCTGGCAATCGGGCCCTGGGCCTTGCCGCTTTCTTCCACGGTGCCGCCGGTTTCGACCGTGTAGCCCACCGGCAGGCCGGCGCTGAACCTGTCGATCTCGGGCTTGAGCTGCTTGACCAGGTCGGTCGGCTGCATCGCGTCGCGCACCGCAGCCTTGAGGGTAATGGTCGGCTTGCGGTCGCGGCGCCACACCAGCGGCTGTTCCAACTCATAGCCCACGGTGGCGAAGGCCAGCAGCGGAATCGAGGTGCCGCTGGGCGTGACGATCTGCAGGTTCTGCAAGGTTTCCGGCGTACCGCGCTCGGCATCTTCGGCGCGGCCGACCACGTTGATCAGGTAGATGTCGTCGTGCACCTGGGTCACCGAGGCGCCGCTGACCACGCTGTTCATCAACTGCGCCACGTCTTCGGAGGACAGGCCCAGTTGCCGCGCCTTGTCCTGGGCGATGTCGATGCGCAGCACTTTGCCCGGCTCGTTCCAGTCGTAAATGATCTCGCCCACGTGGCTGTTTTTATCCAGCAAGGTCGCCAGTTCAATCGCATGCTTGCGTACCTGGTCGGTGTCTTTGCCGGACACGCGATACTGGATCGGCCGCCCCACCGGCGGGCCCATTTCCAGCGGCTGCACAAAGCTGCCGACGCCGACGAAATCATCGCGCAGGCGTTTTTGCAGGCGGGCGATCAACTCACCGCGCACGTCCAGGTCCTTGCTGACGATCACCAGTTGCGCGTAGTAGGGGTTTTCCAGTTGCTGGTCGAGGGGCAGGTAGAAACGGATCGCGCCCTGGCCGATGTAGGTGCTCCAGCGCGCGATGTCCGGGTCGTCCTTGATGATCGCTTCGAAGCGATCGACGGCCTTGCGGGTTTCGTTGATCGAGGCGTTTTGCGGCAGGTTGAGGTCGACGAGGATTTCCGGGCGGTCCGACGAGGGGAAGAACTGGTTCTGCACGAACTGCATGGAAAACACCGACGCTGCGAACAGCGCCACGGTGATGCCGATGGCCCACCAGCGGTTGCGCATGGCCCACAACATGCCGCCATTGAAGGCGCGACCGATGCGCCCCGGTTCGGCGCTGTGGGGTTTCACGTTGGCGCTGAGGATATGCACGCCGATCACCGGCGCGAACAGCACCGCCACCACCCACGACACCAGCATCGCCACGGCGATCACCGCGAACAGGGTAAAGGTGTACTCGCCCGCCGAACTGGCATTGAGGCCGATCGGCACAAAACCGGCCACGGTCACCAGGGTGCCGGTGAGCATCGGGAACGCGGTGGAGGTGTAGGCGTAGGTCGCGGCCTGTTGCTTGGTTTCGCCTTTTTCCAGGCGCGTGATCATCATTTCCACGGTAATCATCGCGTCGTCCACCAACAGGCCGAGGGCGATGATCAACGCGCCCAACGACACGCGCTGCATGGTGATGCCGCTGTATTCCATGAACACGAACACCAGCGCCAGCACCAGCGGAATCGAACACGCCACCACCAGCCCGGCGCGCAGGCCGAGGCTGATAAAGCTCACCACCAGCACGATGATCACCGCTTCGAACAGCGCGCTGGTGAAGCCACCGACGGCCTCTTGCACCACTTCGGCCTGGTCCGACACCTTGTGCACGCCGACGCCCACCGGCAGGTCGGCGGTGAGTTCGTCCATGCGCGTGTGCAGAGCCTCGCCGAACGATTGGATATTGCCGCCCTTCTGCATGGCGATGGCCAGGCCGATCGCCGGCTTGCCGTTGAAACGGAACATCGGCCGCGCCGGGTCGACATAGCCGCGGCTGATGTCGGCGATGTCCGCCAGCCGATAGAAGCGGTCGTTGAGCCGCAGGTTGACGTCGGCCAGGTCTTTCTCCGAAGCGAACTGCCCCGAGGTGCGCACGGAAATCCGCTCCGGCCCGGCCTCGATCACCCCGGCCGGCGTCACCGCGTTCTGGGATTGCAGGCTCTGCACCACCTGGCGCTGGTCAATCCCCAGGGCCGCGAGTTTGCGCGTGGAGAAATTCAGGTAAATCACTTCGTCCTGCTGGCCGATCATCTCGACCTTGCCCAAGCCCGGCACCGCACGGATCTCGGCGCGCACCTGTTCGACGTAGTCGCGCAGCTGGCGCATCGACAGGCCGTCGCCGGTAAAGGCGTACACCGAGCCGAACACGTCACCGAACTCATCGTTGAACGACGGCCCCTGCAAACCCTGGGGGAAGCTGCCGCGAATGTCGTCGAGCTTCTTGCGCACCTGGTACCAGATCTCGGGGATCGCCTTGGCGCTGGTAGTGTCCTTGAGGAACACGAACACCGTGGATTCGCCAGGGCGCGTGTAGCTTTTCACGTAGTCGAGGGAGTCGATCTCTTCGAGTTTTTTCTCGATGCGGTCGGTGACTTGCTTGAGGGTTTCTTCCTGGGTCGCGCCCGGCCAGCGGGTCTGGATCACCATGGTCTTGATCGTGAACGAGGGGTCTTCCTCGCGACCCAGGTTCAGGTAGGAGAACACGCCCATCAGCAGCGCGACGAACATCAGGTACCAGACGAAGGACTGATGCTTGAGGGCCCAGTCGGATAAGTTGAAGCGGCCTTTCATTGCGGGCTGTCCTCGTCGATTTTGACGGTTTGCCCGGGTTTCAGGCTGTTCACTCCGGCGATGACGATGCGCTCGCCAGGCTGCACGCCGCCGCTGAGCAAGGCGCTGTCAGCGTCGCGGCTCAACACCGTCACGTCACGCGGCTGCACGGTCCGGCGCTGGGTGTCGAGCAGCCAGATGCGGGTCTTGCCGTCGATGGACTGCAAGGCACTCAAGGGCAGTTCGATGCGCGGCGTGATCGCCGAACTCAGGGTGACGCTGATCGCCGTGCCCAGGCGAAAGGCCGCGGGCGTGTCCGCCAGGGTCAGGCGCGCGCGACGGGTGCGCGTGGCGCTCTGGGCCTGGGGTTCGATCTCGCGCACGGTGGCAGTGGTGTGGATGCTGGGATCGAGTTGGCCGGCGACCAGCAACACCCCGTCGGGCGGCAGGCGCTCGGCCAGGCCGGCGGGCAGGTCGATCACCGCTTCCTTCACGTCCGGGCGCGCCAGGGTCACCACCTGCTGGCCGGCGCTGACCACCTGGCCGGCCTCGGCGTTCCAGGCGGTGACGATGCCGCCATGGTCGGTGTGCAGTTCGGCGTAGTGGAGCTGGTCCTTGGCCTGGTTGACCGCCGCCTGGGCCTGGTCGAGGGCGGCCTGGGTGGTTGTCAGGTTGGTCTGGGCTACGTCCAATTGGGCCTGGGCACCGACGCCACGGTTGAACAGTTCCTGCTGGCGGCGGGCGTTGGCCTGGGCGTTGATGAACTGCGCCTGGACGCGGGCCAGATCGCCCTGGGCGGCGCGCAGTTGGTTCTGTTGGTCGGTGGGGTCGAGGACCGCCAGCAAGGCGCCCTTCTCCACCTCGGCGCCGACATCCACCGCGCGATGAGCGATGCGGCCGGACACACGAAAGCCCAGGTTGCTTTCATAACGGGCCTGGATGGTCCCGGCGAAACGGCCGAGGGTTTGCTGGTCTTCGGATTTGACTTGCATGGACAGCACCGGGCGCACCGCTTCGGGCGGCGGATCTTGCTGGGAGCAGGCGGCAAGCAACAGCCCGGCGGCGAGGACAACCATCAGGCGCGTCATGGTTGCATGCCCCGGGCCTGGGCAGCGTCCGGCGGCTGGGCAATCTCGACCTGCATGCCGGGGTGCAGCAATTGTCCGCCGGCCACCACCACGGTTTCGCCGCCCTTGAGACCGTCGCCGACGATGACATTGCCGGTGAGGTAGCGCGCGACACTGACCTTGTACAGCTGCACCTTACCGTCGCCGTCCACCAGCCATACGGCGGGGCTACTGAGGTCTTTGGTCAGTGCCGACCACGGCAGTTCGAAGCTGGCCTTGGCCGGGGCATGCAGTGTGGTGCTGACCACCGCGCCCAGGTCCATGCCGGCGGGCAAGGTATTCAAGGCGATCTTCACCTGCAACGTACCGCTGGCGGCGTTCACTGCCGGGGTGGTCTCGCGGATTTTGCCGTGGGCCTGCACCTGGGGTTTATCCAGCAATTTGACCGTCATCACGTCATCGTTGGCCGGTTCCACCAGCAGCGATTCGTACACATCGAACACCGCGTCGCGTTCGCCATCGCGGGCCAGGCTGAAGATCGGCACGGTGGCCTGTACCACCTGGCCGACCTCCGCCTGGCGCGCGGTAATCACCCCCGGCGCTTCAGCAACCAGCGCGGTGTAGCCCAGTTGCTCGCGGGCATTGGCCAGCTGGGCCTGGGCGGCGGCCAGGGCGCTTTGGCTGCTGCGCAACGCGGCTTGGGCGGTGTCGTATTCACTGCGGCTGGTGTAGCCCTTGGGCAAGAGTTTTTCCTGGCGCACGAAAGCGGCGGCGGCCTGCTTGACCCGCGCCTGCTCGGCCACTACCTGGGCCTGGGCCGAGTCGACGTTGGTCTGCAAGTCCTTGGGGTCGAGCCTGGCCAGCACTTGCCTGGCGCTGACGCGATCGCCCACATCCACCAGGCGCTGGATGATCTTGCCGCCGACGCGAAAGGACAAATCGGTCTGCACCCGCGCCTGGATATCGCCGGTCAACGTAACCGCCGCGGCGAAGTCGAGCGGCTGCACGGTCTGCACAAATACCCGGGAATGCTGCTTGGGCTCGGTTTTATCCTGGCCACAGCCGCTCAACAGCGCCAGCAGGCCCAGCGCGAAAATACAGGTGGAAATGCGAGCGCCCATGCAGGCTCCTCTTGGGTGACGCGATGTGCCAATGAGGTATGCGACTGTGAGCGTAGATCAGGGTTCCTTCTCTGCATGCAGAGAAGGCGCGATCCAGCAAAACAGGGGCATACCCCCTGTAGGAGCGAGCTTGCTCGCGAAAAACGTCAACGATAACGCAGCGCTCCTGGATAACCGCGCTGCCTGTCAGTTTTTCGCGAGCAAGCTCGCTCCTACGAGGGCGGCGGCGGGGTGAAGTCCATTTTTCAAGATGACAACCCAAAAAGATAACCCTCGGATTCGCGGGTCAGCCAGGAGGCGTCTATGGTTGGTGGGTCTGTGTGTCGAGGGAATGAACGATGAACAAAGCCAAACCGATTGACCCGCAGGAGCTGGTGAAGTGGCTCGTGGCGCTGCGCAGGGCCATCAATGCCCGCTAATTAGCGGTGGGTATTTGGAGCCCAATAAAAAACGCCGACGCTGTATCAGCCGTCGGCGTTAAAACCTGAAGGGGTTTCGAGTTACATCAGAACGCTGGCACGACTGCGCCGTTGTACTTCTTCTCGATGAAGGCTTTGACTTCCGGGCTGGTCAGGGCCTTGGCCAGCTTCTGGATCGCGTCGCTGTCCTTGTTGTCCGGACGAGCCACCAGGAAGTTCACGTACGGCGACTTGGCATCTTCGATGATCAGCGCGTCTCTGGCTGGGTTGAGGCCAGCTTCCAGGGCGTAGTTGGTGTTGATCACATCCAGGTCGACCTGATCGAGCACACGTGGCAGCAAGGCCGATTCCAGCTCCTTGAATTTCAGGTGCTTGGGGTTGTCCTTGATGTCCTTGGGCGTGGACAAGGCATTGGTCGGGTCTTTGAGCGTAATCAGACCGTTCTTTTGCAGCAGCAACAGGGCGCGGCCGCTGTTGGAGCCTTCGTTCGGGATAGCGACGGTGGCGCCATCCTTCAGGTCTTCGATTTTCTTGATTTTCTTCGAGTAGCCGCCGATGGGTTCAACGTGGACACCGATCACAGTGACCAGGTTGGTGCCCTTGCCCTTGTTGAAGTTTTCCAGGTACGGCAGGGTCTGGAAGTAGTTGGCGTCCAGGCGCTTCTCGGCCACCTGGGTGTTGGGCTGAACGTAGTCGGTGAAGACTTTGATTTCCAAGTCCACGCCTTCTTTGGCCAGGGTCGGCTTGATCAGTTCGAGGATCTCGGCGTGCGGGATCGGGGTGGCGGCCACCACCAGTTTCTCGGCGGCCTGGGCGAAGCTTGCAGTCAGGGCAGCCGCCAGTGCGGTAAACAACAGAACCTTTTTCATGCAGTGTCCTTATCGGAATGGCGGGACGTCTGTGGCGACCGTCCTTATATGGGGTGCCAGCGATGTGCTATCGCGGCGTGGGAGCGACAATACCTAGATTTTTTATTCCCGAACAATATCTTTTATTCACGTTGATATTCCATTTTGCTCATGTAGCTACTGTTGATGTAGAAAGCTGCGCAAGGCTTCCTGCTCGTCAGGGCTCGCCGCAGCGAAAATGCGCTGCACCTGCTCCAACGGCGAGCCCGCCACCGGCAGGTTCAAATGCTCGGGCAGAATCTCGTCGCCGCTGCTCACCAGCAACGCAAAGTGAATGACGTTTTCCAGCTCGCGGGTATTGCCCGGCCAACTGTGGCGTTCCAACACCCGCTGGGCCGCGTCGCTGATCAGCGGCACCGGCAGGTCCAGGCGCTGGCTGTAGATGCCGAGGAAGTATTCGGCCAGGGACAAGATATCGCCGACCCGCTCGCGCAACGCTGGCAAATCCAGCTGGCCTTCGCTCAGGTAATGGAACAGGCGCTCGTGAAACTTGCCCGCCGCCACCGCTTGGGCCAGGTCGATGCTGGTGGCGGCCACCAGGCGCACGTCCACCGGGCTGGGCTGATGGGCGCCAACGCGGGTGACTTCATGGTTTTCCAGGGCGGCCAGCAATTTGACCTGGATCGGCAGCGGCAAGTCGCCGATCTCGTCCAGGTACAAGGTGCCGCCGTTGGCGGAGCCAAACCACCCGGCCCGGCTGCTGGCCGCGCCACTGTGGGCGCCGGCCGCGTAGCCGAACAACTCGGCGTCGGCGTAGGTGGGGCTGATCGCGCCGCAATTGACCGAGACAAACAAACCGCTGCGATCACTGCCCCGGTGGATATGCCGCGCCAGCAGCTCCTTGCCGCTGCCGGTCTCGCCGCGAATCAACACGGGCAAGCTGCGCGGTGCAAGGTGTTCGAGTTCTTCGCGCAGTTGCCGCGAACGCGGGTCGACAAACACCAGGGCCTTGGCGCGGATGCTCAGCGGGCTTTTCTCGGCGTCGGGAAAGGTCAGCAGCGGCTGACCGAAGGTTTCATGCAGACTCATGGCAGGCTCCCGCCCCCAATCCACTCAGGGACGGGGCGTTGAAAAAATATCAGGCCGTGCGCCGGGCGTGATGCTCGAGACGGCTTTGCAGACGATAGAGGTAAGCGAAGCCCTGCTCCCAGCGCTGGTGACCGGACTTCACATTGATATGACCGGCACCGGACAGAATGCCGGCTTCGGCCCCCCAGTTACGTGCCAGTTCCATGGCCCGAGGGGCGCTGACGGCACTGTCGTTGTCGGAACTGACCACCTGGCTGGGAAACGGCAGCAGGTCGGTGGGAATCGGTGCGAAATTGCGCAAGGCCGGCGAGCACGCCGGGCGTTCGACATCGGCCGGGGCTACCAGCAGGGCGCCGCGCACCTGCCGCAGAAACGCCAATGGCGCGGTAGCCGCCCAATGGGCCACGGTGATGCAGCCCAGGCTATGGGCGATCAGGATCACCGGCGTGCTGTCGGCGGCGATAGCCTCGGCCAGCGCGGCCACCCAATCTTCGCGGCGCGGGGTCAGCCAATCGGCCTGCTCCACGCGCGCGCTGTTGGGCAGGCTGTTCTGCCAATGCGTCTGCCAATGATCTTCTGGCGATCCTTGCCAGCCCGGCACGATCAGGTAACGAATCGACTCGCTGTGCATGGGTGTGCCCTCCTGCAGCGTTTAGCGTTGCTGGACAGTATAGGGACGGCATATATATTCGTTAAGGAATAAGAAGCTATTTATTAATAACCAAAACACCTACACCCTACAACGCTGACCTGCCCGCGAAACCCTCCGACAAATGTTCGCCCAAGCAACTCAGTAGATTGCGGAAGTTTCATACGCATTTCCGAGGCCTTTCCTGCATCAATCTATTTTTCCCCTTTGCTAGCGTGCCCGCAGGTTTAAACGCGTTTAGGCCAGACACTGCCTGGGCTCCGCGTTTTGTTTACTCTTTCGTCTTAAGGATAAGCATATGTTCGCGCCTGCCCACGCTGTGCACTTCACGCTGCAGATCCCTTCCGTTCGCAACGACTTCAAGGTGCTGGCGTTTCATGGCACCGAAGCCATCAGTTGCTTGTACGCCATCCGTGTCGAGGTCGTCAGCGAATCCCGTGATTTCGAGCTCGAGCGTCTGCTCAACCAGCCGGCGTTCCTGGAGTTCGGCCCGAACGGCGAAGGTATTCACGGCCATATCGAAGATGCGTGCGCGGGTGAACTGGGCAAACGCCTGACCCGTTACCACCTGAGGTTGGTGCCCGCGCTGCACTATCTGCAGTTCAGCCACAATCAGCGGATTTTCCAGCAGATGACGGTGCCGCAGATCGTGGCCCAAGTCCTCGAAGGACACGGCATCCTGGCCGATACCTATAGCTTTCACATCCGCACCAACCCGGAACGCGAATACTGCACTCAATACGGCGAAAGCGACTTCGAGTTCATCCAAAGGCTGTGCAGCGAAGAAGGGATTTCCTGGCACCACCAACACAGCCAGGATGGCCACCGGCTGGTCTTCACCGAGGATCAGACCTATTTCCCCATATTGGGCGACACGCCCTACCAACATGACACTGGCCTGACCGTGGATCATCCGGTGGTCCGCCAGTTCTCCATGCGCTTCAACACCCGCACCAGCGCCACCACGCGCCGGGGCTATGACCTGAACCGTCCGAGCCGGTTGCTGGAAAGCGACTCTAGCGCCGAGTCCAGCCCCAAGCTCGAAGACTACCGATACCCAGTGGTGTACGAAAACCAAGAACTCGCCAAACGCATGGCCCTCCAGGCGCTGGAGCGGCACCGTCACGACTACCAGTTGGCAGAGGGTGAAAGCGACCAGCCGCTCCTGCGCAGCGGTCACTTCTTCAAACTGACCGAACACTCGCGCCAGCGCTACAACGATTTGTGGTTGTTGCTCAAGGTGACGCACACGGGCAAACAGCCTCAGGTGCTGGAGGAGTCGATCACCGTCGACGTTGAATCCGAAGACGGCTTCACCCAGGGCTACCGCAATACCTTCAGCGCGACGCCCTGGGACGTGTTCTACCGCCCCCCGCTGATCACGCGAAAAACCGTGCTGGTCAGCCAGACCGCCCGCGTCACCGGCCCGCCAGGGGAAGAAATCTTCTGCGATGAATACGGGCGGGTCAAAGTCGAGTTCCACTGGGACCGAGCCGAACTGGACAGCGACAAGAGCAGTTGCTGGCTAAGGGTGTCCTCCAACTGGGCGGGGTATCGTTTCGGTACGGTGACCATCCCGCGTGTCGGCATGGAAGTGGTGGTGACCTACCTGGAAGGCGATCCCGACCATCCGCTGATTACCGGCTGTGTGCCAAACATCCTCACGCCGGTGCCGTACCCCTTGCCGGCGAACAAGACCAGAACGGTACTGCGCAGCCGCAGCTCGCCCGCCAGTAGTGGCTACAACGAACTGTCGATCGAAGACCGCAGCGGCCAGGAGCTGATCTACCTGCGGGCCCAGCGCGACATGGAGCATAAGGTCGAAAACGACAGCCGGCTGGAAGTGGGTAACGAACGCCGGGAAACCATCAAGGGCAACAACATTACCGTGCTGGAAGCCGAAGACCAGCGCACCGTCAGCGCCGACCGCAAAGTCCAGCTCAAGGCCAATGACCATTTGCACGTAGCCAACAGCAGCCACACCCAGGTGGGCCAGACACTGGTGGCCGAAGCCGGCCAGGAGGTGCACCTCAAGGCCGGGGCCAATCTGATCCTGGAGGCCGGCGCGAGCATCACCTTGAAGGCCGGCGGCCAGCACATCGTGATCGACGCCGGCGGCATCTTCAGCAGCACCGACATTCGACTCGGCGGTGCGCCCGCCAGAGGAACCCCTGCCACCCCCGTGCTGCCAGGGGAAACCACGCCCCTGGCGACCCCGCCTGAACTGCCGATGCTGGCCCCGACCCAACACGCGCTGATGACCACGACCAAAGCCAGAGACACCGATTTTTGCTCGCTGTGCGCGGCCTGTAGCAACGGCCTTTGCCTGCCCAAAGGAATCACACCATGACAACGACCTGCCCCCGCCAATGGATGGACGACCAGCTAAGACTCGGCCAGACCCTGTGCCTGATCCTGGACTCGGAAGGCGAACTCGTCGCTCGCCAAGCCTTGTTGAGCCCCCATGACCTCGAGCGGTACAGCTGCATCTACAGCCAGACGCCGATCAGCGATTTAGCCAACGCGGGGCCGTTCATCTTCCTTATCGACAATCCTGGCGATGCACGCCTCAAACCTCTCCTCGACGAGCCCGAGCGCAATTGGGGCTGGCTGGCGAGCATCCGCCACGGCGACCTGCCAGCGCTGACCCGCCACTGGCGCGAACGCTTGATCATCGGCACGCGGCCCCACCGGGCGCTGTACCGCTTCCACGACAATCGCGTACTGGGCCGTGCCTTGGCGCATATCCCTGAAGAAGCCCGCCCCGAGTATCTGGGGCCGGCGATCAGTGTGTGTTATTGGCAGGGTGGCCAGTGGAACGTCGCCCACAATCCCGCGCCCGGTGAATACCCGCTGCCTGCCGATCCGGGCTGGCTGAACGTGCCGGTGTCGGATGATCGGGCGATGGCAATACTTCATTCCAATAACTACCGCTATCTGTGGGCAAAACACCATGAAGAACTGAGGCGACTCAGTCAGCGTCAAGACCCAAGCACTTGGCTCACCGAACAACTTTCATACGCTCAGCAATGGGGATGGACCGACCCTGAGCAGGTGCACTTTTTGATCATCAGCAAACTCACTGAAACCGAGCCGCCGCTCATCAACAACTGGGCGCCCCGTGAAGGAGAAACGCCACAGGCTCACTACGAACGCCTGCTCAATGAAGTGAAGTTCTGGTCTGGAGAAGGATCCCTATGAGACATATCCGAGACCTTACTCACTCCTATCGGCGGGCCTTGTATATAAGCGCCATGGCCTGGCTGCTTTCGGGTTGTTCACTCCTGCAAACCGAGAGTTTCAACTTCCAGGCCGAGTTGCCGGAAAACTTCACGATAAGCGCCACCACCTATTACGACGCCGCCTCGGGCGAGTCGTGTCCGGGGCATAAAGTGATCAAAAGCGATCAGCCCAAGGGCACACAACTGATTGAACTCAAGTTGCCACTTACAGAAAAGGTAAAGGGGTGTTCCAGGGTATTGAAAAGCGTTGTGCTGAATATCAAAGGGCAATGGGGCAAACGTGAACTGGACATGAGTTTGCAAAAGGCCGCTTTATACATTCGTGATGAGCCCACTGAAACAACTCGCCCTTTCCCCGCGTCGGGACCACTGGTCTTTCAGGGCCAGTGCCAGTGGTTGTTTCGCACCTCGGGACCGAACCGGGTTATCAGGAAAATCCTCAAGTGCAGGGCGCTCGACGCTAATGGCGTCGTCCAGAAAAGCCTGGCTGGTGGATCAATGCTGCGCGATGGGTTAGCGGGCAGGACCGTGAAGTTGGTGCTTAGTGTCGCGCAGAAGGAGAAGCCTTATTACAGAGGCTGGTGGCTCGAAACGCCCAAGGGCTGGAGACCCTGCACGGGTTTGTGGGGAACGAATAACGAAGAGTTCTGCACCGAGCCATACAAGTTCCTTGAGTCTTTCAAAATGCCTGACGGACGTGACTGCACCGTCTATCCCAACTGCACTGAATAAAGGACATAAAACAATGAGTTCGTATAACCCCGTGCCGGGAGAATAATAAACATCATGCACATACAACACTTTACTCACCAATGTTTGCGAGCCGTATGTATAAGCGCAATGGCCTGGGCAGTTTCAGGCTGCTCACTCCTGCAAACCGAGAGTTTAAACTTCCAGGCCGAGTTGCCGGAAAACTTCACGATAAGCGCCACCACCTATTACGACGCGGCCTCGGGCGAGTCGTGTCCGGGGCATAAGGTGATCAAAAGCGATCAACCCAAGGGCACACAACTGATTGAACTCAAGTTGCCACTTACAGAAAAGGTAAAGGGGTGTTCCAGGGTATTGAAAAGCGTTGTGCTGAATATCGAAGGGCAATGGGGCAAGCGTGATCTGGACATAGGTTTGCAAAGGGGCGCGTTATCCATCCGTGATGAACCCACCGAAACAACTCGCCCTTTTCCCGCGTCGGGGCCACTGGTCTTTCTGGGTCAATGCCAGTGGTTGTTTCGCACGATGGGGCCGTATCGGTACATCGTCAAAGTCCTCGAGTGCCGGGCGCTCGACGCTAATGGTGTCGTCCAGAAAAGCCTGATGGGTGGATCGATGCTGCGCGATGGGTTAGCGGGCAGGACCGTGAAGTTAATACTGACAGAGGCAAAAGAGGAACTACCCGCAGTGGGCGACAATTGGATTAAGTTTCCAACTGGCTGGAAACGCTGCATGGGTAAAGGACTCGACGATTTGTATGGATTTTGCCGGGGAAATACTACGGATTTCAAACCATTCAAAATGCCTGACGGACGTGACTGCACCGTCTATCCCAACTGCACTGAATAAAGGACATTAATCATGAATTTGTATGAACCTATGAAAGATGAGGATAGGCCGTTTTTTAGCAGCAAGATGCTGGCCTGCCCATTAAGGGGACACTTTATTAGTTTTCAGTTGGTCGATGAGTTCGGTGATGGTAAACCCTATGCGGGCCTTGCCTATACCCTTCAAGACAGTGCAGAGCAACGCTATACGGGCAGGTTGGATGCCGATGGGTTTGCCAAAGTTGAAGACTGCTATCGAGGGCCCGTTGTACTTCATTTAGACGCTGAGTATGTAGGAAGCGAAGATTTATATAGTTTTTTGATGACCCGCCCGTCCTATCCACTCCCCATCACCGAACTCCAAGTCCGCGCCGAACAAACCCGCTTCTTCCACAAAGACGGTTCCCCTCGCGAGCACAACCCCGCACTAAAACCGGGAGATGAGTTCATCCAGGTCGAAGTCCGGGACCTGGTCAAACACAGCGCACATCTACCGCCGCCGATTATTGACCGTAAATACCCGCCGGAAGACATCCTGATAAGAGCGCTCAATGAACTGAGGTTCAGTCCAGCCCCCGTAGCGACGTTTGGTGTCGGGCTGTTATCGAACCGGCACACCCTGCTCCAGGTGCGTCCACTGCGGGCGTTCCGCCCCATGCTCTCGACCGACAATCAGTTCTGTGCCTTGAACCTGTACCAACTGGCGATCATGGCGAACTTGAGTTATTGCGATTTCGGCCAGCACCCCGCCAAGGATCCGGTGGACAGGGTCAGCTTTCCATTGGACCCCAGCGTCGGTCACTTCTTTGGCGAAGCACTTTCGAACTACCGGGAAAGCTGGAAAGTGGACAATGCCCAGTCGCCGAATCACCGCTACTATCCCCTCTACGAAGAAGTGCCTTACTCGAAACGCTTCGAAATCCTGCCGTTCGACCCCACCCTGTATGAGCAAAACAAACCGGGCGAAAACCAGGAACATCCCGCCAAGCTGCACTTTTTCGATGACACCAGCACCCATTGGTTTAGCGCCAAGAGCACCCAAGCATTCATTACCCACCATGATGAGGTCATCCTGATTTCAATCCGTGGAACCCTGGAGTTGGCCGACTGGTGGCGGGATGTGGATGCGGCGCAAGTGCCTTTCGAAGAGGGGAAAGGCAAAGTCCATCGCGGCTTTTACGAGGCCTATAAGGCGCTGAAAAAATTTATTCAGGACTATCTATTCCGATTTTATGTCGGACAAAAAATCATCATCAGCGGCCACAGCCTCGGCGGCGCAATCGCATTGTTGCTGGCGGAAGCCCTTCGCAACGCCACGGACAACAATTACGACGTCCTCCTCTATACCTACGGTGCTCCCCGCACGGGCGATGCCACCTTCGTCGCCGCCGCCGAGCCGCTGGCGCACCACCGCGCGGTGAATAACAACGACATGATCCCCAGCGTCCCCGCGCCGTGGATGAACGCACGACGAAGCATCTGGATCCCCGGGTTCAAGGCCATGTTCATTACCAACCCGGTGCTGGGCGCCTTGATCTTTGTCGCCGGCCTTGTGCGGGTGGGCGGCGCGCCTTATCAACACCACGGCACGTTGCATCACTTCATGCTCGTGCCGTTCAACCCGAAGGAAATGTCGTCGATTCTGTGGCGGCCGGGCTGCGACTCCATCGAGCAGGCCGCCTGCACCCGCGCGCTGGCCAAAGATGGCGACCTGCCTTACCGCGACGGCTGGATCACCCAACTCATGAGCCTGGGCGACCACAGCATCCCGCGCGCTTATATCCCGCTGTCCTGGGCGACCTTGCGGCGTTGGCAGCAAACCCAGGAAACCCGCGGGACGCTGGTCACTGAGCGTGAATACGCCCTGGTGGACCAGGCATTGAAGACCATGCGCTTCAAGGTTGAGGAAAAGTCCCGGCACATGCGCTACAACCAGCGCGATCTCACCGACGCCGACTACCTGCAGGCCGACATTGAGCTGACCCGCGAGTCGGACAAGCTTGCGCACTCGCTGCAGCGCCTGGAAAGGCTGCGCATAAGCCACCTGAGCCTTGCCGACGTGTACGGCAGCGCCGCGCAATCGCCCGCCCTTGAAATCGCGTTGGCGCGCTGGAAGGACCAGCGCGAGAACAC
This sequence comes from Pseudomonas extremaustralis, assembly GCF_900102035.1. Taxonomy (NCBI): domain Bacteria; kingdom Pseudomonadati; phylum Pseudomonadota; class Gammaproteobacteria; order Pseudomonadales; family Pseudomonadaceae; genus Pseudomonas; species Pseudomonas extremaustralis. Next base: position 4,728,234 of record NZ_LT629689.1, read on the forward strand.
CCTGCAGGTGCAGATTGCAATGATCCCCGAGCCGGACCCGGCCGAAGAACTGTTTGCCAGCCTGGCCGACAAGCCTCGACCGCTGGACCTGGACTCGCTGATCTAGTGGTTGGGGTAAATCCCAGGCAAAAAAAAGGCCGCACCCTGCCAAGGAGACGGCCAAAAAATTGTCGAGGCTTTTGACACTAACGGGCGGTAATCACCGACAGCTTGGTAATCCCCGCGCGCTCGATAGACGCCATGGCTCGCGCCACTTCGCCGTAGTTCACACCATCATCGGCCTGCAGTTGCACCCGCACATCGGGGTCCTTGGCCTTGGCCGCCTGCAGGTTGAATTCCAGCAGGTCCGGCTGGATTTCGTCCTTGTTGATAAACAGTTTGCCGGCGCCGTCGATACTTACCACCAGCGGGTCTTTCTGCTCCACCGGGGCCACGGCTTCGGTCTTGGGCAGGTTGATCGGGATCGCGTTGGTCAACAACGGCGCGGTGACGATAAACACCACCAGCAGCACCAGCATCACGTCCACCAGCGGCGTGACGTTGATCTCGCTCAGCACCTCATCGCTGTCTTGGGTCGAGAAGGCCATTTCAGGACGCCTCCTTCACTTTTTGCGGGTTGCCGGCCGTGGTTTTGTTCAGCGCCGGGTGCAGCAGCACGCGGAACGAGTTTTTCTGCGCCAGGCTGTAGAAGTCGTGGGCAAAGTCATCGAGGTCGGCAGCCGTCAGCTTCAAGCGACGCAGGAAATAGTTGTAGACCAGCACTGCCGGCACGGCGACGGCGATCCCCACACCGGTCGCCACCAGAGCGGCACCGATCGGGCCGGCCACGGTTTCCAGGCTGGCGGAACCGGCCGCGCTGATCCCCTTCAGCGCCTCCATGATGCCCCACACGGTGCCGAACAGGCCGATAAACGGCGAAGTACTGCCGATACTGGCGACCACGGCCAGGCCGGTTTCCAGGGAGCGGCGCTCACGCACGATCTGCTGGCGCAGGGCGCGTTCGAGGCGGTCCTGGTGATTGATGGCCTGGCTCAGATCGGCAGCGTGCGGCGCCTCACCGACCTGGATCGCGGCGTAACCGGCCTGGGCCACACGGGCGGCGGCGCCCGGCTCGGTTTCGGTCAGTTCGGCGGCCGAGTCGAGGCTGGACGCCGCCCAGAAACGTTTATGGAACCTGCGATCCTGAGCCTTGAGGCGACTGAACTGCACCCCCTTGAGCAGGGCCAGGCCCCAGGTGGCGACCGAAAAGACCACCAGCAGCCAGATCACCGCGCTTTCGATGGATTCAAGTGGAGATGCTAATGCCATGATGTTTTCCCTCTGTGCAGGTCGCGGCGTGTGCACCACACCGCAGCCGAATAATTAGTGAATCTTGAAGTCGATCGGCACGCTGACCCAGCCGTCCTGAGCCACATCGCCCTGCTTGGCCGGCACGAAGCTCCAACGCTTCACGGCAGTCAGGGCGGCGTCGTCGAGTTGCTGGCGACCGCTGCTCTTCTGGATCTGGATCTCACCCGGCTTGCCGCTGGCCAGTACATGCACCCGCAACAACACTGTGCCTTCCCAACCGCGACGCTGAGCCAGTGACGGATACTCCGGCGCCGGGTTCTTCAGGTATGCAGCGTTGGCCGAAGCAGGCGTCACCGGGGCGGGCGCCGGTGATGCGGCCGGCGCGGGAGCCGGGGGTGCCGGCGTCGGCGGCGCGGGCGGTTGCTCGACGGCCTTGGGCGCGGGCTTCGGCTCAGGCTTGGGCACGGGCTTCGGCTTGGGCTTTGGAATCGGTTTGGGTGGCGCCGGCTTGGCGGCCAACTCATCCACCACCGGCGGCGGTGGCTCGACCACGGGCGGCGGTGGTGGTGGCTGCACCGGCGGTGGCGGTTGCACCACCGGCGGTGCCGGCTGGGAAAACTCGATGGTCATCGGCGGAATTTCCGGCGGCACGATCGGCAGCACAACGGTCGGCTTCTGGCTCACCCAATAAATCACCGCACCGTGCAGGGCCAACACCAGCAAGCCCAGCAGAATCCCCTCGCGGTGGCTCGAAAAGCGCTTGGGGGTTTTCTGCAAACGCAACTGCCCCAACGGCGCGCGATGCGGCCGGCCAAGGTCGACCAACTCACCACCCGGTGCCTGGCGCCACTGCGCCTCGTGTGCACTGGCGGTGGTCTGGACATTGCCCATTGATTCACTCCCTACGGTTTTGAAACAAAAAACCGACAGACCGGCCAAAGCGGCTGTCGAGGTCTGAATCATCGGGGTCAGACGCTTATTTCTTAAAGTAATCTTTAAAGTTATACATAGACCTAAACCGAATAAACGAAACACCCACAGACGCCAACGCCATGTCCTGCGTGGGCTGGCGCCGAGGCGCGATTTTTCGATGCTTTCCAGGCATAAAAAATATTCGGCAAAGGCATGGCTCAGAGCGGGTTATTCGCGCACAAATCGAGCAATTGGCGTTGCAAACGCTGTCCCCGCGCCGCCTAGAAGTCATAGCGTCCGGTGACGCCCAATGTGCGAGGCGCGCCCAACAGCCCTTCATAACCGCCATTCCCACCGGTCCACAGGGTGGTGTAGTAGGTTTTATCGAAGGCGTTTTTCAGCCACAACGACACATCCCATTGCCCTTGCTCATAGTTGCCGCGCAAGCCGGTGGACAGGTTGACCACCGCGTAGGCCGGAATCTGCCCGTAGTCGGAATCCTCGACCGTACCCACCGCCTTGGAGCGGAAGGCATAGCTGGCGGTGACGTAGGGCTCTAAGCCGTTATCCAGGTTCCACTTGTATTCGCCGTTGGCGTTGGCGATCCACTTCGACGCACCGACCACTTGATGGCCGCTCAGGTCGCAGGAAGCTGGCGCACCAGGGCGCAGGCTGATTTCCGGCGGGCATGGGGCATCTTTATAAGACAGGTAGGTGACGTCGTTAAACGAGCCATTGAGGTTCAATGTCAGGCCCCTGATCGGCACCCAGGTGCTTTCCACTTCAACCCCACGCGAGCGCACAGAGCCGGCATTCGTCAGGTACTGCACGCGGTTGTCCTGGTCGTAGGCGTTGGTCTGATAGCCGTTGACCTGGGTCCAGAACAGGTTGGCATTGAGTTGCAGGCGCCGGTCCCACAACGTGCTTTTGAAACCCAACTCGGCGTTGTTCGCGCGCTCGGTACCCACCAGCAACGAGTCGGCCCCGGCCATCGGTGCGGACCCCACTGCCAGGTTGATCCCGCCGGACTTTTCGCCATGGGACAAGGTCGCGTAGCCCAGCAGGTTTTCATTGAAGCGATAGCTGAGGTTCAACAAACCGGAAGGGCTGGTGCTGTACTGGTTGAGGTCGCCGGAATCATAGGCACCGGTGCGTCCCCGTCGGGCCGTCGCGGCGGCGCCCGTGACAGCCGCACCGCCCACGGGACTGTCGCGGGTGACCCAGGCGCTTTTTTCTTCGTAGGTGCCACGCACACCGGCGGTGAAGTCCAGGCGCTCGGTCAGGTGCCAGGTGCCTTGGGCAAACAGGGCAAAACTGTCAGTGCGGATGTGCCCGTTACCAACGCTGCTGACATTGGCCAGGGCGCCGGTGGGCGTGCCGTTCCAGATATCGGCCTGGGGCCCGTAATAGGCGAAGGATTTGTTATCCAGCGAGTTGCCGAAGTAGTAGGCGCCGAGTACGTAATCGAAGAAACCACCGGTGGGCGAGGCCAGGCGGAATTCCTGGGACCACTGTTTGTCCTCCACCGACACACCGGCGTTATACGACGCCGGCACGTTGAGGCCGTCATCGTTGCGCGGGGTGAAGTTCCAGAAGCGATAGGAGCTGACCGACGTCAAGGTGAAGTCACTCGGCAGCGTCCAATTGGCCTCCAGGGACGTGCCGCCCTGGAACACGGTGACGTGCTGGTCGTTGTCCAGGTTGACCTTGCGATGGGTGCCATCGACCAGCGTTGCCCCCGCCGCATTCGCCCGCGACTCGTACAGATTAGTGCCATTGATGGTCGGCCCGGTGCTGTACAGGACGCGGGTACCGGCGCTGGAATCTTCTTCGTTGTAGTCGCCGATCCAGCGCAGGTTGAACGCTTCGCTGGGCTTGTACAGCAGTTGCCCGCGAAAGCCCTGGCGTGAACCACCGTTGAGATCGTGGCCGTCGTACTCATTCTTGATGTCACCGTCGTTACGCGTGCGGTAGGCCGAAAAACGCCCCGCCAGCTCATCGGTGAGCGGGCCGGAAATCGTGCCCTTGGTCTGGAAGTACCCATCCTCGCCCAGGGAGGTTTCGATGCTGCGCTCCGGGGTGAAACTCGGCGCTCGGGTACTGATATTGATCACCCCGGCGGTGGTGTTCTTGCCGAACAATGTGCCTTGCGGCCCCCGCAGGACCTCCAGCTGTTCGATGTCCATCAGGTCGAACACTGCCATGCCCGGCCGCCCGAGGTAGACGTTGTCGATATACAGCCCCACGCTGCCCTCCAGGCCGTCACTGGCCGGGTTGTTGCCGAGGCCGCGAATCGACACGCTGGACTGGCGTGCATGCATATAGGCGACGTTGACGCTGGGCACCAACTGCTGCAAATCCTGGATCCGGTAGACCCGCTGGCTTTCCAGCGCCTGGCCACCGATCACGCTCATGGGGGTCGGCACGTCCTGGGCGCTTTCGGTACGTCGCCGGGCCGTCACCGTGACGGTTTCAAGTTGGCCGCTGGCACTCTCGCCTTCAGGCGCGGGCGGGGTTGCCTCGGCCGCATGGCTGGACGACCAACTGGCGCTGCCGGCCAGCAACAACGCCACAGGCAGGCGCTTGAGCCTCCAGGGCAAGCAAGGTACAGGGGACTTCAACAGACTCATAAGCGACTCCAGAACCAGGAAATATCCATCAACCCATATTCCATTAGGTTATTTATTTATGTTTTATCAAACATTTACTGCATAAGAGATAGCATTTATAAGGAGTCGACCTAATGCATAGCCAATGCATTTCCCCGATATTTTTGATGTGAAAAATGCATATCGATTTGCGCCAACTTCGTCACTTCATCGCGCTGGCCGATCAACGCAGTTTTGTTGCGGCGGCATTGACCGTGAACCTGTCGCAATCGGCGTTCAGTCGCAGCATCCAGGCCTTGGAACACAGCGCCGGATGCCAGTTGGTGGATCGCGGCCGCAAGGATCTGGCACCGACCAAACAAGGCCAGGTCCTGTTGGAGCATGCCCGGCGCCTGGTGAGCGGGGCGCAGCAACTGGCCAACGAGATCAGTCAGTTCAATGGCCTGGAAGCCGGCGAGGTGCGCTTCGGTTGCGGCCCGGCGCCGGCGGCCGGGCTGATCCCTCGTGCCATCGGCAGTTTTATCGGGCGCTACCCCAAGGCCCGGGTGCAATTTCAGGTGGATGACTGGCAAAGCCTGAGCAAACGCCTGCTGAGCGAGGAGTTCGAATTTTTCGTCGCCGACACGCGCCACTTCGAAGCCAACCCGGACTACCACACCCATCGCCTGCGCCCCCGCCGCTGGTATTTCTGTTGCCGTGCCGGCCACCCGCTGGACCGCCGCGACAGCGTGAGCGCCGCCGAACTGATGAGCTATCCGCTGGCCGTGACCATCCGCCCGCCGAACCTGCGCAAAGTCATCGTCGACCTCAGCGGCCGGCCCGATTACCTGCCGAATGTCGAGTGCGAGAACGGCTATAGCCTGATGGGGGTGGTGTTGCGCTCGGACGCCATCGGCATCGTCAGTGCCAACAGCGATGTGCTGCACATGGCACGGCGCGAACTGGTGTGCTTAAGGATCGAGGGCCTGGCGGAAGATCTGGAGGAGCGCTATACCCGCTACGGCATCGTAAGTCGCGCCGGGTATCGCTTATCGCCGCTAGCGGAGGCAATGATCGAGCAGATCAAGCAGGTCGATGAGCAGGATGAAGACGTATACACACTGGAGAACGTCGCCATTTGAGCCATGCACCGAGTGCATGAAACCCAGTCTCCAAATGCACTTGCCAGTCCCCCTTCGAACGGCGAAAAACCTCTTCTGTCCTCCGTTCGGTGAAGCCCCATGTCTCAAACCCAACCCGTACGCAATGTGCTGTACATCATGTGCGACCAACTGCGCCGCGATTACCTGTCGTGCTACGGCCACGCCCATTTGCAGACGCCGAATATCGACCGCCTCGCGGCCGCCGGTGTGCGATTCAGCCGCGCTTACACCCAGGGCACCATTTGCGGCCCTTCGCGGATGTCGGCCTATACCGGACGCTATGTCAGCAGCCACCAAGTGGCGTGGAACGCCGTGCCGCTGCCCCTGGAAGAACTGACCATCGGTGATTACCTGCGCCCCCACGGCATCCGCACCGCGCTGGTGGGGAAAACCCACGCCACGCCGAACCTTGATGCATTGCAGCGCTTGAATATCGACCCCGACAGCACCCAGGCACAACCGTTGAACGAGGTCGGCTTCGAGGCTTATGTGCGTCACGACGGCCTCTATCCCGACAGCCCGCTATTCGACGATAAACGCGAGTCCGCGCCCTACACGCACTACCTGCGCGAGCAAGGCTATACCGGCACCAACCCGTGGCATGAATGGGCCAACGCCGCCGAAGGTGAGAACGGCGAAGTGCTCAGCGGCTGGCACATGCGCAACGCCGGGCTGCCTGCACGGGTAGCTGAAGAACATTCGGAAACGGTCTACACCACCGACCGCGCCATCGACTTTATCCGGGAGCAGGCCGGGCAGCCGTGGTGCCTGCACCTGTCCTATATCAAACCGCACTGGCCTTACATCGCCCCGGCGCCGTATCACGCGTTATATGGCGTGGAGCATATCCAGGCCCCGATTCAACCTGGGCAAGCCAGCGATCATCCGGTTTACCAGGCATTTCGCCAACATCAGGAGAGCCTCAACTTCGCCCGCGACGAAGTGCGGCTGACGGTGATTCCGACGTACATGGGCCTGATCAAACAGATCGACGATCAACTCGGGCGGCTGTTCGATTTTCTGCAAAGCAACGACCGCTGGGATGACACGCTGATCGTGTTCACCAGCGACCATGGCGACTTCCTCGGCGACCATTTCCTCGGCGAAAAAGAATTCTTGCTGGAGCCTGCCGTGGGCATTCCATTGATCGTGCGCGACCCGCGCCCCAGTGCAGATATCAGCCGTGGCACGGTGGATGAGCGTCTGGTGGAAACCATTGATGCGCTGCCGACGTTCCTCGACGCGCTGGGCCTGCCCGCTGCCGAGCATCGCCTGGAAGGTCGTTCGCTGATCCCGCTGTTACACAGCGAACACAGTGCCTGGCGCCGCTACGCCATCGCCGAATACGACTACGCCTTCCAGGCCCCCGCTCGTGAGCGCCTGGGGCAGCCTATTGATCGTTGCCGCATGACCATGGTGTGCAGCGAGCGCTGGAAGTACCTTGCGTACGACGGCTTCCGCCCACAGTTGTTCGACCTGGAAAATGACCCACAGGAATTGCACGATCTGGGCGCCGATCCGGCGTATGCCCAAGTGCGCGAAACGCACCTGGGTTATCTGTTCGAATGGCTGCGCGGACTGAAGCGGCGCACCACCATCAGCCACACGGAGATCAATGTGCGTGGCCAACGGTTTCGCTACGGTGAGCCGCAAGCGGAGAAGATCGTGCAGATCGGGGTGTGGTGATCACAGCCCCTTGATGGTTTGACTGCGCTGCCCCTGCACGCCGACCGGCACATCGCCCTTGAGCGTCACCCTACGCACGATGCGCTCCTGGGTGCCGTAGTCATCCACGGCGTAGTGCTGGGTGGCGCGATTGTCCCAGATCGCCACGTCGCCGGTGCTCCAGCGCCAGCGCACGGTATTTTCCAGGCGGGTGACGTAGCCTTGCAGCAGGTTGAACAGCTGCGCGGAGTCGGCCAGGGAGTAGCCTTTCAGGCGCTTGACGAAATGCCCCAGCAACAAGGTTTTCTCACCACTGACCGGGTGCACCCGCACCACCGGGTGTTCGGTTTCGTACACCGTGGAAGTGAACACCTGGCGGTATTCCTCCAGCTTCTCCAACGACACATCGGGCTTGCGCGCGGCATAGTCGTATTCGTTGCTGTGCACCGCCCACAGGGTGTCGGCCAGTGCACGCAGCTCGATGCTGAGGTCGTTATAGGCACTGGAGGTGTTGGCCCAGACCGTATCGCCACCTGACTTCGGCGCCAGCACCGACCGCAGGATCGAGGCTTTCGGGTAAGCGTCGACAAACGTCACGTCGGTGTGCCAGGAATTGGCCCGCTGGCCGCGCGTGCCGTCGAGTTCCATCAGGAAGCGCGTGCCGTCGCGCACCGGTACCGTCGGGTGCGCAATCGGCTCGCCGAGCAGATGGGCGAAGGCTTCCTGGCTCTGGTCGTCAAGGTGGGCCTGCTCGCGGAAGAAGATCACTTTGTACTGCACCAGCGCTTGCTGGATGGCTTCGACGGTGGCGGCGTCCAGCCCACCCGACAGTTTGATGCCACGGATCTCGGCACCGATACGACCGGCCACCGGATGAATGTCCAAAGCCTGGGCGATGGGTTGAACGGCTAATACGGCATTGCTCATAGTGATGACCCTCATGTGCCTGCTGATGGTGGGAATGCGTTCCGGCAACGCTCTATGCATATGCATTTTAGATCTAGCAAATTAACCAATGCTTCGTTGACGGAATAAGAGCTTGCATTTAAAACCGCAGCTCCCTCGGTCGCAAATGCCTTCGACCTATTTTTAAGATGCCGGGAAAGCATATGGATCTTCGCCAACTGCGGTACTTCATCGCCCTTAACGAACACCGCAGTTTCGTTCGCGCGGCGGACGCCATGGGCATCACCCAACCGGCTTTCAGCCGCAGTATCCAGGGGCTGGAACAAGAGTTCGGCTGCGTGCTGGTCGACCGCGGCAACAAGGATCTGCGCCCCACGCCCGAAGGCCAGGTGGTGCTGCAACATGCCTTGAGCCTGGTACATGGCGCGGCCTTATTGAGCAGTGAAGTGACACGCATGACCAAGCTCGATGCCGGTGACCTGCGCTTCGGCTGCGGCCCGGCACCGGCGGTGAAACTGGTGCCCGATGCGGTGGCGCGCTTTATCACCGCCCACCCGAAAATCCGCACCAGTTTTCAGGTGGATAACTGGGAAAAACTCAGCCGCGCCCTGAGCCGTGAAGAAATCGAGTTCTTTATCGCCGACATCCGCCAGTTCGAGGCCGACCCGAACTTCCAGACCCGCGCGCTGACCCCCAAGCGCGGCGTGTTTTTCTGCCGGCCCGGGCACCCACTGCTGGCCAAGGACAGCCTGTCGACCAACGACATGTTCGACTACCCGCTGGCGTCGCCGCTGATTTCCCAGGGCGTTCGCAAGCTGCTGGCCAACCTGAGCGGGCGCGTGGATTTTTCACCGAGTATCCAGACCGAGCATTTCCCCACGCTGGTGAAAATCGTGCTGCAGTCCAATGCCATTGGCGTAGGCACCGAAGAAGCGTTCGCCGAAGACATCGCCCAGGGTTCGCTGGCGCTGCTGCACTGGCGCAACCTGCCGCAGAACATGGAAACCATGAGCGCTCGATGCGGCATCGTCAGCCGCACCGGGTCGCGCCTGTCGCCAGCGGCGAAGGCAATGATCGAGACGTTGGTGGAGGTGGACCGCCAGGCTGTCAGCCTGGCGGTGTAACCGTGCCTAGAGCCCCGCCGCTGAAAGGTTCGGGGCCACCCAATCACTCACCTGGAACGACTTGCGAATCAGCCGCTCCTTGGAGGCCAGGTCCACTGAATCCTGCAATTTTCCGAGGAATACCGGGTCTAGGGTCGACGGGAACAACGCGCTGAGTTTCTCGTTTTTCAAATCGTTGCTCAGGATCACCGGTGGATAACTGGCCAGCCCGGCGACGAGATCAATATAGGCCTGCTTGTTGTTGTCGTCGGTCAACCATTGCACCGCCTGCTGCGGGACCTTGAGCAGTTGGGTGATGATTTCGGGATGCTCGTCGACAAACTTGCCACTGCCCACCAGCACCGACTGCACGCTACCTGCGCCACCGAGGTCCTTGGTGGTCAGCGGGATTTCGGCCAGGCCCTTGGCTTGCAATGCGTTCAGGTTCGCGCCGCCCCACGTCGCATCAATCTGCTTGGCCGCCAATGCTGCGCCGGCGGCGTTGAAGTCCAGATTGATGACTTTGAGGTCCTTTTCACTCAAGCCCTGGCTGGCTAACGCACTGTCAAACGACAGTTGGCTGGCCGTGCCACGGAACACCGCGACACGCTTGCCCTTGAGGTCCTGCAAAGTCTTGATACCGGAACCCGGCACCACGCCGAGGTACTGTTTTATGTCGCGCGCCGAGGCACTGAGCAATCGGGTGTCGAGGCCATTGGAGCGGCCGATGATCGCTGCCAGATCGCCCAGGTACGCCAGGTCCACCTGGCCATTGGCGAACGCTTCGTTGATCACGGGGCCGGCGCCCTTGAAGTAATTCCATTGAATCTTGATGCCCTGGTCGGCAAAGGCCTTCTCAAAGATCTGCTGCTGGCGCAACACATCGGTGATACCGCCACCGCTGTGCTGGCTGCCGGCGCTGAGGTCGGGCACGGCGATGCGGATTTCCTTGAGGTCGGCCGCCTGTACCAGCCCGGCCAGGGCGGTGCCCGCGAGCAAGGTGATCAGACGTTTGAAGGGCAGTTTCATAAGCGCAGCTCCTGATGGGCGACGGTCGCCTGGGGAGACAGAAAGTACGCACAGCCTGATAAAAACTTTAAATACTATAAATTCACAATTTAATAACTTTTAGAACTATGCGAATCAAAACGCCGGGCCCAGAGGGTTATGCATAAACAGCATCGAAAATATTCTCGGAATGCATTGGATGCGTGCTGTGCCCAGGCTTTAAATGGTCTCCCTTATCCCTTAATAGTCTTGATTGTTATTTTGTAAGATCGAAATCACATAACGCCCTCGACGACAACGGAGGTCCTCCATGGCCCGAATTTCACTTTTGAGCCTGCCTCTTGCGGCCCCCGCCAGGGGCGCCGCGCTGCGCGGGTCGAACCTGGGTGAACGCCTGTTGCCGTGGCTGCTGCCGCTGGCGCTATTTGCGCTGTGGTGGCTGGCCAGCCGCAATCACTGGATGAGCGAGCAAATTCTGCCGCCACCCTCCCTGGTGTGGAGCAGCGCCGTGGAACTGGCGGGTGGCGAGCTGTGGAGTCACTTGGCGATCAGTTTGCAGCGCTTGTTTTGGGGGCTGCTGGCCGGTATCGGCGCCGGTGCCGTCCTCGGTGCCCTGCTGGGGTTCAGCGCGCGGGCCGAGCGCCTGGTGTTCCCCACCTTCGGTGCACTGGCGCAAGTGCCGACCCTGGCCTGGATCCCACTGTTCATGGTGTTTTTCGGCATCGGCGAACCCTTGAAACTGGTCGTGCTGGTGAAGGCGATCGTGGTACCGGTGACCCTGCACACACTGGTCGGCGTACGCGATGCCCAGCCCAACCTGCGTGAAGCGGCACGCGTGCTGCGCCTGCCCACGCACCTGTTGATCCGCCGGCTGATCCTGCCCGCCGCCCTGCCCGCGTTCATGGCCGGGGTGCGCCTGGCCCTGGCCGCTGGCTGGACCTCGTTGCTGGCAGTGGAACTGTTGGCGTCCAGCGAAGGCATCGGCTACCTGATGGTCTGGGCGCGGCAGTTGTTCATGCTCGATATCGTCTTTGTGTGCATCGTGGTGATCGGCGTGATGGGCGTGGCGATGGATCGCGGTATCGGCTGGCTGGACCGCACGTGGGTGCACTGGCCGCATCCGGCCACCGCGCAGATTCGTCGTGGCCCGCGCTATCACGGCTGGCAACGCCTGCAACCAGGGTTGTTGCCACTGTTATTGCTGGCGCTGTGGCAGGTGGCGGCGGTGCAGGGGTGGGTGGACGCGAATATCCTTGCCAGCCCTTGGGCGGTGCTGCTGACCACCGCGCACGGCGTGCTCGATGGCAGCCTGAGTGGCGCCCTGGGTAAAAGCCTGGCGCGCATGTTGGGCGGGTTACTGCTGGGCGCAGGCCTGGGCTTTGCCCTGGGCCTCTGGCTGGGACTGTCGCGGCGCAGTGAGCGGCTGCTTGGACCGACCCTGGCTGCGTTGCGCCAGATCGCGATTTTCGCCTGGGTGCCACTACTCACAGCCTGGTTCGGCCTGGGGGAATTGGCCAAAGGGGTGTTCATCGCCCTCGCCGCGTTTTTCCCGCTGTTTATCGCCACCCAACGCAGCGTGCTGAACCTGTCGCCACAGCTCAGCGAGGCGGCGCAAGTATTGCGCCTGGGGCTGGCGCAACGGCTGCAACGCCTGGTCTTGCCGGGGGCGGCGGCGGGCATTTTCGCCGGCCTGCGCCTGAGCCTGATCTATGCCTGGCTGGGCACCATCGGCGCTGAATATTTCATGCCGTCCAACGGCGGCATCGGCAGCCTGATGATTGGCGCCCAGCAACTGCTGCGCATGGACCTGATCATGAGCGGCATGCTCCTGGTCGGCCTCACCGGCGCGGCCCTCAACCTGATCGGCCAACGCATCGAAACCCGTGCAACCCGCTGGAGACACGCATGAACGCACCTATCGTCAGCTTCAACCACGTGGGCAAGACCTTCGACGTCGACGGCTTCGAGCTGGAGGCCATTCGTGAATTCAACCTGGACATCGCCGAAGGTGAATTTGTCGCGATTGTCGGTTCCAGCGGCTGTGGAAAATCCACCTTGCTGCGCCTGCTGGTTGGCCTGGACACGCAGTTTCGCGGCGAGATCCAGGTCGACGGCAAAGCCGTGAACGGCATCGGCGGCGAGCGCGGCATCGTGTTCCAGGAGCACCGCCTGTTCCCCTGGCTGACCGTCGCGCAAAACATCGGCCTGGGCTTGGTCAACGAGCCCCTCAGCACAGCCGAACGCGACCGCCGCATCGGTGATTTTATCGAGTTGGTCGGCCTGACCGACTTTACCCGGGCCTACCCCCACCAACTCTCCGGCGGGATGGCGCAACGGGTGGCGATTGCCCGGGGCCTGGTGGCCAGCCCGCGCATCCTGCTGCTGGATGAGCCCTTCGGTGCCCTCGACGCCCTGACTCGCCAGCAGATGCAGGACGAGCTGCTGGCGATCCGCACGCGCGCCAAAATCACCACGGTGCTGGTGACCCATGACGTGGAAGAGGCGATTTTCCTCGCCGACCGCGTGGTGGTAATGGAACCCCGACCCGGACGGATCAAGCAGGTGGTCGACATTGCCCTGGCCCATCCGCGCCAGCGCAGCAGTTTCGAGTTCCACCAACTGCGTGAAGAACTGCTGCACGAACTGACCAGCAACGACCACTACCAGCCGCCGCTGCGCGAACAGATCCGCGATCTGCCCGTGGCCTTTATTGCCTGCTAACGAGGACATACCGATGCCGCAACGCCCCAATTTTCTAGTGATCCTGGCCGATGACATGGGTTTCTCCGACCTGGGTGCCTTTGGCGGGGAAATTTCCACACCGCATCTGGACGCGCTGGCACTGAACGGCCTGCGCCTGACCGACTTCCACACCGCGCCCACCTGCTCGCCGACCCGCTCGATGCTGCTCACCGGCACCGACCACCATATTGCCGGTATCGGCACCATGGCCGAGGCACTGACGCCGGAGCTGATCGGCAAACCCGGTTACGAAGGCTACTTGAATGACAAGGTCGTGGCCCTGCCGGAACTGCTGCGCGAAGCCGGCTACCAGACCCTGATGAGCGGTAAATGGCACCTGGGCCTGACCGCCGAACTGGCGCCCCATGCGCGCGGGTTTGAGCGCTCATTTTCGCTATTGCCGGGAGCGGCCAACCACTATGGTTTCGAGCCGACCTACGACGACACCACCCCAGGCCTGCTCAAATCCACCCCGGCGCTGTACATCGAGGACGACACCTTCGTCGAACAATTGCCCAAGGATTTCTATTCCTCCGACGTCTTCGGCGACAAGCTGCTGCAGTACCTCAAGGAACGCGACCAGACACGGCCGTTCTTCGCCTACCTGCCGTTTTCCGCCCCGCACTGGCCGTTGCAGGCGCCCGCCGACATCGTCGCCAAATACCGCGGCCGCTACGACGCCGGCCCCGAAGCCTTGCGCCTGGAACGCCTGGCCAAACTCAAGGCCCTGGGATTGATCGACGCCGATGTCGAACCCCATCCCCTGATCGAGCTGAACACTCAATGGGCGGCGTTGAGCAACGAACAGCGTCAGGTGTCGGCGCGGGCGATGGAGGTGTATGCCGCGATGGTCGAGCGCATGGACTGGAACATCGGCCGGGTGGTGGAGTACCTGCGCAGGCAGGGACAACTGGATAACACCTTCATTGTGTTCATGTCCGATAACGGTGCCGAAGGTGCGCTGCTGGAAGCCTTTCCCAAGTTCGGGCCGCAACTGCTGACCTACCTCAACCAGCATTACGACAACAGCCTGGACAACATCGGGCGCGCTAACTCTTACGTCTGGTACGGCCCGTCATGGGCCCAAGTGGCGACCGCGCCGTCGCGGCTGTTCAAAGCGTTTACCACCGAGGGCGGGATTCGTGTGCCCGCACTGGTGCACTACCCCCAACTGTCACTCAAGGGTCGGATCAGCCACGGGTTTGGCACAGTGATGGATATCACGCCGACTATTCTCGACCTGGCCGGTGTATGCCATCCGGGCAAACAGTGGCGTGGCAAGCCGGTAGCGCCGTTACGTGGCAAGTCATGGCTGGGTTTCCTGTCCGGGGAAACGGCCCGCGTCCACGATGAGAACACCGTCACCGGCTGGGAGCTATTCGGCCGCCGGGCCATCCGCCAGGGCCAGTGGAAAGCCGTGTATATCCCTGGCCCCGTAGGCCCGGCGACCTGGCAGCTATATGACCTTGGCCAGGACCCCGGCGAAATCCATGACCTGGCCTCAAGTCATCCAGACAAATTGGCGACGCTGATAGGCCACTGGCAGCAGTACGTGGATGAAACCGGTGTGATACTCAGCGCGTCGCCGTTTCAGCCCGATTGAACCGGTTTTGCGCGTGCTCGTGGCGCTCGAAGCGATTGGCCCGCGCAAACGTCCCGAAGTCATTGAACCTGACCCCCATCTGCGCCATCACCCTGTGCGCCACCCCGGCCGTCATCTGGCGGATGTAAAACGGCTCCTTCACCACGAAATGGTGAATGCCGTGGGTGCTGCCGAAGTTGAAGCAGAATGCCTGCAACGGCCATAGCCACCACGGGTTCAACACCTGGGTCTGCTGGATCACGTTGCCCGGTTCGACATCGCCGTAGTAGTGCATGTTGGAGCTGACGAAGTGCAGGCAAAAGGTGCGCAGCACGTTGGGGCCGATGATCACCACGGCGGCGATGTCGATCACCTGCATCGTCTGCAAGGTGCCGGCGGACCAGGCGATCGGCGTGCCCATCAGGCTGGCGATGCCATTGGCGGCGTGGAAGCCCAGGAACAGGTACCACGCGCCCCAGTGCAGCAGCGCCAGCGGTGCGTAGACCAGCAGCGAGCGTTTGAGGATGGCGAGTTTGTGCTTCCATGTCCTGGCCCGCAGCAGGCGGATAAACGCCGACATGACGTTATCGCCGACCATCAGCAGGCGCGCCAGCCCCCAGGGTTCCCCGTTGGTGATCGCCCGCTCCTCCATGTCGGCTTCGGTGCCGGAAACCTTGTGATGGTTGAGGTGCAGGTGCCGGCGAATCCATGGGTTGATGGTGCTCGGCCGCGCCAGCCACACCAGGCCCATCATCAGGTTGTGGGGCAGGCGCTGCTTACGGAAGTACATGCTGTGGATCAGGTCGTGTTCCAACTCGTGGGTCAGTGAGGCGAGGAAGGCATTGAGCAGCAGGCACGCCCACCACGCCATAGACCCGCTGATGTAGAGCGTCGCCGAGCCGATCATGCCCACCAGCGCAACGACCAGGATGCCCGCGCCCAGGGCGTCCTGATGCCGCAGCCAGGAATGCTGCCGGCGCAATCGTGCGCCTTCGGCCAGCACCACGTCGCGGATATGCGCCGCGCGCTGTTGCGCGTTCATCTGTTGGGGACTTGCAGAAGTACCGTCCATGCTTCCATCCTCTTGTTTATCGATGCCTGCATCCTGCCCCAAGCCGGCGCGCAGGATGCAAGCCCCACACGCCAACCTGTTGACCGCAAGCGCCAATCGCCATGAACGAACCCACTTCACTCGCCAGCTGGACCCGCGCCCTGCGCAAACAGCTCGACGCCCTGGGCCTCGACAGCGCGGCGCTGTGCAAGCAGGCCGGGCTCGACCCGCAATTGATGGACGATCCGAATGCGCGCTATCCGCTGTCGGCCACATCACGCCTGTGGGCATTGGCGGTGCAGGTCAGCGGCGATCCGGCCATCGGCTTGCGGGTGTCACGGTTTGTCAGCCCCACGACCTTTCATGCGCTGGGTTATGCGCTGGTGGCCAGCGGCAGTCTGCGCGAAGTATTCGAACGCATCGTGCGTTATCACCCGGTGGTCAGCGATGCCCTGAAGCTGGAGCTGAGCCGCGAGGGCGAACGTTACCGCTTTCGCCTGCTGCAACCGCCGGGCAGCCCAGCGCCGGCGCTGGAGGCCATCGATGCCTTCGCGGCGATCTACGTGCGCACCTGCCGCAATCGCCTGGGCCGCGATTACGCGCCGCTGGCCGTTTACCTGCGACGCCCCGAACCCGTGGACCCCACGCCTTGGCACACAGTGTTTCGCGCGCCGCTGTTTTTCGGGGCCGAGGAAGACCGCCTGGAATTCGCCGCCCGCGACTTCGACAGCCACCTGGACGACGCCAACCCGGAACTGGCCGAACACAACGAAACCGTGCTCAAGCGCACCCTCGCCCAACTGCAACCGCTGACCTGGGAACGTAAGGTCCGCGCGGCCATCGAGGCGCAATTGCCCGACGGCGAGCCGAGCGCCGAACGGATAGCCCAGGCGTTGCACTTGAGTGTGCGCAGCTTGCAGCGGCACCTGGCCGATGAGGGCTGTCGCTTCGATGCGCTACTCAACGACTGTCGACAGAACCTGGCGTTGCAGCACCTGCGCGACCCGCAGTGCTCATTGGCCGAGGTCAGTCATCTGCTTGGGTTTGCCGACACCAGCAGCTTCAACCGGGCGTTCAAGCGCTGGACCGGAATGACACCTGGGCAGTTTCGCGAGGGCTTGCGGTAGGGGGTGTTTTGCCGACGCCGAGCACACCCCGGATCAATCAGCGCCCACGATCGCGGCGCAATAATTTCCTGGCTCGCGCCACCAAGGTCTTGGCCTCGAACGGTTTGAGCAAATAATCATCCTCATGCAACTCCAACCCGCGCAGACGATCCTCAATCCCGCCCGGCGTGGTCAGGAACAACACCGGCGTGTTCCCCTGCTGCCGGATCGACTGCTGCAACGTCCAGGCATGCAGGCCGGGCAGCATCACGTCGAGGATCACCAGGTCGTACTTGGCGCTTTCGACAAACCGCTGCGCCGCCATGCCATTGGCGGCGACTTCCACACTGTAGCCGGCCTCGTTCAAGCCCTGAGCCATCCGCAGTGCCTCTTCGGATTCATGTTCCACTAACAGCACGCGCATAACACACCTCGATTGATCAAGCCGGCAGTCTAGCCCCTTCAGGTCTGCGCCGCCTGCCGCAACCGCTGGGCATCGAGGATTTCGATCTCGCCATAGCCCAGGCGCACGATGCCCTGGGCCTGCAGGTCCTTGAGCAACCCGTTGGTGGTCTGGCGCGACAGGCCCAACATCGCCGCCAGGTCTTCCTGGGGCAGTTGCAACACGCGCTTGGAATGCTCGGTATCGCCGTAGCCCTCGACCATCATCAGCAAACGGTGGGCAAGGCGCGCCGAAGCCGGCATCAGGCTGAGCTGTTCAAGCCCGATAAAACTCAGGCGCAGCTTGTGGCTCATCAACAACGCCAAGTCGCGCCAGTATCGCGGGGTTTCATCGAGGAGGTTCAACAGCGCCTGCTGCGGCACCTGCAACAGCGTGCACGGCCCGACCGCGCAGGCGTCGTGGGTGCGGGGCAAGCCGTCGAACAGGCAGATTTCGCCGAACCAGTACGGCCACTCCACCAAACTCAGCACGGCCTCCTTGCCCTGTTCATTCACCGCGCTGACCCGCAGCGTGCCGTCGAGCACCGCGTACAAGCCACAGGGTGGATCGCCGCGCTTGAACAGGTATTGCCCCGCCGCGAGCGGGCGCAGTCGGGCATGGGCCAGCAGGCTATGCTGAAACGGTGCGGGCAGGTGACGGAACCAGTGGCCGGTGGCCAGCCGGGCGTGCCATTGCGCTGGGTTCATGAGCACTCCAAAGATTGTCGCCCAGCTGACAGTTAGGCACGGGCTGACAGGGCATGATCAAACATCCTACAGGAGGAACAACAATGAAAAGCCTCGTCGACCACCTCAGTCAATACGCCGCCTACCACCGCGACCCGCGTAACATCGCCAGCCACTTTATTGGCATCCCGTTGATCGTGGTGGCCGTGGCCGTGCTGCTGTCACGCCCCGCCTGGGTAGTGGGCGGGCTGTGGATTTCCCCGGCGCTGCTGGTCGCGCTGTTATCGGCGTGGTTTTACCTGCGCCTGGAATGGGCACTGGGTGTGCTGATGACAGTGCTGATGGGCCTGTCGGTGTGGGCCGGGCATGCATTGGCGGCGCAAAGTACGTCGCTGTGGCTCGGCAGCGGCATTGGCATGTTTGTGGTGGGCTGGGTGATTCAGTTTGTCGGCCACTACTACGAAGGCAAGAAACCCGCGTTTGTGGATGACATCTCGGGGCTGATCGTCGGGCCGTTGTTTGTGGTGGCGGAACTGGCGTTTCTGCTGGGGTTGCGGCAGGACCTCAAGCAGCAGATCGAAGCGCGGTCGGGGCCGGTGCGTAGCCGCAAGAAAAACGTCACGGCATAAACCCTTGTAGGAGCGAGCTTGCTCGCGAAAAACGCAAGAACACCGCGTTAACCCAGAATGCCCGCGTTATCGTTGACGCTCTTTGCGAGCAAGCCCGCTCCTACAGGGGGGTTAGGCTTTTTGCCAGACCTTGGGTTTGAAGAACAGGGTCTCGCCCCGCACCAGGCCGATCAGGCTGTCGTGGTCTTTCACCACTTCGGCTTCGATCAGCTCGCTCTGGCCTTCGACCTTCAACGTCACCCGCGTGGTGGCGCCCAGCGGGCGGATATCGCGCACTTCGGCCGCATGGTGGTCTTCCAGTTCATGGCGCGACAGCGACACTTCGTGGGGACGGAACAGCACGTGGTTGTCATCCCCCAAGTGCAGGCGGTTGGAGTCGCCGAGGAAGTGGTAGACGAAATCGCTGGCCGGGTTTTCGTAGACGTCGCCCGGTGAGCCGATCTGCTCGATAACGCCCTTGTTCATCACCACGATACGGTCGGCGACTTCCATGGCCTCTTCCTGGTCGTGGGTCACGAACACCGAGGTCAGGTTGATGTCTTCGTGCAGGCGCGCCAGCCAGCGGCGCAGCTCTTTACGCACCTTGGCATCGAGGGCGCCGAAGGGTTCGTCGAGCAGCAGCACTTTGGGCTCCACCGCCAGGGCACGGGCCAGGGCGATGCGTTGGCGCTGGCCGCCGGAGAGTTGTTCCGGGTAGCGGTCGGACAGCCAGTCCAGTTGGACCATGTTCAACAGCTCATGGACTTTGGCCGCGATCTGGCTTTCGTTCGGGCGCTGGTTTTTCGGCTTCATGCGCAGGCCGAAGGCGACGTTGTCGAACACGGTCATGTGGCGGAACAACGCGTAATGCTGGAACACAAAACCGACGTTGCGATCACGCACATCGTGGCCGGACACGTCTTCGCCGTGGAACACGATGCTGCCGGTATCCGGGGTTTCAAGACCGGCGATGATGCGCAGCAAGGTGGTCTTGCCGCAGCCGGAGGGCCCAAGCAACGCCACCAACTCGCCACTCTGGATGTCCAGATTGATGCTGTTCAGGGCCTTGAAGGCGTTGAAGTTCTTGCTGACATTACGGACTTCGATCGACATGACTTATTCCTCACCGGCGCTTTTGCGCAGGCGGTTGATACGGTTCTCGCTCCACTGCTTGAGCAGCAGGATGAAGAGCGCCAGGATCAGCAACAGGCTGGCCACCGCGAACGCGGCAACGTGGTTGTATTCGTTGTAGAGAATCTCGACGTGCAGCGGCAGGGTGTTGGTCACGCCGCGGATGTGGCCGGACACCACCGACACCGCGCCGAACTCACCCATGGCCCGCGCAGTACACAGCACCACGCCATAGATCAGGCCCCACTTGATGTTCGGCACGGTGACATGCCAGAACATCTGCCAGCCATTGGCGCCGAGCAGGCGCGCGGCCTCTTCTTCCTGGGTGCCCTGCTCCTGCATCAGCGGGATCAGTTCGCGGGCCACGAAGGGCACGGTGACGAAGATGGTCGCCAACACAATGCCGGGCAAGGCAAACACGATCTGGATGTCATGCTCCTGCAGCCACGGGCCAAACAAGCCCTGGGCGCCGAACATCAGCACATAGACCAGGCCCGCGATCACCGGCGACACCGAGAACGGCAGGTCGATCAGCGTCACCAGGATGCTTTTGCCACGGAACGAATACTTGCTCACGCACCAGGCGGCGCTGACGCCGAACACTACGTTGAGCGGCACCGAAATCAGCACGGCGATCACCGTGAGTTTCAGCGCCGACAGCGCGTCCGGTTCAAGGATCGCGGTGAAGAACGCGCCGAGGCCATTCTTCAGGCCCTGGGACACCACGATAAACAGCGGCAGCAGCAGGAACAGGAAAAACACCAGCCAACCCAGGCCGATCAGGATACGTCGCGACACCGCGCTGCCACGACGGGCAGCGTTGGCCGAGGACGCGGCGGAAATAGACGATTGGGACATGTTCCGCGCCTCCTTATGGACGTTCGATGCGCCGCTGCAGCAGGTTGATCAGCAGCAGCAGGACAAAGGAAACCACCAGCATCAGCACGCCGATGGCCGTGGCGCCGCGGTAGTCGTATTGGTCGAGCTTGACCATGATCAGCAGCGGCAGGATCTCGGTTTTCATCGGCATGTTGCCGGCGATGAAAATCACCGAACCGTACTCACCGACGCCACGGGCAAACGCCAGGGCGAAACCGGTCAGCCAGGCAGGCAGCAAGGCGGGCACGAGGATGTAGCGGAACACCTGCAACGGCTTGGCGCCCAGGCAGGCGGCGGCTTCTTCGACTTCCCGGGGGATGTCGGAGAGCACCGGCTGCACCGTGCGCACCACAAACGGCAGCGTGACGAAGGTCAGTGCCAGGGTGATGCCCAAGGGGCTGTAGGCGATCTTGAAGCCCAGGTCGGCGGCGAACTGACCGACCAGGCCGGTCGGCGTGTACAACGCGGTCAGTGCGATACCGGCCACGGCCGTGGGCAGGGCGAACGGCAGGTCGATCATCGCATCGATGATCTTGCGGCCGGGGAAGGTGTAGCGCACCAGCACCCAGGCCAGCAGCGTGCCGATCACACCGTTGATCAGCGCCGCGTACAGCGCAGTGCTGAAGCTCAGTTTCAATGCCGCGAGCACACGCGGTGCGGTGACGATGTTCCAGAACTGATCCCAGGTAAGTTGGGCGGCGTGTACAAACATCGCCGCGAGGGGGATGAGTACGATCAGGCTGAGGTACACCACGGTGTAGCCCAGCGTCAGCCCGAAGCCGGGTATGACGGGGGAAATACGACGCGACATAAGAGTCCTTGGTTAACGGGTCTGACACACAAAACCCTGTAGGAGCGGGCTTGCCCGCGAAAAACGTCAACGATAACGCGCACATTCTGGGGGCACGCGGTGCCTGGACCTTCTTCGCGAGCAAGCTCGCTCCTACAGAGGGCGGTGTTGGTTATTGCGCCGAGTAGATCTGGTCGAACACGCCACCGTCGTTAAAGAATTTCGGCTGGGCAGTTTTCCAGCCGCCGAAGTCTTTGTCGATAGTCACCAGGTCCAGTTTCGGGAACTGCTGGGCGTATTTGGCGGCGATTTTCTCATCGCGTGGGCGGTAGAAGTTCTTCGCCGCAATCTCCTGGCCAGCCGGGCTGTACAGGTGTTTGAGGTATTCAGTGGCGATCTCGGTGTTGCCCTTTTTCTCGGCGTTCTTGTCGACCACGGCCACCGGTGGCTCGGCGAGGATCGACAGGGACGGCACAACGATGTCGAACTTGTCGGCGCCGCCATCTTCTTTCAAGGCCAGGAACGCCTCGTTTTCCCAGGCCAGCAACACGTCGCCCTGACCGTTGTTGACAAAGGTAATGGTCGAACCGCGCGCCCCGGTGTCGAGGACCGGCACGTGCTTGAACAGCGCCTTGACGTATTCCTGGGCCTTGGCTTCGCTGCCACCGGTTTTGAGGCCATAGGCCCAGGCGGCGAGGAAGTTCCAGCGCGCACCGCCGGAGGTTTTCGGATTAGGCGTGATCACCGACACGTCTTTCTTGATCAGGTCACCCCAGTCCTTGATGCCTTTCGGGTTGCCCTTGCGCACCAGGAACACGATGGTCGAGGTGTACGGCGTGCTGGCGTCCGGCAGGCGGGTTTGCCAGTTTTCCGGCAGGGTCTTGCCCAACTTGGCGATTTCGTCGATGTCGCCGGCCAGGGCCAGGGTGACCACGTCGGCACGCAAGCCGTCGATCACCGCCCGGCCTTGCTTGCCCGAACCACCGTGGGATTGCTGGATCTTGACGGTGTCGCCAGGGTGGGACTGTTTCCAGAAGTTGGCGAACTCAGCGTTGTAGTCCTGGTACAGCTCACGGGTTGGGTCGTACGAGACATTGAGCAACTCGTAGTCCTTGGCAACGGCGGAACCTGCAAACACGGCACTGGCCAGTGCGGCCAGGGCATAGCGGCGAATCGACGACATAGAAGGCTCCTGAAATTCTTGGGGTGTTGACTGACGACTGTAGGAGCGAGCTTGCTCGCGAAAAGCTGGAAGGCAACGCGTTGCACCTGATGCGCAGCGTCATCGTTGACGTCTTTCGCGAGCAAGCTCGCTCCTACAGGGGCATTTCTTATAGTGATGGGTCTATCGCCGTTCCTGCTCAGGCCGGTTTGTTACCCGGGTTCTGCAAACGGAATTTTTCCTTGCGTTCGATCTGTACCACTTGGGCGTTGTGAACAGTGATTTCCACCGCGCCAAACCGCAGATCGCGCAATGCACTCTGGATCTCACGCAAAATCGCTGCTTCGTCCTGGCCGTCAACGCTACGTAGAGATGCGCTCATAGTCTCGCTCCTGAAATGAATAGTGCCTCGCAGTGGCGGCACTGCTTGCGGCGTGAGGGCGATAGTAGATAAGCGCGGATATTCTTAAAAATACTATTTAAGAATGTTTATATAACCAGAAAGAATTTTCTGTGGGGGCGAGGGGTTGCAGCACTTTCGACCCTGAAAATAATCACGGCCCCTGTGGCGAGGGAACTTGCTCCCTCGCTACAGGCTCTGGCGAATGATAGGGACGTTGGTCCAATCGATGTCAATGGCCGGCATCGGTCGCCCGAACCAGTATCCCTGGCCCATATCGCACGCCAGGTCCAACAGGAATTGCGCCTGCTCGACCTGCTCGATGCCTTCGGCCTGCACCTGCATGCCCATGCTTTTGGCCAGCGCGATCACCACGCGCACGATGGCGGCGTCGTCTTCGTCCCATGGCAGGCCGGCGACGAAGCCCTGGTCGATCTTGAGTTTCTGGACCGGCAGGCGCTTGAGGCGCAACAGGGAGGAATAGCCGGTGCCAAAGTCGTCGATGGCCAGGCGCAAACCCAGTTCGCGCAGGCGGTGCAGTTGTTCCAACGCCACTTCGGGGTCATCCATCACCGCGCTTTCGGTGACTTCCAGCTCCAGAAACGTCGGGTCCAGGCCGGTATCGTGCAGCACCTTGGCCACTTGCTCATAGAGTTCGCGCCGGGCAAACAGGCGGCTGGATACGTTCACGGCGACAAAGCGCACGGGGACGCCGTCGGCCAGCCACTGACACATCTGTCGGC
Source organism: Pseudomonas extremaustralis (assembly GCF_900102035.1). Taxonomy (NCBI): domain Bacteria; kingdom Pseudomonadati; phylum Pseudomonadota; class Gammaproteobacteria; order Pseudomonadales; family Pseudomonadaceae; genus Pseudomonas; species Pseudomonas extremaustralis. The sequence goes on from NZ_LT629689.1 coordinate 4,752,191, forward strand.
AAGCCTGGTTCATCACCCACCCATCGATATCGGCGATCAATCCCGTGCGTTCAGCGATGGGGATAAACTCGCCCGGCGGTACCAGACCGCGCTCCGGGTGTTGCCAGCGCACCAGCGCTTCGACGCCGACCAGGCGGCCGTCGTGCAAATCGTGCACCGGCTGGTAGTAAACGCGCAGCTCCTCCTGCTGGAGCGCGCGACGCAACTCGCCGGCGATTTCCACGCGGTTCTGGGCGTGGGCGGTCAGTTCCTCGGTGTATAAGGCGTAGCCTTCGCGACCGGCGCTCTTAGCCTTGAACAGCGCGGAGTCGGCATTACGCAGCAGTTGCTCGGCGCTCAGTGCGTCATTGGGAAACAGGCTGATGCCAATGCTGGCGCTGACAAACAATTGGTGACCATCAAAGTTGAACGGCTGCTGCAGTGCCGCGAGGATGCGCTGCGCCAACGCCGCCGCCTGCACCACCTGCGTACAACTTTCCGCGAGTACCGCGAATTCGTCGCCTCCAAGGCGCGCCAGGGTCACACTGGGGCCCAGCAACGCCTGGAGCCGTTCGCCCGCCAGCTTGAGCAACTGGTCGCCGACGTTATGGCCAAGGCTGTCGTTGATGATCTTGAAGTGGTCCAGGTCCAGCAACAGCAGGGCACAGCCGCGCTTTTGAGTTTGCGCCAAGGCCAATGCCTGCTTGGCGCGGTCGGTGAACAGCAGGCGGTTGGGCAGGTCGGTCAGGGGGTCGTGATGGGCCAGATGGGCCAACTCGTGCTCAGACTCTTTGATGGCGCTGATATCGGAAAATACGGCGACGTAGTGGCTCAGATGGTCCTGGTCATCGTAAATCACACGGATGGTTTGCCACTGCGGGTAAATTTCGCCGCTTTTACGCCGGTTCCAGATTTCACCGCTCCATTCGCCGGTGCGTTGCAGGCTCTGGAACATCTGCTGGTAGAAAAGCGCGGAGTGTCGACCGGACTTGAACAGGCTGGGCAACCGCCCCAAGACATCTTCGCGCTGGTAACCGGTGATCTCTATAAAAGCCCGATTGACATGCACGATCAGCCCCCTGGCATCGGTGACCAGCACGCCTTCACGCGTGCAATCGAAGACCGCGGCTGCCTGGCGCAAACGCTCACGGTTTTCCTTGAGGGGCTGCTGTAACTCGCTGGCACGGGCAAAACGAGCGCCCATGAAGTAAATGACCAGCGCGCTGAGGGTCACCCAGACATACCCGCGCACCTGCAGCCAGTGTCCCAGCTCGCTCGGTTCATCGAAAAAGCTGATCAGTAATTGGTTGCTGAGCTGAAGCCACACAACTGAAATCAGCAGGTATACCAGACCCGTACGCAGGGCACTTCGGTATGAAAACAGCATATGGTCATTAATCCTTACCTAAAAAACAGAAATGCCCTACGAAGGCTGCGGATTATAGAATAAGAAACATCCGGTCACTCCTATCTGAAAGGCCGGCTGGTTTTCTTTGTAGGCTTAGTGATAATGCGTGAGCTGTTCTTTTCTTTATCTGAGGGCCATACAGCCTATGTGGTACAACGGTTTTCTTGACTTGTCAGCCTGGCAACTGGTGGCAGTCACTCTGTTGATGACCCACGTGACCATCGTTGCGGTCACCGTCTATCTGCACCGCTATTCAGCCCATCGCTCCCTGGAGCTCAATGCCGGACTGAAACACTTCTTCCGCTTCTGGCTGTGGCTGACCACGGCACAGAACACTCGCGAGTGGACCGCCATCCACCGCAAGCACCACGCCAAATGCGAAACCGTCGACGACCCGCACAGCCCGGTCATCAAAGGCCTTTCCACCGTGTTACGCAAGGGCGCCGAACTCTACCGCGCCGAAGCAGAGAACCCGGAGACCCTGCGCATCTACGGCAAGAACTGCCCGGACGACTGGATCGAGCGCAAAATATACACCCCTTATCCGCTGCTGGGCGTGGCGATCATGGGTGTAATCGACCTGCTGCTGTTCGGCACCATCGGCATCACCATCTGGGCGATCCAGATGATGTGGATTCCATTCTGGGCCGCCGGCGTGATCAACGGCCTGGGCCATGCCATCGGCTACCGCAACTTCGAATGCCGCGATGCGGCCACCAACCTGGTGCCATGGGGCATCATCGTCGGCGGCGAAGAGCTGCACAACAACCACCACACCTACCCCAACTCCGCCAAATTGTCGGTGAAGAAGTGGGAATTCGACCTTGGCTGGGCATGGATCAAGGTGTTCAGCTTCCTGCGCCTGGCCAAGGTGCAGCGCACCGCACCGATCGCCCACCGCGTGGAAGGCAAGGGCCACCTGGACATGGACACCGCCATGGCGATCCTCAACAACCGGTTCCAGATCATGGCCCAGTACCGCAAGCTGGTGATAGGCCCGTTGGTCAAGCAGGAACTGGAAAAGGTCGATCACTCGGTACGCCACCAATTCCATCGCGCCAAGCGTTTGCTGTCGCGGGAAACCAGCCTGCTGGATGACCGTCACCACCTGCGCATCCAGAGCATGCTGGAGCACAGCCAGGCCCTGAAAGTGATCTATGAAAAACGCCTGGCGCTGCAACAGATCTGGCTCAAGACCAGTTCCAATGGCCACGACATGCTGGCAGCCATCAAGGAATGGGTGCATGAAGCCGAGGCCAGCGGCATCCAGTCGCTGCGCGATTTTGCCCACCAATTGAAGACCTATTCCCTGCGTCCTGCAGCGGTCTGACACCACGAAGGGAGGGCTTGCCCTCCCTTCCACCCGCTTTTTGACGTCATTTCTCAGACACCGGCAATCGGTCCTGTTGACGGAACTTCACTGCAATTCACCTCTCTCAATGAACACTTCGCCATCATGGTGGCCCCTTGTAGTGACCGCTGCTAAATCCCGCGGCGCGCCCAGAGAGAGTTGTGCCGATGGTTCACGAAAAGTCCTGCTTGATCGATGTCCCGACAGCCGAACATCCTCGCCCGGCAGCAGCGGCGACCCTGCTGGAGCTGATGCATGCCCAGGGTGAAGTCGAGCGGCTGAGTGAACGTGAGCAGCTGTTGAGTTCGCTGCTGATCAGCGTGAATGCCGTGCTCTGGGCCATCGATTGGGAGACGCGCCGCGTGCTCTACGTGAGCCCGGCCTACGAGCGGGTATTCGGGCGTTCCGCCAGCCTGCTGCTGGCCGACTATCGCGAATGGCGCAACAGCATCCACCCCGAAGACCTCGACTACGCCGAACGCAGCCTCGCCCGCGTACTGGAGCAAGGCACCGTGGAAGACCGCGAATACCGCATCATCACTGCGGATGGGCAGATCCGCTGGCTGAGCGACAAGTGCTACATCAACCAGCAGGTCGAGCCTGGCAAGCCGGTGATCGTGGTGGGCATCGCCGAGGACATCACCGAAAAGAAACAACTGGAACTGGAGCTGCATCGCCTAGCCACCACCGACGTGCTGACCCAGACCAGTAACCGCCGGCACTTCTTCGAATGCGCCAACCAGGCCTTCGACACGGCCTGCGCCCAAGGCGCGCCGTTGGCCTTCCTGCTGCTGGACATCGATGACTTCAAGGAAGTCAACGACTCCTATGGCCATCTGGAGGGCGACCAGGTACTGCGGCGTATCGCCGAGAGCGGTCGCGGGATATTGCGCCGTGGCGATCTGTTCGGACGTATTGGCGGCGAAGAGTTTGCCGTCGTGCTGCCCGGCTGCGTACCCGAGATGGCATTGCTCGTGGCAGAACGCCTGGGCAAAGAGATTCAAAACCTGAGTTTCAACTACGAGGGCCAAGCGTTCGGCGTGACGATCAGCCAGGGCCTGGCCAACCTCACCGAGCAGGACACCACCCTGGACAACCTGTTCGCCCGCGCCGATACAGCGATGTACGAGGCCAAGCGCCTGGGCAAGAACCGCGTGCTCGCCGGCTGAGGCTAGGCTTTGCGCACCCGCATCAACTCGGACAACCCCACTTTCAGCAAGCGCGCGGTCTTGCTCCTGGCCAGTGCTTCCAGCCCTTCATATTCGGTCAAGCGCGCCATTTGCGCCGCCAGGTTCACCACCAGCGCCTCCCGCGAATACACCCCACCTTCCAGGGAATAGATCGCCGCAATCAACTGGCGCAACTCCAACGGCAAACGCCAACGGGCGCGCAGGGACGAGCCATAGGCGGCACCAAAGGCATAGAGGGATTCGCCGATGACTTCGTCATCCAACGCACCGCCGCCCTGACGCCAGTCTTCCAGGCAGCGCAACAACGCCAGGTCGCCCAGACGGTGCAGGATACCGGCGCTGTAGCAACGCTCCTGGTCCAGCTCCAGCAGGCGCGCCAGGCGGCGGGCATGCTCGGCGGTGTCCTGGGACAGTTGCCAGTGACGCTCGGCGTAAGCCACCAGCGCCGGATCGCCCAGCACCACATTGTGCTTGAGGGCCATGCCGAGGATCAGGTTCATGCTTTGCCCGGCCGCCAGCGTGTGCATGGCGGCCGCCAGGGTTTGCACGGGGGTGCCGTGATTGCCGGCGCTGTTGGCGGCGGCGATCAGCACGGCGGTGATTTGCGGGTCCATGCGCACTTGGTCTTCCAGGCGCTTGAGATTCAGGCCATCGGGCCCAAGGCTGCGGTCAACGGCAGCCTTGACGTCGACCCACAACGGCGCACCATCGCACGCGTCGCGGCGGCGCTCCAGAAACCCCGACAAGCTCATGCCGGGCGCCAGCGGCGGTATCTCGCAATACACGCTTTCGCCTTCGTTGAGCAGCAGGTCTTGCAGACGCTGGGTCAGGCCTTCCATGTTCAAGGGTTTGGTCAGGTAGGCCGTGGGCGCCAGAGGCAGCACTTCGCGCACACTGGCGCTGTCATTGCGGCTGCTCAGCAGGATAAACGGCAGCGCGGGAGAGCGGCGTTTCTGACGCACGTTGCGCAGCAGGCTCAAGCCGTCGATGCCCGGCAGCTCCCAATCCGCCAGGACCAAATCGTAGGCCTTTTCGCGCAGCAGCGTAGCGGCCTGCTGTCCATCGCCGCACACATCCAGCCGTGCGTCGCAGCGTACCGCCAATAAAACCTGTTTGAGCAGGTCCCGTGACCAGGGGTCTGCCTCGGCAATCAGCACTCGGGGTACAGCCGGTAAATCAACAGCACTCATCCAGCACGCTCCATCGGCAATGCCTGCACCTTAGACATAGCGCCGCCCGCTGACAATGAACCTGGCCTGAATGTGCTGCAAAGTGCACAAAAAAACCCCGCCGAGGCGGGGTTTCTTCTGTCGAGCGGATCAGATCGAGCTTACAGCTCGGAGAAGCACTCTTCGAGGATCGCCAAACCTTTGTCCAGTTGCTCGTCCGGCGCAGTCAGCGGTACCAGGACGCGCAGCACGTTGCCGTAAGGACCGCAGGACAGCAGGATTAGGCCTTTTTCACGCGCCTTGGCCACCACGGCGGCGACGGCAGCGGCGTTTGGCTTGTGAATGTCACCGCCTTCGAACAGCTCGATCGCGATCATCGCGCCCAGGGCACGCACATCGCCGATCACCGGGTACTTGGCCTGGATAGCCTTGAGGCCGGTGACCAGACGCTCGCCGACAGCCTTGCAGCGCTCCAGCAGGTGCTCTTCTTCGAACACTTCCAGTACGGCCAGGGCCGCGGCGCAAGCGATCGGGCTACCGGCGTAGGTGCCGCCCAGGCCGCCTGGTGCGATGGCATCCATGTATTCGGCCTTGCCGCACACACCGGCCAACGGGAAGCCGCCAGCGATGGATTTGGCGAAGGTGGTCAGGTCGGCGGTCACGCCCATCTGTTCCATGGCGAAGAAGGTACCAGTACGGCCGGCACCGGTTTGCACTTCGTCGGCGATCAGCAGGATGCCGTGCTTGTCACACAGTTCACGCAGGCGCTTCATGAAGGCTTTAGGCGCGACGTAGAAACCGCCTTCGCCCTGTACCGGCTCGATGATGATGGCGGCGATATCACGTGGCTCGGCATCGTTCTTGAAGATGCGTTCGATGCTGGCGATGGAGTCGTCGACGCTCACACCGTGCAGTTCGTTCGGGTACAGCGCACGGAAGATACCGCCTGGCATCAGGCCCATGCCGGCCGAGTAAGGCACGACTTTACCGGTCAGGCCCAGGGTCATCAGGGTGCGACCGTGGTAAGCGCCGGTGAACGCGATCACGCCGGTACGGCCAGTGGCGGCGCGGGCGATTTTCACGGCGTTTTCGACAGCTTCGGAACCGGTGGTGACCAGCAGGGTTTTCTTGGCGAAATCACCTGGGACCTTGGCGTTGATTTTTTCGCACAGTTCCACGTAGGGCTCGTAGGCCAGTACCTGGAAGCAGGTGTGGGTCAGCTTGTTCAGCTGCGCGGTCACGGCGGCAATGACTTTCGGGTGCACGTGACCAGTGTTCAGCACGGCGATACCGCCGGCGAAGTCGATGAACTCGCGACCTTCAACGTCGGTCACTGTGGAGTTCTTCGCGTGGTCGGCGAAGATCGGGTGAATCTGGCCAACACCGCGTGGTACAGCGGCTTCGCGGCGTTTCATCAGGGATGCGTTGGTCTTGCTCATAAAGTCCTCATTCGCCACTCATCGGGTGGCGCGGTCCAAGGAATACGTGGCAGGGAGGCAACTACGGCAGCATGCGATGATCGACTGCCACAGCGTTCCCGGCCGCTACGAATAACGGTGTGGAACACGCAAAGGGTCAGCGCTCTCGTGCCCTTTGCGTTTACTGCAATCTCTTGCCGGGCTTAGATGCCCAGGCAGAGGTATTTGATTTCCAGGTAATCTTCGATCCCGTACTTGGAACCTTCACGGCCCAGGCCCGAAGCCTTGATGCCGCCGAACGGTGCCACTTCGTTGGAGATCAACCCGGTGTTGACGCCGACCATGCCGTATTCCAGGGCTTCGGCCACACGGAATACACGGCCCAGGTCACGTGCATAGAAGTAGGAAGCCAGGCCGAATTCGGTGTCGTTGGACATCGCGATCACTTCGGCTTCGTCCTTGAAACGGAACAGCGGCGCCAGTGGGCCGAAGGTTTCTTCCTTGGCCACCGCAGCGTTTTTCGGCACGTTGGTCAGGATGGTCGGCTCGAAGAAGTTACCTTCCATGACCTTGCCACCGGCCAGCAGCGTAGCGCCTTTGGCCAGGGCATCAGCGATGTGTTCCTGGACCTTGGCCACGGCTTTGCCGTCGATCAGCGGGCCAGTGGTGGTGCCTTCTTCCAGACCGTTGCCGATCTTGAGCTTGGCCACGGCCACCTTGAGTTTTTCGGCGAATGCGTCGTACACCCCATCTTGGATGTACAGACGGTTGGCGCAGACGCAGGTCTGGCCGTTGTTGCGGTACTTGGAGATGATCGCGCCTTCGACGGCCTTATCCAGGTCGGCGTCGTCGAACACGATGAACGGTGCGTTGCCGCCCAGTTCCAGGGACACTTTCTTGATGTCCTTGGCGCATTCGGCCATCAACTGGCGACCGATTTCGGTCGAGCCGGTGAAGGACAATTTACGCACGATCGGGTTGCTGGTCAGCTCGCTGCCGATGTCGCCGGCGCTGCCGGAGACTACGCTGAACACGCCTTTCGGAATGCCGGCGCGCTGGGCCAGTTCAGCCAGGGCGAACGCGGAGAACGGTGTTTGCGACGCAGGCTTGAGCACCATGGTGCAACCGGCGGCCAGGGCCGGGCCGGCTTTACGGGTAATCATCGCGGCCGGGAAGTTCCACGGGGTGATCGCAGCGGTCACGCCGATCGGCTGCTTGATCACGATCAGGCGCTTGTCGGGCTGGTGGCCGGGAATCACATCACCGTAGATGCGCTTGGCTTCTTCGGCGAACCACTCGATAAAGGACGCGGCATAGACAATTTCGCCCTTGGCTTCGGCCAACGGCTTGCCCTGCTCCAGGGTCATCAAGCGTGCCAGGTCGTCCTGGTTCTCGATGATCAGCTCGAACCAACGGCGCAGCTTGTTGGCGCGCTCCTTGGCGGTCAGCGCACGCCAGGCCGGCAAGGCCTTGTCGGCGGCGTCGATGGCGCGACGGGTTTCCGCGGCTCCCATCTTCGGCACAGTGCCGAGAATCTCTCCCGTGGCCGGGTTGTTGACCTTGATGGTCTGACCGTTGTCCGCATCGACCCAAGCACCGTCGATAAAGGCTTGCTGGCGGAACAACTGGGCATCTTTAAGCTGCATGTCGGCTTTCCTTAACAGCACCGCGCGCACGCGGAGCGAATTAGAGTTGTAGAAAGGCGCCTTGTGGGCTGCCGTCAGGGAAATCAGCCCCAGCGCGCGCGATAAGTAAAAGAGCACACGGGAGACAGAGCGTTTGAAATCTCAAACGAATCCTAGGATCAATGGGGGTACAGGGCAATAGTCTGTTCGAAAAAAAGAACGAAAACCGCGCATTTGCCCGACTTTTCTGATCAGCGTACCCAGGCCCGGTTCCACGCCGCTGATCCCCACCGCCCGGCGCAGGGCTTCTATCAGGACAAATTCCTACCTGGAAACGGCCAAAGACCAGCATGGACGCCCAAGGTCGACATGGGTATGATGTCGCCCGCACAAGCATCCGTAGCTCAGCTGGATAGAGTACTGCCCTCCGAAGGCAGGGGTCGTGGGTTCGAATCCCGCCGGGTGCACCATTTTCTGTAACTGCTTGTTTGATATACAGTTATCGACAAGAGAGGGCCTGGAAGGCCAGTGAGGCACTGCATGGTGCTTTTAGGTGGGGCATCGCAACGGTGCCAACCATGCCAACCCAACCCGCATACCTCACCATCAGCCGTCATGGAACGTATTACTTTCGCGTGGTAATACCGAAGCCTTTGCGCTCTGCATTTGGCGCCCAACGCGAAATCCGACGATCCCTAAAGACAGACAGCTTACGGCTGGCGCTTCGACGCGCACGGCAATACGCTGCACGCTTTGAAGCCGCTTTTGACAAGGTGCTAGGTGTGGTTGACCAAGATGATTACGAGCCATCAGATGATGACCTTGAACTGTTCATGGAACAGCTCAACAAAGCTAGCGAAGCTGAGTTTTGGAACTCACACTCAAGCAATTCGGCTGAGCCCGTGGCAGCCTACAAATCAGCGATCACAGAAGAAGAATGGCACGAACTAGAGGCGCAGCTAAGACGCAGTGACATCGCGAAGGCGTTAACCGGCCATGCTAAGCGAACCATCCCTGAAAGGCAGCGAGAGTTCGCAGAGAGCCTTTATACAGCCAGTCTCAGCCTGCCACGCCCTCAGTTTATAAAGCTGTTGCCGAAGCTCATAGACAGCTTGGCGCTGCAACAGCTCCGCACTCCAGCTCAAGCAGGTGCGACGTCAGCTCCGCCTAGTTCGCAAACAGAGCCACCGCCAAACGGACCAACCTTATACGAGCTTTGGGAGCTTCAACGGGAAACAGAGAGAAGGCTCAATAAGAAAAAATCGCTAAGCGCACACAGAGATGAACATGGACACGCATCCAGGCTCTGCATCCTTAGCGGCAACAAACCGTTCGGCTCTCTCACACTCAAAGAAATTGACCAGCTCTACTTACTCACCTCACAGATTAAAACCGTGCGAGGCGGAACGATACCTGCACCAGGCTCCCCAATTGAGTCAATTCTGGCGAAGCCCGGCGAAGAGCGACTGCACGGCGCGACCGTAGAAAAAATGATAGTCAGGCTCGGCGTACTGCATAAGTTCGCTTACAAGAAAGGGCTGACGATAGTTGATCCGGCCATGACCGAGAAGCCAGTCGTATCCAAAAAAATCGCCCGTACCATCGAAGAGCAGCTAGACGATCTACGGCCTTTTACAAGAACAGATCTCAACGCAATTTTCTCCGGCTACCTGTACTCAGGATCCGACGTCGGTGCGATTGAGCTGGTGTTCCCTTACCAGTTCTGGCTCCCGCTGCTCGGAATTTTTACGGGCAGCAGGCTCAACGAAATTTGCCAACTTGACCTAGATGACATCGCTCAAGACGCTGAAACCGGATTATGGTTCATCAGCATTACCGACGATGAAGAGGACAAGCCCCATCCTAAAGCACTGAAAAATCAGTCAAGTCGGCGATTCGTTCCAGTTCACGAACAACTCATCGGCGCAGGCTTCTTAGACTTCATTAGCCAAGCGCGCAGTGAAGGTCGGGAGAAACTTTTTTCAGACGGACTAACGTACAACCCAACGAAAGGATGGGGAGGTAATGCCACTACCTTCTTTACTCGCATGCCCAGCAAAAGCACCCCACAAGGTGGCTACTTTTTTAACATCGGTATCCGCAAGCGATTAGAGGATGGTAAGCCGGACAACAAGAAATTTCACTCCTTTCGGCATACCTTCATCGATCTGGTGCGAAACACAGGCCTTGAAGCTAGATCCCTCCTAGAAACCTTCACCGGGCATGCCAAAAAAAGTAAGTCACAGGCCGACGACTACGGACTCGGGATCTACCTCCAAAACAAGTATGAGACGCTGCACACCGTGCAATTTCCAGCCATTCTTACGGGCATCACATACTCCGACTTTGAGAGCCGCCTGGGTCAAAAGCTACTAACGAGTGTAGAGCGACACCGAGAAAAACATGGGCTGAACCAGCGAGAAATACCTGCTGAGAGATGACTGTTATTTCGCTTCTCTATTGCGTAAGCGGAGGCTCAACGCGCCTTGACGAGGCTTTCGCGCCATTCGGTTTCGATGGCAGCTTGCTTCCCCTATGCTTCTTGACTCGCCTACCTGCGCGACAAGCCACAGCGAAAGGGTATGTCAGCTACCATCCGGCCTCAGAAAAGCTTCTTTCAGCAGTGCTGATGATGAAAGGTAAAACGAGCACTCATATTTAAAGGGGATCATCGCCCCGAAACCATTCATAAATTCAACACGCCCACTTATTAGTAGGTCTGATTTCTCAGCCTGTCCTAGAAACGCGACTTTGGATGGGTAATGAGCTTTTTCTTTCAAACCCCGCATGCAGTTATCACTCCGCTCTTTAGCGAAGGTCTCCGCCTTGTTTTTTTCCCCCAGCCAACTCGCGAATCCAACGCCGCCCAGGCAAAGAACTACCACACCTATGAAACCTAAAATCACGAGCTTCTCACGGCCTTCGTTCATTCTGAGCCTTCCTTGAATTTAGCCCTGCCAAGTACGCTGAATTCGCAGGAGACTATCGAAACACCTCTGATTCGCCAAGAAGAATCACATAGCAAATGCTCAAGAACGAACGTTGCGCCGGTCACTGAGGGCTGCGCCCTAGCTGCCCTTGGAGAAAAGCAGTATTCGGTCGAACTCCGCCGGTGCTGGCCTAGCTGCACGATACCTAACTATCGTCTATCGAAATTTGCAGATTCGATTTCATAGACAACCCTAGCACCGCTATCAATGAAGTAGACAGGTTTGATAGGGGGACAGCCTTTAGCCGAGAGCTATCAAATAACTATTGCAGATAGACTAACGATAGCATTATCATTGATCTATCGAATTTAAGTTTAAAGGATAGTCAACCATGAACGCCCACCTCTATCTCCGAGCATCCACCAAGGATCAAGACGCCAACAGAGCCAAGACCGCACTGGAAGCGTTCGCTGCGGACAAAGGGCTAGTTGTTGCGGGCATCTATGCAGAGAACATCAGCGGGACAAAGCTTGATCGTCCTCAATTACTCGCCATGCTCGAAGCCGCCGCCCCTGGAGACATCTGCCTCTGCGAATCTGTGGACAGACTCACTCGACTCTCCCAATCAGATTGGAAGTCCTTGAAAGCCACGATTGAAGCCAAAGGTTTACGGCTGGTGATTGCCGATCTACCTACCAGCCACCTGCTGGTGCAGGATACCGGCATCACCGGCCAAATCATGGAGGTTGTCAACGGCATGCTGATTGACTTGATGGCAACCATGGCGCGCCTTGACCAAGAGAAACGTGTGGAACGCATCCGTCAGGGCATACAGAACAAGCAAGCCGCTGAACCTGACTGGAAGCCCACCGGCAAGAGCAAGAACGCGGACAAGTGGAAGAAGGTCGAGAGCATCCTGACAAAGCATCCACTGGCCTCCGCTGATGAGGTTGCGAAGATGGCCGAGTGTGGCGTCGCGACGGTCTACCGCATCAAGCGCACACTTAAAGCGTGATCAGACAGATATTCAACAGAGCCCGCCTAGATGCGGGCTTTTTGCTTCAGGACCATTAGTTTGTTCAGATTGTTGAATGCCTTCGACACTGATGTCGGGCCAAGAAAAGGTGTAACGACAAAAAACCGATAAAGTACGAATAAACGCTTGCAAGCAATTGATATTTATGAAGTAAACGCTAGACGCTAAATCCTGAGCGCCATATGATCAGCTCACTGCTCCTAGAAGCAGATCAACCATAAACAAAACGAGAGTCGCACTTCATGAACGCTTACCAACGATCCAAACCTAGGAAACACCACTATGAGCACCTTAGAAGACAACGCACGTGACTTCCTCAAGAACCCAATCAGTTCCTACAGACGCCTCGCGCAACATCTGAACAACAGTAATCCCCGCACTGACGGCATCCGCTGGACGAAAGACTCTGCCTACCACCTTTGCCGGAAGAACGGCATCAGCTCGCCTAGACCTTGCCGCAACCAACCTGCAGCGAGCATCACCCAGCGCAGCCATACGCGCCAAGCCATCGCTAATTCGCTCATAGAGGCACTGAGAGCCTCCGGCACCCCGGTCGTATCGCTCTCTCCATTCCAAATTCACGACATCGCCCGCTTGTCCGGCTTTCCTACAGCCACCGTCGCAGGTAACTGGGAGAGACTCGAAGGCGAATTGCTCGCCATAGCTAAGCTACCGCCAAGACCCACCGTGCTGCGCAATTTCGATGACGAGGTGTGACATGGCGGGTAAAAAAGCAACGCCAGACCAAAACGCGCAAGCAGTCATTCTGAGAGAAGCGGGATATACCATTCCCTCAATCGCGCATGAGCTAGCTCTCAGCGTGAGCACCACCCAACGCATTTTGAAAGCGAATACAGCCGTCGCTGGCGCTACCCAACAGAAGCTAATCGCAAAAGCCAGAGAGGACATGCTGAACGCTGCGTTCGCCCTAGAGCAGGTTCAGATGAAGGCGGCGTCCTTGGTGATGGACGACCTAGCAATCAGTCAGCAGATAAGAAGAAAGCTCTCGATGGCCGTCGACCAACTTGATCCAGGAGACATCGCCTCCCTCCGAGCTCTCGCCGCAAGCGCCACCACTCTCAAGCTTACTCAGGACGTATACCAGCGTGCACTCCCGTTAGAACGGATGAACATGGCGCTGGACGTCGAGGAGATGCCCGAACTTCAGATTCGCATCATGACGGAGTACGACGTTGCAAAACTCAGAGCTGAGCAACGCAGAGAGGATGCAGAACAAAATGGAGATGCTGAAGCTATCGAAGGCGAGACCGAAACAATACGTTGGCTCGAATCAAAAGAAGATGAAGCCTGGAATAAACGACTGGCGGATGAAGACGACGACATCGTCATCGAAGGCTTTGATAGTGAAGTGACCTGATACTGACCTTCCATCTGTCAAAGCCTTAGAACCAGGAAAAGACGCTCACCCCCCTGGCGACAACCAGGGAACCACGAAAATGAAAATCTGCCCGGATCCGTGCCGGGCATTGAGACTGCTATGACGACCAATCATCAGAGCCCATTCAAGGAGGGTGAGGTTCTAGAAATTCAAACTCGCCTGCTCTCCAGTGCTCGTAACCGCCACGCAGAAAGCATGGCGCAGAGGCAAGCTTACAGAAATCTTTTTGGAGACGACTGGACTGAGCAGCCCCAACCAATCGACGTCGATCTAGATGAATCTGCACACTTGGATGACCTACTCGTCGAGCTTGCTTTGGAGCTACCAGCCGATCCTAGCGAAGTGATCATTGGTGCGCCTCAGGAGTATCGGGCCACAGAGGTTGGTCTATTTGCTGGAGAGCCTTCATACAGGCCTCTGAGCTCTTCTAGGCCGCATCTGGAACACCAAGAGACAATTTCTCACCGGGCGGATCAAATCATTGCACGCGGGATGGATTTTGCCGTCTCTGGAGTAAATGCAAAAAGCGGCTGCTCAAAACGTCATGATCGATCACTATCAACCCCAGGTAGAACGGGGCTTATCGCTAATTTCTACTTGAGTCATGCGCAGCGTGTAGTAGCTATTAAGGACCTACATCCAGACGTTGATCATCTACAGATAGAGAAGCTACTGAAGATAGATGCCTTCATTCGGAAGCTGGTGCAGGAATATCAAGGAACCAGTGAGCTGCCGGGTTGGGCCAAATTTGTTAGCCCGGAAATCAAACAGTTCTTTCGTATCTTTCATCTGTGCACGAGGCCCGACGCTAAAACGATCACCATCCGGCTCGATCACGAAACAGCTCAAGCGGCTCTTGCTGCTCCACGCGGTCCCGCGAACTACATCGGTGAGATCATCAAGCGAACGCTGGCGAAATTGGGGATAGCGACCGATCAGGCTTTCAATCTGGAATTCAATCACACCGGGCGCACAGAAAATCATCCTGCCCACATTCATGGTGCACTATGCATACCAGATAACAGGGTAGTGGAGGTGACAGGAGCTCTCAGGAGGGCGCTAGCTGAAGGCTACAGGCAACGATACAACAATCTCGCTGTTCACATCGAAGCCCCCCGGAGTGCACGTTCATGGGCCATGTATTGCATCAAAGAATATGATCTCACGGCGAGTAAGCTTTCTGATGAGCGCTCGCGAAAAACCCGCCCGGATTACGCGACTCAAAAGCTTACCCAGCAAGCACAAGAATTATATGAGGACATTAACGCTTGGATTGTTCTTGAGTCGATCAGTTGACCGCACGTCGACTGCATCAGAATGAATAAGCACGCTTTTCAATCATCAGGCGCTTACCAAAAAATGCTCATGGAGCTATCGGCAAGAGTCGTTGCTCAACCCGCACGGAGGACCATACCTACAGGTTGGTTAGGTGGAGCCGGGCAAGCTGTATTGAGCTGGCCTCGTAACTCTTCAGCAGTCTCCTGAACATCTGTGTACGAAGCTGGTCGTTTTTCAATGGGTAGCGATGCCGCAGCAGCCAGCTCAAAAGGGATCAAACGAAGCCCGTTCACATTCTTCTCTACAGCCGCAACATGCTTGTCATCTGCCCCATGCTGCCTCAATAACATGATGACATCAGCCGCCCACTTTCGATTGGCATCGCGATCTGTCCAAGTTTCTTCACGTATGAGCGGGACTGCAGCAGATCTCAGCACTTCAAGGACGAAGGAAGCACATGTGAGACCGTCACTGCCCTTGGGGGGAGTATATGTAGTTCCTACGAATGAGCCTTTTGAGGCAATAAAGTCAATGCCATAGGAAATTTTCGGCTTTTTCCGTGACACTGCTCGAACCACCGCGATAACCGATTTCCCCGCTTTCGGCGGCAATGCTATAGGGATTGCGATACCGCACTTTCGATGGGGGATTTCGGACACGTAAAATGCATGGTGCCAACCGAGCTCCACTACCCTCAGCTCATTTCCTTTCTCATTGAATATGATGCCCAGGTGCCCACCACCCAAATCGCTATGGAAAAGAGCAAGTGCAATCTCATGCTCGGGCAGTACCACGTTATTTACAGTGCCGAATACCATTTATAGGCTCTTAGATCATTCCGTAGAGTGCGTCATCAGGGTCTATCCCCTGCTCGGCCAACCTCAGTTTGGCTACACCCAGTGCGTGATCCCACCCCGGAATTTCCTTGCGCCATGAGTAAGTAACACGGAGCAGTGTAGCGAGTTGCTCACCATGAACATGAATCCCGTCTAAGTCATTGGCCGGAATGATCCCAGGCCCAAACTCGAGTACGGCCTCTAACGCCGTTTCAGCGGTAATGGTCAGGCTGTCCAAGTCTGCCGAGCTATTTTCTGTCGAGATCAGCGCGCGCAGCTTACTGTAGGTCGCTGATTTATGGCTTGATTTTAGATACGTCTTCAGATTCTTTTCTGTACCGGAGTAGTAGCTCCCAACCAAGAACACCACATCTTTGAACTGGCGCAGGTACTGAGGAACCTCCGCGATCCCGGAGGTGCGGCCAATATCGACTTTCGTGCTATACCGACGATTAGTCTCTCGGCTCGATATCTCGGTAGAAAGCCACGCATTGTTACTGAGGGCTGAGAGCGTCATGGAGCTTCTCCGTTATGGCTCGCCGAAAAAGAGCGCCAGCATTGCTATGCAACGTCTCTAACAACGCGACTAGCTCTTTTGAAGAAGTGGCGGCGTTGCCACATTCTTCATTGCTATCCATTTCATGAAAAAAATCAGCGTCAATGAGGAACGCTTTGGAAGCGTCCGCAACAGAAGTCAGTAACGAAGTCTGAAGCAGCAAGCTACAACCGTCCAAACGCATTAGGCACTGGGAAACCTGGCTTTCAAACGCATCCTCATCTACTTCACCTTCCTCGCAAAGGGCCTTATTGGCAAGGGGGCCGAGCAGGAAAGGTTTAATCAACTCGTGCCACGGCGTTCCCTCAAGGCCGAGCACTGACCTCTCTATCACGTCTCGGTACCGAAGCCCGATACGTGTTACGGCTAGCGTGCCAATTTCGTTGTTGAAATCTGTCACAGCCTGAAGCAAACAAGGAAGGTATTCGTCCCAGCTTTTGTAATTAGTAGAGGTGAAAGCAATGAACTCTCGAGATATCGATACCTTGGAGCTTCCGTCCGGCTGAGAGAGGTGATGAATGCTATCGCCTTCAACAATTCGGGGGACAGGAGAAGCACCCTCTTTGACGGGCTCAATTACCACGTTGAACGAAGACTCATCATGGCGCTGAATGTAACCGCGATCTTTTAGGGTCTTCTGGAGCTGCTCAAGCACGGTCGCTGGGAGTTCCAAGCGCTGAAACCGTATCTGGCATACGACTTCCGCAAGCGGATTCTTTCCATATATCACGCGTGAGGTAGGAGCAATTTTCATGAAAGTCCGAATCTTTCCTAGAATTTGGTCTGCTTCAATAGGTTTCGACTATCGCCCACTGAATCCCCGAAAGATCGCAGTGGGGGGCATTCACGCGGACTATAGACTCAGGATACGAATTTTGCACGATGTTCCCTTCGATTGAAGCCGCACAGCTCTGCCTAATTCGAAGCAGACTCAAGCCATCGAAAATTCTCCATCAGCATCCTGCCTCTCAGGTGACAGAACCATTTCAGAAGCCGAACCATATCTCAGACTGGGCTTGGTGATCCCTTTAGAGGTTACGTTGTGGGCCGTGCACTGCCATGTGCGAGCAAATCGATGGAATATCTAGTTTGTCAGTGGGTTTGGAGAAGCGCCATCAACATCTGCGAGGTCAGCTAGTCTTCCCTCACCAGTTACTCAAGGACGATACGCATGCCAGATAATTCCGAAGCCAACATAGCTACAGCGGACGCTCTCACATTGCTCCTGCATAACCAGCACGCCATATGTGCGGCAATTGAGGAGGTGACCAAGTGGCTCTCTGAGAATGGAGAGGTGAGTATCGCTGCCAACGCAATTGGGGCCATGGAAACGCTGGACGCGAATGCTCAAGACATCACGGACGCTATTATGCGATTAAGGCAGTCGTCCCCCTCATGAGCTAGCCTGAAAGAAATGCGAGTGTCTCAAAAACCTTGATTCATAAGGATCAGCTCCTTGATTTCGACCTGATCATAGAGATCGGCGTACTCGACAAAGGACATCGCTCCGGCTCCCTTGGTCAAGTCCAATCCGGAGTCCACGATTTTTCGAGCTTCGAACAAGTCGCCTTGAGCAATCGCCCTCATTAAGTCTTCAGCGGAATAGTGAGCCGGCTCTTGCTTCTGTGCAGAAGATATCTCGCCACGAGTGGCACCGGACTTGCTGGCAACGAAACCGAACCCAAAAAGCAGCACACCCAAAATCAGAAAGGCTACGGCGATAAGCGTGTAGTTCTGCTTGTCTGAGATCAGACCTAGGTTGTTCACCCGCATCCCGGTGAGAGATGGATAGGCGCTGTCCACTACGACGCTGGTGTCCATACCCATAGCAATCATCAGCATCACAAAGCCAGCAGCACCAATAACCATCCCAGAAATTTTCATGTTCATGAATAGTGATTCCTTTCGTTTAGGCCAGGTGGCCGAGAAAAACCGTAATCGAACAGCTTAGCGATCATTAAGATAATGACGAGGTGACCTACGTTATTCATTGCTATGAGTAGTTGATGCGCAGAGCGAGCAGAACGGCGCGTTGAGGCCAGGTGGAGCTAAAAGTGACGCTTTGTAGGAAGGTCATATACACAGCACTGAAAACTGTCACTGCTTGGTATGTAGCCTCTGCACTCAGTTGGCGACGACCTTCGTCGTCATGATGCAATTGGTGGAGGCCTTCTCCCACGGGTTGTCAGACTCACAGAACGCCATCGGGCTCATTGGCGTGCCTTTGACTGACCAGGAATTGGAGGCAGTGCGCTCACGGATGTCATTGGCTTCTACAAGCCCGGAGCAAATTTCTTCTGATGTGAGAGCTGCTCCCTTTCCACCAAATGACGGACGAGTATAGGTTTTAGCATCGTAGGCTCTTACCACTTCGATGACGACGCAAGAGCTGTCCTTCTGCTTACCCTTGTTGGCGAACTCACAGTGCGCATCGCCATTCATCTTGGCGCTGCAATCGGCCTGGACTTCAGCCAACACAGCAGTGGATAGAGCGCATGAAGCGACAATCAGTACTGTTTTCAGCATTTTATGAGCCTTGTTGGGAATGAATTCGCCCGCAACGCAGCGCATCAAAATACGCTGTGGTTGAAGGTGCACAGTCAGAGACAGGGCCAAAAATACTACATAAACCCGTTTTGGGATAACCCTGAAATAGGTTTACTTAAGTTGCCGAACATTTTTTCGGCAGCGCGCAATGAAATCCATCCGCACACAACCCTATGTCCGTCTGCTTGAGCTTTTGGTGGAACGGCGAAATACAGCCGGTCTCACCCAATCACAAGTGGCTGATCGACTGGGTCGTCCTCAATCCTTTGTGTCGAAGTTCGAAAGAGGTGAACGTCGATTGGACGTGATTGAGTTCCTGGAGGTGTGCAGGCAGTTGGAAACTGATCCGTATCAGCTCCTTCGCGATTTGGAGGGTGCAGGCAATCCAGCGACGAGAAAAAAGGCGAAATGAAATTTGCCTCTCATGGGTTCGATGGATACCGTGGGTGAGACATTAACCAGCCCCACCAAGCTGGTGCATTCATCCAGAAAGGCCCGCCAGGCGGCTCGGGACTACGGCTTACCGCTGTTGTGAGTTCGAATCCCGCCGGGTGCACCACATACTAGTTTCTGGCTGTCTCAGACAGTCTACGAAACACCCCAAGAAGCCCGCCCCGTGCGGGCTTTCTTGTTTCTGACTATCCGTTCCCGTCCCCCCTATAACTTCCTGCCGTGTATGCCCACATGTGGGCTTTGAGATTTATATAACTGAAGGCATACCGGAAAAACGCCGCCCTTAGCCCCCCCACCCGAGATACGCTGGCATCCAGACGAAACCGTGACATAGGATAAATCCCTCAAAAACCGGAGCATCACGGATGAGCACCACCGCCCCCCAATCGTTCTCTCTTTCGTTGCGCTCTTACTCCGGTCAGGTTGAGCTTCACCAACATGACTTTCATCAAATAGTGCTTCCCCAATCCGGGTCGATGGAGATTGAGGTCGACGGGCGGGGGGGCAAGGTCGATGCGAGTCAGGGGGTGGTGATTTCGGCGGGGGCCCGGCATGCGTTCCTGGCCAATACGCGTAACCGTTTCCTGGTGTTGGACGTCGCGACCGATCGTGGCGACGCGCAGAAAAGCACGGTTGCGTCGCTCGAGCCACTCGGTGATAAGCGCTTTTTTGCGCTCAGGCCCGATGTACGTCATTTGCTCGATTACGCCAGTAGCAACGGGTCACGGTTGATCGGCTCACTCACGATGGTCGAGTCCTGGAGTCGGTTGCTGTTGGGTTCGTTATTGCAGCCCGAGGTTGCGCGGGACGATCCCGGCCAGTTCATTCTGGCGCGAGCGCTGGCCTATATTGAGCAGCATCTGAGCAGCGCTCTGACGGTGCCTGATATTGCTCGTAATGCGGGCACCAGCGAGCGGCGTTTGTATGTGCTTTTTGGGCAGCACCTGAACACGACGCCGTTCTCGCATATCGCGAACTTGCGCCTGAATCTGGCCATTGACCTGCTGCGCCAAACGTCGTTGTCGATCATTGAAATTGCGCATCGCGCCGGGTACGCCGATCAGAGCGCGTTAACCCATGCCCTGAAGAAAGCTCGCCATCTGACGCCGGCCGTTGTGCGTAAACACCTGCGGGACCACTGAAAAATCAGCAGTCCTGAACAATTTTTTGGCAGGTCTGATCAATACGCGCGGTGCCGACCTTTCTATTGTTCTCGCTTGAGGATTATCCACAGAGGGGATTTGCATGAGCACTTCCGAGGCATCTATCACCCTCGCCAAGCGTGCCACCCTGATCGGGGTGATTGCGGTGTTTTTGTGGGCGTGCCTGGCGCTTCTGACCACTTTGACCGCCGGGATCCCGGCCTTTCAGTTGCTGGCTTCGAGCTTCGCGGTCGCGTTCCTGGCCAGCGTGTGCCTGCTAGGCCTGCGTGGCGCGGCGGGGTTCAGCAGTTGGCGTCAGCCTTGGTCTGTGTGGGCAACGGGGTTTGCCGGCATCTTTGTCTATCACGCGTTGTATTTCTTTGCGCTGAAGGCCGCGCCTGCGGCTGACGCCAGCCTGATTGCCTACCTGTGGCCGCTGTTGATCGTCCTGCTGTCGAGTGTTGCTACCGGCGAGTCGCTGCGCAGGCGCCAACTGCTGGGCGCTTTGCTCGGCCTTGCGGGGACGGCCTTTATCATGCAACTGCGGGCCCGGAGTGACGGTGCGTCGATGCCGGTAATCGGTTACGCCGCAGCCTTTGCCTGTGCTTGGGTCTGGGCGGTCTATTCGATCGTCAACCGGCGTTTCAGCCATGTTCCGAGCAGCATCATCGGCGGTATTTGCGGGCTGGTGGCAGTGGCCGGATGGCTCTGCCACCTGGCTTTCGAAACCACGGTGCGACCTGACACGGGCCAATGGGCGGCAATCATAGCGCTGGGGCTGGGCCCGGTCGGTCTGGCTTTTTTCGCCTGGGATCACGCGACGAAGCACGGAAATCTAGCGACGCTTGGCGCCCTGTCTTACCTGGCGCCGCTGTTCTCCACGCTGCTGCTGATTGCTGTGGGGCAAAGCGACGCCAAGCCGATCCTGATGATTCCCGCGGTGTTGATCATTACGGGGGCGGTGATCGCCACGTCACGCTCGCGCAATACCTCACGGTGATATCACTGGATAGCTTCGCAGGCAGCCCTGAACGGCTGAGCAAGCTATTTCATTGAGGTTGGCGCGTACACAGAACGGATTGACACCTGACAGCGATAAATGGAACCATATTCCAAATATTAACATCATCTCTTATCAGACTTGAAAAGCGGATGACCACCCCTGCCAGGTATTCCCTCATGACACCTTCCCATCAGCAGCAAACCCGACAGATTGATTGCGATCTGCTGGTTATCGGTTCTGGCGCTTCTGGCCTCGCGGCTGCGGTGACGGCCGCCTGGCATGGGTTGAAGGTCGTGGTCGTGGAGAAAGATACGCACTTTGGCGGCGCGTCGGCGTGGTCGGGCGGTTGGGCGTGGGTGCCGGGTAATCCGCTGGCCAGGCGCGCGGGGATCATTGAGGATCCGCAGCAACCGCGCACCTACCTGAAGAACGAATTGGGCGTGCATTACAACGCCGAACGAGTGGATGCCTTCCTCGACAATGCGCCTCACATGGTGGCTTTTTTCGAACGTTTTACCGCGCTGAAGTGGGCCGACGGCAATGGTATTCCGGACGTCCATGGCAATGTGCCGGGGGCCGCGACCCAAGGCCATCAGGTGATTGCGGCGCCCTACGATGCAAGGGAGATGGGGCGGTTGATCAAACGCATGCGCAAGACCATGCGCGAGACCTCGTTTTTCGGCATGCCCATCATGGCTGGCGCCGATCTGGGTGCCTTCCTCAGCATGACCCGCTCGCTCAAGGCGTTTATCCATGTGGCCAAGCGCTTCACTGCCCACTTGCGCGACCTTGCCGTGCATGGCCGCGCCATGCATCTGGTCAACGGCGTGGCGCTGACCGGGCGCCTGGCCAAGTCGGCTGAAGACCTGGGCGTGATATTGATCGAGTCGGCGCCCGCCCGCGAGTTGCTGATGGAAAACGGCAATGTGCTGGGTGCCAGGGTCGATACGCTCAAGGGCCCCCTCGACATCCGCGCCCGCAAGGGTGTGGTGTTGGCCGCCGGCGGTTTCCCGAATGATATTGCGCGCCGCCAGGCGCTGTTCCCGCGCACGCCTACCGGTCACGAACACTTGGCGCTGCCACCGCAATCCTGCTCCGGCGACGGCATCAGCCTGGGCGAATCCGCCGGTGGCGTTCTGGAAACCCATGTTGCCTCCCCCGCTGCCTGGGCGCCCGTGTCGCTGGTCAAGCATGCCGATGGCAGCACGGGGCATTTCCCGCACATCATCGAGCGCGGCAAGCCCGGCATCATTGGCGTGCTATCCACCGGCAAGCGCTTCTGTAATGAGGCCGACGGTTATTACGATTACACGGCGGCGATGGTGGCCGGCGCGCCACCCGGTGAAGAAGTGGCCTCCTGGCTGATCTGCGATCACCGTTTTCAACGCCGGTTCGGGCTGGGCATCTCTCGCCCCTTCCCTTTACCCGTTGGCCCTGCGGTGCGCAGCGGCTACCTCCAGCGCGCCGACACGCTCGAAGCGCTGGCCAGAGCGTGCGGCATTGATTCGGCGCAACTGGTCAAGACCGTCAACCATTTCAACGAGCACGCGCGACGTGGCGAAGACCCGGAATTCGGGCGTGGCTCCACCGCCTACAACCGCAAGATGGGCGACCCGCTGATCACCCAAGGCAACCCTTGCGTCGCACCCATCGAAACCGGGCCGTTCTATGCGGTCAAGGTGCGCCCCGGCAGCTTCGGCACATTCGCCGGGCTCAAGACCAATGGCCAGGCGCAGGTCCTCGACCAACGCGGCAAGCCAATCAGCGGGCTGTACGCGGTAGGCACCGACATGGCCAGCGTCATGGGCGGCCACTACCCGTCTGGCGGCATTAACCTGGGCCCCGGATTGACATTCGGCTACGTGGCCGGCCGGCATGCGGCGGGAGCGCACGCTTATGAAAGCCACGACACAACCCACAGCCCCGGCGTGGACAAGGTCGCGCAAGCCGTCACCTGAGGCTCGCGGCGAAGGCAACCAGGGCGCCCGGCGCGGCGCTATGGTTGCTATGCTTGCGCGCGGAGATGAAATAAGATTCCAAGTCGATCCAGTCACGTTTTGTATAAAAGGAAACAGTCATGAGCAATGCCCTGGGCCGTGGCCTTCGCGCCTTAGAATTACTGGCCGGCCATTGCGAAGGTCTACCCCTTCAGGACATCGCCGGAGCGCTGGATATGGCGCCCAGCGCGACCCATCGAATGCTCGTCAGCCTCGTCGAAATGGGCTACGTCCGCCAGGACCCACGCCACGGTAATTACATCCTCGCGTTGAAACTGATTTCTCTGGCCCTCAAGCATCTCTCCGACATCGACTTGGTCGACCTGGCGCGCCCCATGCTCGACCAGCTGGCCAACGAATCGGGCGAGTTGGTGCGTCTGGGGCTTGTCGATGGGGAATCGTTGATCTGGGTTTCCAAGGCTCAGGGCACCCGTTCCGGCCTGCGCTACGACCCCGATGCGGGCGCCGAGGCCAAGCTCAGTTGCACCGCTTCGGGGCTGGCGTGGCTGAGCACGATGAGCACCGAACAGGCGCTGGAGCTGGTGTATCGCCAAGGCTTGCCGAAACCCGGCCAATACGGCCCGAATGCGCCGACCACGGTCGAAGAGCTGTTGGCGTGCCTGCAACGGGCGCGCAGCCAGGGTTACGCCATGGTCAGCGAGAGCTTCGAGGCCGGTGCCGCAGCCATTGCCATGCCAATCATGCAGGCAGGACAGAAGACCGCGGCCGGCGTCATCAGCATCGCCGGCCCCAGCGTAAGGCTGACCCTTGAGCGCCTGGAGCAACTGGTTCCAGCATTGCAGCAAACCGTTCGGCAACTGGAGCAGGCGCAGGTCGGCAGCGTGCCCCATCTGTCACTGATGACCGCCACCAGCGTGCCGGCATTGCCATAAGGCGTGGGGTTGTCACCTGCAAAGGCCGGTCAGCACCGGCCTTTGTTGTTGATACCGCGCGGCGTTACTGCTCCAGCACCGCCTCCTTGGCCGGCATTTTCGCCCGTTGCGCCGCATGGCCCGCCGCCAGGTAAGCGAACGTCAGCCCAGGCCCCAAGGTAATTCCCGGCCCCGGATAGGTGCCGCCCATGATCGAGTGCATGTCGTTGCCGATGGCGTAAAGACCTGGGATGACCTGATCCCGATCGTCCAGCGTGCGCCCCTTCGCATCGGTCGCGAAGCCGGTTGCCGCGCCGATATCGCCTGGGTACAGGCGGATCGCGTAGAACGGTGCAATGCCGAGGGTGCCGAGGTTGGGGTTGGGCGTGTTGCTCCCATCGCCGTTGGCCCGCTGATAGTCGGTGGTCCCCCGTTGATAGTCGAGGTCGACGCCGGTCCTGGCATATTCATTCATGCGCCGCACGCTGTCCTGCAACCCGCTGGCATCAATGCCCAGACGCCCGGCCAACGCCGCCAGGCTCGCCCCTTCAGTCAGATAGCCATCCTCGAGGAACGGCTTAAGGCCTTTGCCCCCAGGTCGCACCATGCCCAGACCGTACTGACGCAAGCCCTTCGCATCGGTGACCAGATAGGCTGGCGCCACGCCCGCCTTCTGCATGCCGATACCAAACAGGTGGTAAGAGGTCGACTCGTTCAGAAAGCGTTTGCCCTGCTGGTTGACCGTGATCATCCCCGGCTTCCCACGGTCAAGGATGAAGTGCGGGAACACCGCGAGACTGCCATCGGCCCGCTTGCGCGTGGACACCGGTGCCCAGAACGCATTGCTCAGGCCGGGCTTGCCATAGCGCGCGCCCACGCCCTGCGCCACATCATGTGCCTGCCCCGTGTGCCCGCTGGCGCCAGGGCACCATTTGACATCAATTCCCGGCAGTAACGCCTTGCGCCGCTCCGGATGGCGGTTGAAGCCACCCGAGGCGAGGATCACCCCGCCTTTGACCCGCAGTCGCCGTTTGAGCCCCTGTTGCGACAGGACAATCGCCTCGATGCCATCACTGCCCGACTCCACACTGTCCATCTGGCACTGCGTCAATACCGGCACGCGTCGTTGATCCAGCGATTGCAGCAGGCTGGCGATCAGCGCATTGCCCATCACCAGGCGGGTACCGCGCGAATGCCGCAGGCGGTCGACACCCTGGCGAACCAGAAGCTTGATGCTGTGACGCAGGGACTTGAACGACTTGGTCATGCCCAGCAAGTGGTTGACGTCATCGCGGTCCACCATCATCCCCCCCAGCACCGTGAACTCGGGAATGGGCGGACGTATCAGGGCAAAGCGCTCGCCGAGCTGGCGACCGTCGAACGGCAGTGGCTCCAGGGCGCGGCCTTTGAGTGTCGAGCCTTCCAGGTCGGAGATGTAGTCGGGATGGAACGGTCGGGCACGGTAGCGCACCGACGAATTGTCCTCGATGCACTTGACCGCCAGCGGGCCGTTTTCCAGGAACGCACGGCGAAGGGCCGGACTCGATCGATCACCCACGGCCAGATCGAGGTAATGGGCGGCTTTCTCCAGGCTGTCGTCGTGCGCGCCGACCGCGCGGGCGTGGTGGCTGTTGGGCACCCATGTGGTGCCCGCGGAAAAAGCCGTGGTGCCGCCGACATATTCAGACTTTTCCACCAGCAGCACCTTGGCGCCATTGATGGCCCCAAACAAGGCGGCGGACATGCCAGCGCCGCCCGCGCCGACTACAACAATGTCGAAGGCTTCACCTTCGGATATCTGCGACAAGCGGGTGATCATGATGGGTACCTTCCGAGGCTTTGAACTGTTTTGGAATGTGATTCCACAAAATAATTCAATTTGTTTAAGCCTACAAGACAGGAAAATCTGCTGCTAAAAAAACCCGGATCAGGCTCATAAACAGCAGCAAGGAAGATACTTCACTATTGGAATGGCATTCCACTCATGCTAATTTCCCCCGGTGTTCCTGTTCATTTTCCTGCCTTCATCGCTCGGCGTGCTGGCCATGATCATCAAAGGTCGCCACGGGCACTCATCCCTGAAAACCGCCACGCAGAAATAAGACCAAGGAGTTCCCATGCCCACCCCCTATTCACTGGCTCATTTGACAGCCCTGACCCATAACCCTGCGCAAATGGTCGATCTGGCGGCGCGTACCGGCTACAGCTATGCCGGCTTGCGCTTGCTGCCCGTGGCACCGGGCGCGCTGGCCTATCCCTTGATGGACAACCCCGCCCTGCTCGCCGAAACGTTGGCACGCATGGAGGATACCGGCGTCGGCATCTTTGACTTGGAACTGATCCGCCTGAACGCCGATTTCAACGCGCAGGACTACCTCGCCTTCTTTGAAGTCGGAGAGCGGCTCGGTGCGCGTGCGGTGCTCATTGCCGGCGACGATCGCGAATTCAGCCGGCTGGTGGAGAACTACGCGCGTCTCTGCGAGGCCATGCAGCCCTATGGCTTGAGCGCCGATCTGGAATTCATGCCGTGGACCGCCGTGCCCGACCTGACCACCGCCTTGCGTGTCGTCGGCCAGGCAGACCAGGTCAACGGCGGCATCCTGATCGACGCGCTGCATTTCGACCGCTCCGACAGCCGCGTCGAGGACATCGCGAAGATTCCCACGCAGTGGCTGCACTACGCCCAGATCTGCGATGGCCCGGCTCAGCGCCCAACGACTGACGAAGGCTTGATCTACGCCGCACGCAACGCGCGATTGCTGCCGGGTGAAGGCGCCATCGACTTGCGGCGGATCTGGCAATCACTGCCGGCCGAGCTGCCGATCAGCATCGAGATTCCGAACGAGCAGCGCGTGGCGCAAGTCGGCGTGGAAGCATGGGCGCGCTCGGCATTGGTCGCCGCCAAAGCCACGCTCGGGCCTGCATAACGCAGATTTTTTTGTAGGAGCAAGCTTGCTCGCGAAGAGGCTCAACGACGACACGGGAAGTCTGGCTTATCGACACGCACGCTCGGCCGGCGCGGTCGCCGCTATCGGCATAAAGGTGCCCGCCGACAACTCGTAAATCAGGAACAGGCAGCGCCGCGACACGCTGCCATCCGGCGCCTTGGCATATTTCATCCCGGTATAGAGTTCGTAGTCTTTGCCTCTCTCGAAGGTGACCACCTGGGTATCGGCGGCGCATTGGAAATAGCGTTGGCCGTCGACACCGGCGGCCAACGCTTCGCGCTGGAGCACAAACGGCATGCCGGCCGGCACCCGATACTCGGCGACGATCTCGGTGTAGGCGCCTTCGGCCATGCGGATCGCTCCCAAGTATTGATCCAGGGTCGGCAGCTTGCGGGGCGGCATGCCCAGTTGCGGCGGGGTCACGGGCGACTGTGGGTAGTTGATGCTGGGCTGGCCGTCACTGCCGAAGCGTCCGGCCCTGGCCAGGCCCTGCTCATTGCCGACGCAGCCGGTGTACGCACCGCCCCGCACTTCGCCATTGGTGATCACACGCAGCCTGGCGGTGTCGCTGCCGGCGGGCGGGTCGACGTAAGGCACCCAAGGCTGGTGATTGCAGGCGGACAGCAACAACGTGCTGCACAGGGCGAGAAATTTCAGGTCCATTGATAGCACTTCCATGTGATGAATGCGGGGGGATGACAGGTTGTCGGGCGCGACTTTACGCCAGGGTCAGATCGCCCGAAACCCGCACGAGCGCCTTGGGCAAAATAAAAACCGTGCGCTCAAGTTATGCGCGAGCGGGTCGAGACACTGACTTGGTTCGTTCATTTATAGGGATATTGCATGCATAAACTTCTCCTTCGGGCTGTGGCTCTGATCGCGGCGCTGTCGATGACCGGCTGCGTGTCCTACACCGTCACCGGCCCTATCGCCGCTCCGCTTCAACCGGTGCCTGTCAGCAGCCCGCGCAGCGCGCAAATCGCCGATGTCACCGTGAGCGCCGCCGACGTCAACGATGCGAACAAGACCGCCATCAGCCGCTCCCTGACCGCCCAGCTCAACCAGTACGTGCGCACGGCGGGTTACTTCAAGCAGGTCACCGAGTACCCCGTGCGCCTGGAAGAGAACGACGTGGTGCTCAAGTTCAACATGACCTCCCTCAAGGGCCATCGCGCGCCGCACCCGGCGTACGTGCCCGGCGCGCTGTTGACGCTGACGATCTGGATCTGGGTCAACGGCCCTATCTACGTGGACAGCTTCGACGTGGCCGGCGACCTGGTGATCGTCGACCGCAACGGCAAGGAACTGGCCACGGCCAAGGACACGATCACGTTCGAGCACAACGTCGGCCTCTACAGCGGCCAATATTGGGCACCGTCCATGGGCGGCCAACAGTTGACCAAACTGGTCGCGCAACTGCTCGACACCGCGACCGCCAAACTGGCCAAGCCGTAATTTCAAGGAGCAACACATGAAGGGATTGATCAAACACAGCCTGGTGCTCATGGCGGTCTTGCTGACTGGCTGCGTGTCCTACTCGCAACACGAATTGCCGGTGGTACAACCCTGGCCGCCGACTGCCAACGCGCCAGCGCAGAAGCCAACGGCGTACGTGCGCACCACGGCGCAAAACCACGTCAACGGCGGCCCAGGCAACGCCGCGGTCGGTGCCCCGGTGGTGCTGTGGGAAAAGGCCGTAGCCGATTCGTACCGCGCCTCCAACCGTTTTTCGCGGGTGAGCACCGACAAGGTCGACTCGGATCTCTACGTGGACGCCACACTGCACAACAACGAAGAGTACAGCCCGGTGTCGGCGTTCATCACCGGCTTCACGTTCTTCATCATCCCGTCGACGGCGAAGAACACCTTCACCCTGGAAACGGTGTTCAAGGACAAGGACGGCAAAGAACTGGGCCGGGTCAAAAAGAGCGAATCGGTGCGGACCTGGATGCACCTGGTGCTGATCGTGGGTCTCCCGTTCCAGGCCGATACGCGGGATGTTGTGGAAGCGCTGACGCGCAGCACGCTGGACGAGGCGGTGCAGCGCAAGTTGCTGTAACGCGCAAGCCCGCAGGGGGTTGGTGCCGGCTTGAGGAATTGCGCCTGCGCTAGCTGGCGTCCTTGTTTCGATCCTGGCCCGGCACCAGGGTCAGCCCCGGTTTTTCCACATCGCGGGAGACATGGGCTTTCACTTCCGAGACGTGCCCTTCTTCGTCGTTGTGGATCACCAGCACCCCCGGCCGGCGCAGTTGCTCCAGCTCGCCTTCGGCCAGGCTGAAGCTCTCGCTGAGGTTCTTGTCGCTCAGGGCCTTGGCTTCGGCGCGACGCCGGGCGAACTGGCGGCCTCGACGTTGCTGGTAGCGGGCCCAACTGATCAGGATCACGGCGTTGAACACAGCAATCCACAGGTAGACCTGCAAGGTATTGATCGCGGCAAAAATCGGCGCGTCGAAGCGCGGGCCGCCGTGGGTGTCGAGCATCGAGCCGATCCCCCGCGCCAGCAGCCAGATCAACCCGGCCCAGGCGACCAGGGTCAACAGCACATCGATGAGCCACATCGCGGTGCGTTGGCGGGTTCTGACCAGTTTCATGCTCACACCTCCTTTTCAACAGGTTTGATGCCGCGATCCGGGCTGACCCAGCGCGCGCGCTTCTGGTGCTGCTTGAACAGCACCCTGGGGAAGCTGACCAAGGTGGTGAACAGGCTCACCAGCCAGAACACCATCGGGTACCACACGGTCCAAAACAGGGTTTTCCACAGGTCTTTTTCGTAGCGCCGGTCGATCAGGATGCTCACCGCGAACTGCAGCAGGCACACCATCGCCAGCACCAGCCCGGTGAACGCCGGCGGCATCAGCGACTCGACGGTAATCGCCTGGGGCAACGGGATGAACTTGCCCACGCTCCAGAAGATCACCGAAAGCATGAAGGTGAACGCCCAGCCGGTGGACAAGCAGTATTCGAACAGCAGCGGCCACAGGTAGCGATGACGCCACTGCCAGATGCCACGGATGTTCTTGAACAGCACCTCGGCACCGCCCTGGGCCCAGCGCAGACGCTGGCGCCACAGGCCGCCGACGGTTTCCGGCATGAGGATCCAGCACAGTGCGCGGGGCTCGTAGAAGATGCTCCAGTGATCGAGCTGCAGCTTCCAGCTGACATCGATGTCCTCGGTGATCATGTCGGTGCTCCAGTAGTCGACGCGGTCCAGCGCCTTTTTACGGAACGCCACCACCACACCGGACACCGTGAAGATCCGACCGACTACCCGTTGGGTGCGCTTGATCAAACCGATGATCGAGGAGAACTCGCCCACCTGCACGCGGCCGATCAAAGTCGAGCGCGTGCGGATGCGCGGGTTGCCGGTCACGGCGCCCAGGCGCGGGTTGTCGAGCATCGGCGCGACCAGGTAGGCCGCCGCGTTTTTGTCGAGCAATGCGTCGCCGTCGATGCACACCAGGTATTCGCTGCGCGACGCCACCGCGCCCATGCGCAAGGCCACGGCCTTACCCTGGTTCTGCGCCAGGTGCAACACCCGCAGGCGTGGGTGCTGCAAGGCCAGGGCATCGAGCACCTGCGCGGTGTTGTCCGTGGAACCGTCGTTGACGGCGATCACTTCGATATTCGGGTACACCTGGCCCAGCGCGGCTTCCAGGGTGTCGGCGACGTTTTCCCCTTCGTTGTAGCAAGGGATGATGATCGAGATCAGCGGGTTGCCGGCCAGAGGCGGCGCCGGGGTGTCGTCTTCCCACGGCCAGTGGCGCTCCCAGTGCAGCCAGAAGTACAGGCCGCCGGCGATCCACAGCGCCGACATGAACAGCGGGTAGAAAAACACGAAGTCCATCAGGAACTGCCCGGTGACCAGGAAGATCAGGCCCAGGGGCACGCCCAATACCAGTGCCAATACGAATAACGCCAGGATTCTGTCGAACATGGTCAAGGGTTCCATTGGTTGGAAAGGGCCGGACGCACGGTGTTCAGGTCCGGCGAGTTCTCCAGGAAGTTGTCCGGGTAATAACCAAAACTCGTGACCCCCTGGCGTTTGAGCACACCCATCCATTGCGCCATCTGCACACCATCGATATCGGGCGCGGCCTTGGTGCGCCAGTCTTTGGCTTGCAGCTCAAAGACCGTCCGCTGCAATGCCCCAGGGCGTGCCTTGACCGTGGCGACCAGTTTTTCCAACCAAGCATTGGACGTCTTCAGTTCCTGCCCTTCCATCAGCGGCATGGCCATGGGCGCGGTCCAGTCGTAGGTCTGGAGGAAATCGTCGAGGTTCTGCGCGAACCACGCCTCGCTGGCCGGGTTGAGCATCGGTTCGGCGAAGATATTCCGCGCGGTCTGCACCTGCGGCCCACCGATGGCGCGCACCTTGGCGGTCAGCTCCTGGGTGAAGTCGATCAGGTAGCGGCTCTTGAATCGCGTCCAGCGCTGCATCACCGCCGGGTCGGCGCGCAAGGCCGCGATGCTGGTGGGCAGGCCGTGGGCAGCGTAGGCCTTGAGCGCGGCGGGGCTGGCGTCTTCGAAGTCCGACAGCAACGCATCGTCGTGGTACAGCACACCGTCGATGACACTGTTGCGCGCCAGGTCCTCATAGAGCTCGCCGATGATCTTGCGCACCTGCGGGTCGAACGGCGACAGGCGCTGGTATTGATCCGGGTCGAGGCCGACCTGGCCGGTTTGCGGATCCCAGCGGGTCACGCGCGGCAGCTTGGGGTCGAGGGCGAAACTCAGCACCGGCATCCACGCATACACGCTGGCATGGGCACGGGTGCGCAGTTGCCAGGCGACGCGGTTGAACAGGTCGGCGCGCACCGGCAGGTGGCGGTTGGGGAAGTACAGCTCATGCACCAGGCCGTCGCCCTTGGGGTCGGCGAAAGCTTGCAGGAACACGGTGCCCGCGCCCATGTCCATGACGCGCTGCACCAGTTGGTCGAGGTTGCGCGCCTGCTGCGCCGCGTCCGGGTCGTAGACGTTGTCCAGGTCCACATGCAGCACGCGCAGCGGCGCCTGGGTTTGCACCGCGACGATGCTGTTGGCGAAATGCTCGCCGTCCGGATCGGAGGCCACCAGGAAGCGTGGGCTGTTCATCAGGGCGGTCGAGCTGTCGAGGCCGTCATCCAGGGTCAGGGCCATCTCATAGCCATGCTCGCCGACGATCGCCAGCGAGGTGCCTTTGGCCACGCCATAGGGCCACACCCACACCCGTGGCGCCTTGCCGGTGACGGTGCGGATCTTGTCGGAGATCGCCACCACATCCGCACGCATCCGCGCCTGGAACTGCGCTTGGGTTTCATAGCGGCCGGTGGCCGGATCAAAGCGCAGGGAGGTCGCCGCCGGCTCCAGGTTGCCCTGGGGGTTGGCCAGAATGCCTTTGTGACTGGCATCGGTGTGGGCGGCGATTTCCACCAGGCCGGACTGGGACACTTCACGAATCTGCTGCCAGGTGAGGAACTCGCCACGCGGCCGTGGTGAGCCGGCAAAGTCCACCGGTTGGTTCGACGGCGTGTCGATCCAGGTGCCGACCGGCGCGAGCAAGGCCGGCCAGCGATAGGCGCGCAGGATCGGCATCACGCGGGTGTAGAAGCTCGAATAGCCGTCATCGAAGCTGAGCAGGATGGCTTTGGGCGGCAACACCGGGCCACCCCGGCGCGCTGCGAGAATCTGGTCGACAGTCACCGGCTGATAGCCGTTTTCGCGCAGCCAGGCCAACTGCTCGATCAACCGTTCGGTACGCACCGCCACCACCGCCTGATCGGGGTCGCGGTCCTCGACGTCGTGGTAGGCAATGCCCAGGAAGTGGTTTTTCGGCCACGGCGCTTCGTTGGCCGGGGTCGGCCGCTCGGCGGGTGGAGTGAAGGGCGCGGGTTGCTGGGCGCAGGCGCTGGCCAGCAATACACCCAGGACCAACAAGCAACGGCTGAGGACGGTCATGGTCAGGCTCTTCTAGAAACGGTAAGTGAGGTCGACGAGCAGGCGCAGATCGCGTTCGCGAGCACCGTCATAAGGTCGGCTGATCAGGCTGAGGTTGGCCCCCACGTCCAGGACATCGTTCCAGCGCAAGCGTTGGCCATAACCGATCAGGCCGACGCCACCGGTGGAATAATCCCGCTGGCTGTAGGTTCCCGCACCGACTTGGAACTGCTGACTCCACTGGGTCTCGTAGCGGTGATAGAGCACGTGGTTGACGTTGACGATGGGCAATACGCTGAAGTCGGACCTGGGGTTGAAGTACACCGTGTCTGCCTTGCTGTTGTGGCTGGCGCCGACTTCCAGGCCCAGGTCCACTTGCACATGGGACGAGCTGTAGAGGCCCTCGCGGCCGGTGAGCAAGGCTTCGACCCGGTCGTTGCCGTCGCTGAAATGGGACGGGCTCAGGGACAGTTTCCATTCGCGGCTTTCATTGGCGCGCCAGCGGATAAAGCCGCTGCCGCCGTTGGCGGTGATGTCGGCGTTCAAGGCCCGCAGCGGCGTGGTGGCCAGCAGGTAGCCGAGGCTGGCGCCGTATTGCCAGTTGTCATTGATGTCGCGGGTCATCGACACCGCCGCGCCCTGCTTGCTGCCGAAGCCGTAGGAATGGTTGGACACCTCGGCTTCCAGGGTCATGTCACGGGTACGCCGCTCCACGCCCACGCGCTGGAAACGGTGCTGGCCGGTGCCTTCGGTGAAGTCGGCGGTGGCGTATCCGGCGCCGGCGAATACGCGCCAGTCTTCGTCGATGGGCGGGCTGTAGAGCACGCTTTCGATGCCCCAGTCGCGGCTGCCGCTCACCGCACCGGCATCCTGGTTATTACCACCGCCATAGCTTTTGCCGGTGTAGGCCTCGACGCGCAGCTCGGCCATGTCGTGCACATCGCGCAGGCGGCTGAGGCGCTGCACCTGGCGGTTATCGGGGTTACGCGCCAGGACGTCATCGGTCAGCGCATCCATTTGCCGCCATTCCTGCAGGTCCATGGCGGTGTAGGCCTGGCTCACTTCCAGGCCGATATCGCGCGGGGCCTGGGTTTCGGTTTCCTTGAGGGTGCCTTCGGCGCGACGCGGCCACTCACGGGCGCGGTACATGTCGGCCTGGGCCACGCGCAGGCCGACATTGCCCGGCGCCTTGGCCACCAGGGCTTCAAGCCCGGCTTCGCTGCCCGGCAGGTCGCCGCCGTAGGTGCCAGCCTGGGCCGCGAGTTGCTGCGCGTCCATCCAACTGTCGCTGGGGTTGCCGATCGGCAGGCCCTTGAGTTCGACGCGCGGTTTTTCCTGGTTGGCCAGGTTGCTGGCGACCTCTCGGGCCTCCATCACCTTGTCGCTTTCGAGCAAGGCATAGAACAGCGCGGTGCTGTCTTCGACACGATCAGCCGGGTCGGCATCCGCTGCGCTCAGCGCCTGGCGATACAGCGGCTCGGCCTTTTCCGGCTCGCGCTGGTCGAGGTAGGCGGCGGCCACCCAGCGCACGGCGTAGGTCGGCAATTGCACGCCTTCGCCTTTCAGGGTTTCGTACTCGCGGATCACATCCGCCATGCGCGCCCGCGCCTTGAGGGCGCCCAGGCGGTCGATACGCCAAGTCACTACGTCGTCGTGGGCGCCGGGCTCCGGGGGCCAGCGGGCGAGCAGTCGGTCGTAATCCTGCAGCGCGCGGTCGGCGATGACATAGCGTTCCTGTTCAGTGCGCGTGGCGAACTCGGCCATGCGCACGCGCTCGGCGGCGAGGTCGCCTTCCAGCCGGCGCTGGGTGACCGCGTCCAACAGGCCGGGACGCAGGGCCGACAGGCGCAACGCCGGCTCCGGCAGACGGGCTTTTTGCAGGGCGACGATGTATTCGCGGGCGACGTCGGGTTTGTCGCCGGCGCGGATGAATGCTTGGTCGAATTCATGCAGCGCGTCGTAGTTCAAGCCTGCACGGGTCAGCGCGTAGCCCAGGGCCATGCGCCGGTTGGGGTCATCAGGCTTGGCCGCCACCAGCGCGCGGGTGCGTTGCACGGCTTCGCTGGCCTGGCCGCCATCGGCCTGGGTGAGGGCCAGGCCCAATTGCAGGTCGACATTATTTGGCTCGCGCAACAGCGCCTGGCGATAGACCGCCTCGGCCTGGGCCCATTGCTTCTGGTTGCGATAGGTGCGCGCGACGGTGGCCAGCGCCTGGGTGCTCAGGTTGCGATGTTTACCCTGGGCCTCGTACACCTGCAGCACTTCGGCGTCCTGGCCGGCCCACCCGGCGATGACCAGGTGATCGCTGACCTGGCCTGGGGTCTGGCGTTCGCTGGAGAGCTGACGAAGTTGCGTGAGCGCAGGGGTGAAGTTGCCGTTGCGCGCCTGGATGATCAGGGCGTCGTAGGCCGGATCGGCCTTGGCGAAAGCGGGCACCAGCAGTTGGCTGCACAAGGCGATCCCGATGAGCAGTCGCAACCGGCCTGAAGCACTGAGGGGGAGGTTTCGCAACATATCGTGAGCTTCCTTACACACGGAAAGCTTTAACGATAGGTGGTCCTGAGCAATTTGCCTCAGGGTGCCGACGTCTGATGACCCGGCCGGGCTTTCCTGGGGTCACTATCTCCGACGTCTGAATCGAAATGCACAAACCGGAACATTTGTTCAGATTTGCCCCGCCATTCTGAAATACAAATGGGGGAGTGGACTGGCCTGCTCCCCCATGATTGCTTTCGGTGTTGACTCTTTTACTGCGCGCCGCTCACCGCACCGACTTTCGCGATCACAAAACCAATGAACTGCTCGACGGTCATCTTCTGGCCGTTGAAGATCACTTCGTTGTTGGCGTAGTGCAACTTGGACACCACGTCGCTGCCCACCAGGGTCGCCAGCTGTGTGCCAACGGCCATGCCGCTGACCATATCGCTGGCCATCTGGGATTGCTGCTCGATGGCTTGAGGGTCGGTCACGCCACTCACCTGCGCTTGCAGGGCGGCAACGTCGGCGATCATCGGCTTGGACAGGGTCAGGTTGGCGTCCAACAGCGCGATCACCTGCTTGCCCAGCTCAACCGGCGGCAGTTCCATGGACGCGGGCTTGGCCAGGTCCAGCGCGAGGCTGAATCTGCTTTCGCCGTGGGTGGTTTTCAGGGACAGGTTTTCCAGCGCCAGGTGGGGCTTGGCCGCCAGCAACTGGTTGACGTTGGCTTCGACCAGGGCCTGCTCGGCGTCGGTCAATTGCAGCTCCGGCACCGGTTCGCCGGCGGCGGCAGCGGCTTGCACCGGCTGCATCTTGTCTTGGTACAGCTTGGTCAGCAGCAGGCCCGACGGTACGTCGATGTTCTTCAAACTCAGGGCCATGGCGGCGGAACCAACCGGTTTGCCCTGGTAGCCGATCTCGTCGATCTTGTAGTCGACGCGGCCGTCCATGTTGTTGTCTTTGATGTCGCTGCTGTCTTTCTGCTCGAAGCCCTTGAGGGTGAGCACGGCTTTCTGCGGGCCGAAGGTCAGCTTGGTGTCGGTCAGCTCGATCGTGTTCTGGCCGGTGTAGAAACCGAAAGTGGATTTCTCGACATTGCTGGCCACGGTCAGGCCGGCGAATTCAACGTCGAAGGGCGCGCCATTGGCGTCGACCACCGCGACCTTGAGGCTGTTCATGTAGCCATCGGCCTTGACCTTCTTGCCCTCGGCGGTGCTGTCGATGTCCAGGTTGGCGCCGGAGAAGCTCACCGAGGACGTGTCGTCCTTGAACTCCAGGGGCAGCAGTTCGAGATTGCCGTTGACCGAGCGGTTGTAGCCGATATTGACGACGCCTTTGAGGGGCGAGACGTCCTTGGCGGCGGCGAACCATTTTTCGCTGGTGGCGTTCTTTTCCAGTGCGTAGTGACTGGTGGCCATGACCGGCAGCCATTTGAACGACACCAGGCGCGAGAACGGCAGCGGGCCGTGTTCGATATGGTCGACGAACAGAAGTTCGGGGTTGGGGTTCTGCTCACCAAAGAACGAGCCCTGCGCCTTGACGCGATAATGCGCGGTGCTGCTGAACAAGCCACGCTCCAGGGACGCCAGCTCCAGGACAACGCTGCCGTCGACGCCGGCCATGGAGCGCTGCAGTTCCTTGTTGGCATCCTGGATCGCCGTTTGCAGCACCGGCTCAAGTTGCTTACCGGTGTACCAGGCACCGCCTGCACTGACGACGCCAACGGCGACAACGAAACCCAAGAGAACGACTGCTGGCTTATTCATGAAGTGACCTGATCAAATCCTGTGAGAAGTGGGCTGTCTTCCTTGACCCCCGGGAGGAGGGCTGAAAACGGGGGGAAGATTAGCACTGGCGGCCGCGAACGGCCCAGCTTTTCAGAGGGTTCAGGTCGACCGTTGGTTCACGAATATTCCAATTCGATTTCGTCGAGTTGGTGGTCGAAACTCTTCAGGCGCGCGGTCCAGGTGTACACCAGCACCTCGAATTCACGGTGGATCACGGCATTGCCGGGGGTGTCGGCCTTGGGATCGCAGAAGTCCAGTTGGTAGCGCTCACGGGCCATCTGGGTGGCGACGTCGGACAATTCCCGCGCGTTATTCAGCCAATGCCTACCTTCGGCGACCTGTCGATCCAGCACCACGCATTGTTTTTTCAGGACTTCGAGGCTTTTTTCCAGGGGCGTGCCGGTGAGGTCGCCCATGACTTCCTGGAAGGTACGCCCCGGCTGCCAATAGCTGCCCCAGAAATAGCGGTCGAAGACCGTCTCGACCCGGCGCAGGGCGACCTTGGTGTCCCAGATCGCCACGCGGGTCTTGCCTTGCTCAAGGAGCTTTTTCTTCACCCGCAGATTTTGGTAGGAGGCCCAGGCGACCACGCCAATCGACAAGGTGCCGATCACCAGGCACGCACTGTCGAGGAACACCATGGCCTTGTCGATTTGATGGGCGAGCATGACGCCGTAGAAGTAAGTCGCCGATAACAGCACCAGTGCGAAGAACACGCACCAGAAAGCGGGAGCATAAGGGTTTTTCATTATTGGAATCCCCATGAGCAAACGCGAGCAGTGTCAAGCGAGCCGCCGGCCGGTCAAAAAGCCCCGCGACTCGCCTGTCAAAGCATAGCTAGTCGCTCAGGGTTTGCCGGCCTGCGAGGCTTGCGTTCGTCCGCTTTCCCAGCCGCCGCCCAGGGCCAGGAACAGATCGATCTGGCTCATGGCGACCTGGGTGTTGGCCGCCGCCAGCTGCGCGCGCACGTCGGTGTAGGTGCGGGTGGCTTGCAGGTCGGCCAGGAACGACGCGCGGCCGGCCTGGAAGAAACGGTGGGTCTGGTCGGCGGCTTCACGGGCAGAGTCGTCGGCTTCGGCCAGGGCGTCGCGGCGTTGCAACTGTGCGGTGTATTGGGCCAGGCCCGTCTGGGTTTCGCGGATGGCGTTGAGCACCACGCCGTCGAAATGCGCCAGGGCGCCCTGGGTCGCGGCTTCGGCCTCATGGATACGCGCCCGCGCGCCGTTGGTCGGCACCGACCAGCTGATCAGCGGGCCGAAGCCCCAGCGGTTGGTGGCCGGCTGACCGAGGTTTTCCAGAATACCGACGGTGCTGACGGAGGCGCCGATGCTGATGTCCGGGTACAGCGCACCGGTCGCCACGCCGATACGTGCGGTGGCGGCCGCCAATTGGCGTTCGGCCTGGCGCACATCGGGGCGACGCTTGAGCAGCGCGGCGCCGTCGCCCACCGGCAGCAACTGGGCGATGTGCGGCAGCTCGGCGCACGTCCCGGTGCCCGCCGGCAACTGGTCCACCGGTTTGGCCAGCAGCATCGACAGGCGGAACAACCCGGCCTGGCGCGCGGCTTCGTAGCGCGGCATGTCGGCGCGCAAGGATTTGTATTGGGTCTGCGAGCGAGTCACCTGGGTTTCATCACCGCGCCCGGCGTCACGCAGGCGCTGGGTGAGCTTGGTGCTCTGGGCTTGCAGGTCCAGGGATTCGTTGGCAATCGCCAGCTCTTCGTTGGCCGCGCACACCTGGGTATAGGACCGCACCACATCGGCCACCAGGGTGATGCGGGCGATGTCGGCGGCGGCTTGGGCGGCATCGGCGCTGGCCTGGGCGCTTTCGATGCCGCGTTGCAGGGTACCGAACAGATCGAACTGATAAGAGGTGCTGATCCCGACGCTGCCGATATTTGCCACCGGGACTTTATCCGCCAGCAAAAACGCTTCGCCCGATTCCTGCAGGCGCTGGACCTCGGCCTTGGCGCCAGCGCTCCAGCCGCCGGCGGATTCGGCTTGCTGCACCTGATAGCGCGAGCGCTGCAGGTTGGCCGCCGCCACGCGCAGGTCAGTGTTGGAGGCCATGGCCTGGCGCACCAGTTCATCCAGGCGCGGGTCCTGGTACAGCTTCCACCAGTCCGCCGGCACCGGCGCCGACACCACGTTGTTGCCCTCGCCCGCCAGTTGCCCTTGCAGGTCACCACGGTTGACCGCGGCCTTGTCCGGCAATTGGTAATCCGGGCCCACTACCTGGCAGGCCGACAACAGCAAACCCAACGCGGCGGTGGCCAAAAGCTGCTTCATGGCTGGGCTCCGTCCTGGGGCTTGTCGCCGATGATCGACACCGTCGCCGTGCGCCCGGCGATCATGCGAAAGTCTGCCGGCACGTCGTCGAACGCAATGCGCACCGGAATCCGCTGGGCCAGGCGCACCCAGCTGAACGCCGGGTTGACGTTGGGCAACAGGTTGGCGCCGCTGCTGCGGTCACGGTCTTCGATACCGGCGACGATGCTCTGCACATGGCCGTGCAGGCGTGCGCCGTCGCCGATCACGCGGATATCGACGCCCATGCCGACGTGGATGCCGTCGAGCTTGGTCTCTTCGAAATAACCGTCGATATGGAAGGAGTTGCTGTCCACCACCGACAGCACCGGGTGCCCGGCAGTGACGAACTCCTGGGTGCGCGGCGCACGGTCGTTGACGTAGCCGTCCACGGGGCTGCGGATCACCGAGCGGTCGAGGTTGAGTTGGGCCGAGTCCACCGTCACTTGCGCTTCGGCCAGGGCCGATTGGGCGCGGGCGACGCGGGACTGGCTTTCTTCCAGTTGCTCGATCGGCACCAGGTTGCCCAGGCCACGGTTACGCTTGTACTCGCGCTGGGCCTGGGCCAGGGTTTCCTGGCGGTCGGCCACGGCGGCCTGGGCCTGGCGCAGGGCCAGCTTGAAGCGGTCCTGGTCGACGGCGAACAGCACCTGGCCTTTGCTCACCAACTGGTTGTCGCGCACGTCGACGCGCTGGATCAACCCGGACACGTCCGGGGCGATCTGCACGATATCGGCGCGAATATGGCCGTCACGGGTCCAGGGCGCAAACATGTAGTACATGACCATGCGCCACACAACGACGACCGCGAACGTCACGATCAACAATGTGAGGACTACACGGCCGATGGTCAAAAAGGGTTTTTTCATGTCATCAGGTATCGACTGAGTGAGTCCACCGCGCCCAGCAACAGCGCGTAGAGCCCCACATTGAACAATGCCCGGTGCCAGACCAGGCGATAAAAGTGGACGCGGTTCAACAACCCGTGCACCACCAGAAACAACACGTACGCGATGCCCATCAGCACCAGCAGCGTGGGCAGGAAGACCCCGCTGATATCCAGATCACCGATCATAAAGGCGCTCCATCAGGCAGCGGCGCCTCCACGTCGGTGCCGCCAATGAATTCCACGCCGGGCAACAACGCCAGGCGCAGGCCAGCCAGCGCATGCAACAGGTGCAGGCGGGTGTCGTCTCGCAGGCCCTGGTCGCTGAGGGCGCGGCGCGTGCGGTCGAGGGTCATCAGCAGACCACCCGGCGCAGGCAAGCGTTCACCCGCCTTGAGACAAGCCTTGTAGTAACCGCCCACGCCTTCGACCGCCTGCTCGAGCAGCACCCGTGGCACGCCGTGGATGCGCGGCGAGTAGGCCAGCAGGTCGAGCAGGTTCAGCGCCACACTCAGATCGCGCAGGGCGACACCGCTGTCCTGGCCGATGATGGCCAGGCGCGGCAGGTGTTGCATCAGGCGGTCGAGCATCTGCGCGGCCAGGTGACGGTGTTCGGCCAGGGTCGCCGGTTCGGTCAGGCTGACGATGTCGTGCCAGCTGAACCGGGTCATGCGCTTGGCGGCCAGTTCGGCACCGAAGGGCCGCGCGATCAGCGTCCACACAAAGGCGAACAGCAGGCCCACCGGCCCGGCCAGGTTGACGTTGGTGAAGTTGAGGAAGTCGGCGTCATAGGCACCCTGGATGCTGATGAACGACGAGGTGTTCACCAGCGTCAGCAACATGCCCAGGTAGAACCGCGGCTGCACCGTCAGCGTGCCAATGCAGATAAACGGCACGGCGAACCCCAGCACCAGCATGGGAAAGTCGTGCAGGTTGGGCAGTACCAGGAACAGATACAGGCTGGCGAACAGCACCGACATGGCGGTCCAGAAAAAGAACCGGTAGATCTGCGGGGCCGGGTCGTCCATCGAGGCGAAGAAGCTGCACGCGACAGCGGCCAGGATCACGGCGCTGCCGCCGTCGGTCCAGCCCAGCAGAATCCATAGCACCGAGGCGACGATGATGGCAGTGACCGTGGAAAACGCCGAGTAGAACATCAGCCCACGGTCGAGGAATGGCGTGAGCCGGCCCAGGCGCCAGTGGCGGTAGACGGCGCGCCAGGTGTCCTGGCTTTCGCACTGGATGGCGACTTGCAGGCTGCGGCAGTCTTGCCACAGATCGATCCACTCGCCCAGGCGATACAGGGCGTTGGAAAACAGCAGCGTGTGGCGGTCGTCCAGCGCTTCGCCCTCGG
This sequence comes from Pseudomonas extremaustralis, assembly GCF_900102035.1. Classification (NCBI taxonomy): domain Bacteria; kingdom Pseudomonadati; phylum Pseudomonadota; class Gammaproteobacteria; order Pseudomonadales; family Pseudomonadaceae; genus Pseudomonas; species Pseudomonas extremaustralis. Next base: position 4,794,052 of record NZ_LT629689.1, read on the forward strand.
GTTGCAGGGCGTCGAGTCGATCGCGTAGGGCGCGCCAGCGTTCCAGCGGTGCGCTTTGGGTGGTGCTTTGCAGCCATTCGTTGGCCGCCTCGAGCAGCGGCTTCAACTGATCGAGAAACTGCGGCGCACGGTGCTCGATGGCGTACAGCGCGTCGTCCAGGGCGTCCACCACCGGCAGCAGGTGAATCATGCGCCCGCGCAATTCCTTGGTGTTGCGCACCGTCTGCGACCGCGCGCCTTCGTGGGGCAGTTGGCCGATCATCAATTCCAGGGTGTTGAAGGTGACCACCATGCCACCGCGCAGGGCACTGGCTTCGCCCGGCTGCACGGTGCGGCTGAGAAACCGTTGGCTGTAGACCTGGGCATCGGTAAACCACTTGGCTACCGCGCCGTCGAACACCGGCATCAGGCGCCGTGGCCAGAACATCGCGCCCACCACTGCCGCGACCGCGATGCCAAGGAAGATTTCTTCGGTCCGCGCCTCGGCCACATCCCAGACCGTCAGGGGGTTATCCACCACCGGCAGGGCGATCAGCGGCAAGGTGTAGCCGGCCAGCATCAGCGCATAGTTATTCGCGGTGCGCAGGTGCATGGACAAGAACAGCAAAGTACCCGTCCACAAGGCGATCACCACCACCAGCAGGTACGGCGACTGCACGAACATCGGCACGAAGATCACCGCCGCCGCCGCGCCCATAAAGGTGCCGATGGCGCGGTACAAGGCTTTGGAACTGGTGGGGCCGACAAACGGGCTGGAGACGATATACACCGTGGCCATCGCCCAATACGGACGCGGCATTTGCATGAGCATGGCGATGTACAGCGCAATCATCGAAGCGGCAAACGTGCGTACGCCGTAGAACCAGTCCTTCGCCGGCGGCATGCCGGTAAAAAATCCGTTCAAGGGGCGACGACCGTTGGATGTTGATAGGCAGTTTCAAAGGCGCGCAGCACGCGCAGCGCAGCCTCCAAGTCCGCCGGTGCGATATCGGCCAGCACGTCACGGCGCAGGCGCACCAATTGCGCCTCCACCGCCTGCACCAGCTCGCGGCCGCGCTCGGTGAGGCTCAAGGCCTTGGCGCGGCGATCGCAGGCGTCTTCGGTGCGACACACATAGCCGTCATGACACAGCCGGTCGAGCAGGCGCACCAGCGACGGGCTTTCCATCCCGGAAGCCTGGGCCACCTTGACCTGATGCACACCGTCGCCCAAGCGGCCGATCATCAGCAACGGCACGGCGCAGGCTTCGGAAATACCGTAGCTCACCAGCGTGCTCTGGCAGATTTTGCGCCAATTACGGGCGCCCGCCACCATGCTGCTGCTGAGGTTCATCTGGAGTTGTTCGAGGGTCTTGGGCACTGGATCGTTCGCACAAAGTTAGTTTGCTAACTATCAATATGAGCAATGATGCGGCGTCCGTCAAGTTTTGAAACAATTTGGCGGATGGATGGAGAGGCAGGTCAGTGACGCGGGTGTGAGCGCGGGTGTTGGATTTTCATGCTGGGAAAGCGCCCGTCAATCACGGGTTCCTCACTTTGCCCTCCATCACCCGTCTCGACAAATCGCTGCCGTGCGCGTCGAAACGCGGGTTCACGGCCTCGATCACAAGCTAATAATTGCGACATTTCATCAAGGTTTTTTTACACCTCTCGACCCCGCCGCAACATCAGGTTCAACTCATCCACCACTTCCGCCCAATCCGCATCCTCCAGGATCTCCTCACGCAAGAACTGCCGCTGGCTATCCGTCCAGAAAAACGCATCGGCCAGTTGCAGATCCGGCTTGAGCGGTGAATGCGCGGTGATGAACTGCTCGATGCTGGCAGGGTCATCGGCCAGGCCGAGTTGTTTGAACAGCGAGGGCAAGCTGTGTTCGGACGATTGCATGATGAGCTCCGGATAGAGGGGAATTACTCGAGTCTAGCCCTCACCCACGGCAGGCGCGAGCGCGCCCTAGAGGGTTTGCAACCAGGCCTGCAGCTGTGCGACGCATTGCTGCGCGGACAGCTGGCCGGTCTCCAGGACCAGCGCGGCTTGCGGCGGCGGTTCGTAGGGTGAGCCGATACCGGTGAACCCCGGCAATTCGCCGCGTCGGGCGCGGGCGTAGTGGCCTTTGGGGTCGCGGCGTTCGCAGATGTCGAGTGCGGCGTTGCACCACACTTCCCGATAATCCGCGCCCAGGCGTTCGGCGAGCACCGCGCGCAATTCGACCAACGGGGCGATCAACGCCAGGATCACGATTTGCCCGTTATCCACCAGCAACGCCGCCAGTTCGGCGGCGCGGCGGATGTTTTCCAGGCGGTCGCTGTCGGCAAACCCCAGGTCTTTGTTCAACCCGCCGCGCAAAGCATCGCCGTCGAGCACGATGCTTTGTCGGCCTTGTTCGAACAACGCAGCCTGCAGTCCCTGGGCCAGGGTCGATTTACCCGACGCCGGCAGGCCGGTCAGCAGGATCGCCACGCCGCGATGACCGTTGCGAGCCTCACGCTGGGCACGCGTGATGCTCGCGGTCGGTGCCACCAGATTACTGGGCCGCAACATGAGGCGCCGGAACGGCGATGTTGCCGGCGGCCCATGCCGATTCGCGGCCGGCCAGCGCCGTGGCGATGGATTGCACGCGGTCGGAATCGACCTGCTCCGGCAGCGGGTCGAGCCCGGCGCTGGCGAAGATCTGGCCATAGGCGTTGCGCAGGTCGGCGTAGGCCAGGTCGCGACGCAGATCGGCTTGCAGGGTATTGAGTTCGCCCTGGATCAGGTCCAGTTCGCCCAGGCCCGCCGCTTGGTGACGGTTGCGCAACTGGGTGAGGATCTGCCCGTCGATGTCGGCCAGTTGTTCGTTGGTCTTGAACTGGCGCACGGCGTCCTGGAAGTTCGCGTTGGCGACGTAGAGTTGCGCCAGCACCGCGATGGACATGGCCTGGCGTCGTGCGGTGGCGACTTCTTCGCCGGCCTTGGCGACGTCGATGGCTGCCGGGGCGGAAAGCACGTTGAACAGGTTCCAGGTGACCTTGGCGCCGTAGTCGGCCCAGCGGTTGTCCACCAGGAAGGAGTTGCTGTCGTAATGCCCGCCGGCCGAGAACTCCAGGCCCGGCAGCAGGCGCAGCATGGCCTTGCGGGTTTCGGCGGCGCTGATGCGGGTCTGGTAGTCCTGCTCGCGCAGTTCAGGGCGGTTAGCCAGGGCTTCCTGTTCCAGGCTGGCCAGGTTGACCTTGAGCTGCGGCACGGCGTAGTCGTCCGGCGTGGCCAGCTTGAGGTCGGTGCCCATGGGCAGGTTGATCAGGGTCGACAATTCGGTCTTGGCCAGGGAGAGCGCACGGCGCTGTTCCTGCAATTGGCGCGTGGCTTCGATCAGCGAGCGCTGGTAGCCCAGAGCCTGGACCGGGTCGCCGATACGCTGTTCGCTCATGCTTTGGCTGTTGGTCTGGGCCTGGTCGACCCGCGCCATCAGGCTGTCGATCTGGGTCAGCAGGCGTTCGGCCGCGACCGCCCGCCAGTAGGCCGAGCGCACGTCCTGAACGATGGTGTTGATCACCTTGCGGCGCCGTTCCTGGACGATCAGCCGTTGGTCGCCTTGCTGTTTGGCGCTGATGTAGCTGACGCCGAAGTCGAGGACGTTCCACACCATGGTCAGGTCGGCCACGCGGCGGTCGCGGTCCTGGGACGTCGACGGTTCCAGGGACTGGGTGCCGGTGCGTACGCTCTGGCTGCTGGAGGCATTGGTGTTGTTACGCCCGGCGTAACCGGCGGACAACGCCATGCGCGGCAGCATGTCGAAACTGGCGAGGTCGAGTTGGCGCTTGGCCAAGGCCTCCTCCATGATCTTCAAGCGCCCTTCGAGGTTGTATTTCACCGCACGGGCCATGGCCTGGTGCAGTGTCAATGGGCCGTTCAATGGCTCCTGATTCTTGTACATGCCTTGCAGGTCGCTGCGGGCTCGTTGCTCGCTGACACTGCGTTCAATCGGCTCGCTGGTGACCGCACAACCGCTGATCGCCAGCGCCAGCACGCTGGCGCCGAACAACTTATGAACTGTTTTCATCCGTGGACTGCCCCTGTTACTGCGCCTTGATTTAAGTGTGTCAGGCCTGCATTTCGCTGATGCCGACCTGTTGCAATGCCTGCGCCAGATCAATCACCTGACGCTGTTCCAAGTCCTTGATCTGCTGCAACTGCTGGCCCAGGGTCGGGGCGCCGAATACGCCCCGCAGGCCGTGGGCCGTATCACCGCCGCCCTGGATCGCTCTGCTGTCGAACGCCTTGAAGCCACTGTCGCCACCGCCGCTCTCCCGATTGAACAAGCCCGACAAAGTGCTTGAACCAAACACCCCGCCATCGCCGCCGCCAAAGCCGAGGAAGCCCTGCGCGCCGCCGTTCGCGCCTCCATCGCTGCTGAACACCTGGGCAATGAAGCTAGGCGCCAAGGCACCGTTGTGAATGAAGATGTTGCCGATAGGCGGCAAGCCCGCGCCGACATCACGCTGCTCGAACAATGGCGGGAAGCCGATGGGTGAACCAATGTTGCCCACGGGCCGGCCAAACACGATCGGTTGCAGTGGAATATCCGGCGCGCCGAGTGGTGGTGCCGGATCGGTGACGCGGAACAGCGGGTCGCCGGTCAGGGCACTGGTGTTGACCGCATAGTTGTTCGAGATCGCAATGCCGCTGCCGGCGTTACCGGCGACATCGTTGACCTGGCTGGCGTCCAGCGTGATCACGTTGCTCGCATCGGTGATCGCCGCCGTCGGGGTCAGCGTCGCCGTCCACGTTTTGCCGCCATCGTTGCTGGCCAGGTTGGACAGCACGCCGTTGGCCACACTCAGGTCAGAGAGATTGAGACCGCTGACGACCTCGCTGAAGGTAATGGTGACAGTGGTGGTCTGGCCGATGCCCAGTGTGCCGTTGGCCACGGCAATGGTCGCGGTCGGACGCTGGGTTTCGACCACATAGTTGTTGGAATCGGTGCTGCCGCTGCCCGCGTTGCCCGAGGCGTTTTGCACACCGCTGTTATCCAGGGTGATCACGTTGCTGGTGTCGCTGATCGCGCTGGCCGGTGTGAAGGTGGCCGTCCAGGTCATGCCGCCGTCGCTGCTACTGACGGCGCTCAGCGTGCCGTTGGCGACCGTCAGGTCGGCGTTGGTAAAACCGCTGACCGCTTCGGAGAAGGTAATGGTGACCTGCGAGGTATCACCGATTTTCAGCGCAGTGTCGGCAACGACGACGGTGGCGGTCGGCCGCACTGTGTCGATGGTGAAGTTGCCCGAGTTGGTGATACCGCTGCCGGTGTTGCCGGCCAGGTCGGTGTAGCCGGCGTTGTTCAGGCTGATCAGGTTGGTGGTGTCGCGGGTGTTGCTGCTCGGTGTGAACGTCCCTATCCAGGTGACCCCGCCATCCTGGCTGGTGAGTGCCGAGAGGCTACCGTTGGGCACGTTCAGGTCGCTGTTGTCAAAACCGCTGACGGCTTCCGAGAACGTGACCGTGACCAAAGAAGTTTCGCCCGCCTTCAATACAGGGTCGGCAATCACGATGGTCGCCGTCGGACGCAGGCTGTCGATCATATAGGCGTTGGACGACGTGATACCGGACCCCAAATTACCGGCGATATCGGACACGCCAGTGTTGTCCAGGACAATGTGATTGTTGCTCTGGGTAATGCCTGCCACCGGCGTCAACGTCGCGGTATAGGTGATGTTGTCGTTGGTGCTCAGGTTGCTCAGGGTGCCGTTGTCGGTGGTCAGATCGGCCAGGCTGAACCCGGTCACAGCTTCGCTGAAAGTGACGGTCACCAGCGACGAACTGCCGATCCCCATATGATCGTTGCTCACCACCACCGTTGCGGTCGGACGCTGGGTGTCGATGGCGTAGTTATTGGAATTGCTGGTGCCGATGCCGACATTACCCGACACCGCCGCCTGGACGCCGCTGTTGTCCAGGGTGATCTGGTTGGTGGCGTCGGTTTGGTTGGCGCTCGGGGTGAACGTCGCGCCCCAGGTAATGCCGCCGTCACTGCTGCTGACCGCGCTCAAGGTGCCATTGGTGATCGTCAGGTCGGCATTGCTGAAACCGGTCACGGCCTCGTTGAACGTAATCGTCACTTGGGAGGAATCGCCGATTTTCAGCACCGGGTTGGCCACCACGATGGTCGCCGAAGGCAACACCGTATCGATGGTGTAATTCGCCGAATTGGTGGTGCCCGCGCCTGCGTTGCCGGCCAGGTCGGAGACGCCGGTGTTGGCCAGGGCGATCACGTTGTTCGCGCTGTTGGTGTTTGTCCCTGGAGTGAAGGTCGCGGTCCAGGTGATGCCGGCGTCGGCGCTGCTCAGGCTGCTCAGGCTGCCGTGGCTTGCCGTCAGGTCGGCGAGGGTGAAGCCGGTCACGGCTTCGCTGAAGGTGATGGTCACCAGCGATGTTTCGCCTGCGTGAAGCGCCGGGTCGGCAACCACGATGGTTGCGGTGGGGCGCAGGGTGTCGATGGCGTAGTTGTTGGAGTCAGTGGTCCCGCTGCCCGCGTTGCCGCTGGTGTCGCTATAGCCGGTATTGTCCAGGGTGATGACGTTGGTGGTGTTGGTGACGCTCGCTGTGGGCGTGAAGGTTGCCGTCCAGGTGACGCCACCGTCGCTGCTGCTCACCGCACTCAGGGTGCCACTGGACACGGTCAGGTCAGCGTTGCTGAAACCGACCACGGTTTCCGAGAAAGTAATGGTCACCTGCGAGGTCTGGCCAATGATCAGGGAATCGTTCGCCACCACCACAGTGGCGGTGGGACGCACGCCGTCGATGGCCACGTTGTTCGACGTGGTGCTGCCGCTGCCGGCGTTGCCCGCCATGTCCTGGACCCCGGTGTTGTCCAGGGTGATGTGGTTGCTCGCGTTGACGATACTCGCTGTCGGGGTAAAGGTGGCGGTCCAGGTGGTACCACCGTCGTTGCTGCTGACCGCGCTCAGGGTGCCATTGGACACTATCAGGTCGGCGTTGGTGAACCCGGTCACGGCTTCGCTGAAGGTGATGGTCACCAGCGAGGTCTGGCCGATGCCCAGGTTGCTGTTGGCGAACACGACAGTCGCGGTCGGCCGCACGGTGTCGACCGCATAGGTGTTGGAATTGGTGGTGCCACTGCCGGCGTTGCCCGCGCCATCACTGACTGCGGTGTTGTTCAGGGTGATGACATCGCCGGTACGGATAACCTCGGGGCTCGCAGTCAGGGTTGCGGTCCACGTGAGACCACCATCGTTGCTGCCCAAGTTGCTCAGGATGCCGTCGGCGACGGTGAAGGCGCCGGCGGTGAGCCCGGTGACCGGCTCGCTGAAGGTGATGGTCACCAACGATGTGTTACCGCTGATGTTCAGTGCGGTATCGGACACCACGATGCTCGCGGTCGGCCGCACGGTGTCGATCGCATAGGTATTGGAAGTGGTTGTGCCGGTACCGGCGTTGGTCGCCGTATCGGTATAGAGGGTGTTGTCCAGGGTAATGACATTGCCGCTGCTGCTATTGTTGCTGCCGGTCGGCGTCAGGGTCGCGGTCCAGTGGATATTGTCGCTGGTGGTCAGGTTGCTCAGGGTGCCGTTGGACGCCGACATGTCGGTAAGGCTGAAACCGCTCACCGCTTCGCTGAAGGTAATGTTCACCGTCGAGTTGACCGTGGTGCTCAACGTCGGCGCAACCACCGTAACGGTCGCGGTCGGGCGCACGGTATCGATGGTGAAGTTGTTGGACGAGGTGGTACCGGTCCCCGGTGTCCCCGTCGACGTAGCGGTGACGCCGCTATTGTCGAGGACAATATGGTTGGTGGCGCTGGTCACGCTCGCGCTCGGCGTAAAGGTCGCGGTGTAGGTGATGTTGTCACTGGTATTCAGGGTGCCCAGGGTACCGTTGCTGATCGTCAGGTCGGCGCTGGTAAAGCCGGTCACGGCCTGGTTGAAGGTAATGGTCACCAGCGAGGTGCTGCCGATGTGCTGCGCGGTGTTGGTGACCACGATGGTCGCGGTCGGGGCCGGACTGTAAGCGGTGTTCGCCGTTCCGCCGATATCGTTGAACAGACCGTTGACTGCTGTGGGTTTGCTGCCCGCCGAGGCGTTGGTGGCCAAGCCTCCGTTACCACTGGCACCGGTGTTGGCCGAACCGCCCAGCGCGGCGAAGTTGGCCGCCGTGATCAATACCGTGCCTTTGTTCCAGATGGCACCGACACCCAGGCCACCGTCACCGCCATTCAGAGCAGTGTCGCTGCCGGTAGCCGAACCGCCACCGCCGCCGCCGCCGGCACCGATGTTACCGGTAATCGAGCTGGTGCCGACGATGGTCAGGGTGGCGCCGCTGGCGTTGTAGATACCGCCAGCCGCTCCGCCGCCCTTGCCACCGGCACCATCCCAGCCGGAACCACCCCCGCCGCCGCCGATCGACAAGGCGCCAGAGCTCGCTGTGCCACCCGCGGAGCCGTTGGTATAACCCCCGAGACCGGTCGAGCCGGCGCCACCGACGCTCGAACCGCCGCGACCGCCCATGGTGTAGGCGCCCCCGCCTGCCCCCCCAAGGTTGGTTGAACCTGCGATACCGGCGTACAGGCCGGCCCCGGAGTTGCCGCCAGTCCCGCCGATGCCGCCGCCCAACGCGCCGCCACCACCACCGCCACCGCTGGCATTACTAACGCTCGCGCCACCACCACCGCCGCCGCCTGAGGCCGCGTTCGCTGTCACGCTGACATTATTCAGGGTCAGGACACCGAAGTTACTTATCCCCGCCCCCAACAAATTGGCTGCGGTGGCACCGCTGCTATTGGCGCTGCCATTGCCGCCGTTGCCAGCCGCTAGACCCTGGGTGATAACCAAGCCGTCCAAGGTCGCGGTGACACCGCTGTTAACCTTGAGCACCTGGGTCTTGTACTGCCCGCTGAGAGTCACGTCAGCAACGCCGTCGAGGTTCAGGTCGCCTTCGACGGTCAGGTTCTTGCTGATGACCAGTTGCGAATTCAAGTTGACCGTCATGTTGGCGTTGAAGGTGATGATGTCGCCCGCCACCGCGCTGCTCAGGGCCGAGCGCAGTGAGCCGACGCCGCTGTCGGCATTGCTGGTCACGGTAATGGTCGCCAGGCCGTACTGGTAAGCGGCCAAAGCGTCGGTCGAGAGTACGTTGTGGCTTTCGATGGAGCCGGTGGCGACTTCCAGGGTCCAGTCGCCGCCCAGGCCGGTGCGGTTGGTGGACGCGGCGATATCGCGCCCGGTCAGTTGCGCCAGGGAATCGACAAAGTTGATGCCCTTGTCGCCGGCGGCGGTGTTACAGGCGTAGATCAGGATATCGCCGCCCACGTTCATGTCCTGGCCGATCTGCGCCAGCACTTCGCTGCGGGCCGCGACGTTGTCGGCGGACAAATAGGTATTGCCCAGCCACAGGTCACCGGCATTGCCGTGGGCGATGATCTGCACCGAGCTGACGCCCTGATGGCTGCCCAGGTAATCGGCGATCTGCTGCAGGCCGTCCCTGCTGGCATCCAATTGCACCACTTGGGTGCCGGGGGCGACGCCCTTGAGCAGTTCGGCGGAATCCTTCACGCGGGCATCGACAAACACCACGCTTTGCCCCGGCACGGCAACCGGTGCGGGGGTGGCGGGCGCGTCGGACTGCGGGTGGCTTTCGCTGCCGGTGGCGGCGCGTTCGGTGGTCGCCGGCGCCTTGGCTGCGGCATCTGCGGTGGCGGTGGCGTGGCTGTCAGCCTGGGCCGCATCGGCCACAGTGGCGGCCACGGCGCCGTCGAACAGCATGCGCGGTTCCAGGGACATAATCATCGGCGTCGCCAGGGTGCTGGCATTGGTTGTTGCTGGCCGTGCCTTAACGTTGTTCCACCACATGCTGCTCACCCGTCGGTCGAATACTGATTCCCACAATGAAAAAAAACCGCGATCAACTGATCGCGGCATCGGCTTTGGTACGGATCACATTGGCGGCACTGGAAGTGCCATCACGCCAAAAAGACATATGCGCGAACTGCTCGAACAGATCGGGCGGCAGAATGGTGCGCCGAGGCTGCAATTCCACCTTCGGCTTGACCCGATGCAAACCGCTCACGCCGAGGGCATCATCGAAGTCCGGCGCGTCGTAGCTCAGGTGCTCGAAATCGTGCTCGAACCAAGGCTCGCCGATAAATTCGTAGACCAGCCGCATGACCCGCTCGGGGGCCTGGGAGAGCAAGTCGTAGTCGACGACCAGCATCGAGCCGGCATGTTCACCGTAGTACGCCTCTTTGAGCGCCGACCAAGCGTACCCCACCAGGCGATTGCGCTGGCCGAGGGTTTCAACGCGGCTATAGACGGTGTTGCGCTCGACGTCGTCGTTGAACAGCTTGGTGTTTTCGAACGGGTTAGCGCGGTACACACGCTCGAGGCTGTCCATGATCCACGCCACGTTGCGCACGCAGGCAATCACCTTGGCCTGGGGGAACAGGTCATGCAGCGCCGGCATGCGGGCGCACCATTGGCGATTGGTATCGAACACCACCGGAACAGGGGCGCGATCGGCGTAATAGGCATCGAACAACCCGCGCAGCAAGCGGCGCCGGGTATTGGCATCGATGACCGAACCGAACTCGCTGCCGGCACTGCATTGCCCCAACACGCCGTTGAACAGGGGGCCCACGGGGCTACTCATGCCAGCGTGAAAGCGCGGGTTCTGCAAGAGGATCGCAGAAAGCAGCGTCGAGCCCGAACGGGGCAAACCGGAGATAAAGTGATACTGCAATCCATTCACCGCTTTTGTAGGACAAGAATCCATTTGTGTCCAAATCGTAACTGATGATTACAAACTTCACTAGTGGTCAATTGCCACTGTTTTGATATTCCACTCATTCCGAATGGATATTAGCGACACCCCTCTGATTGCGATGACTCTGGGCCGAGGCATAGCACGAATAGTCGCGCCCTGGCACCGCCACCGTCCTGCTGCATTATTTGACGCCATCCGTCCGGCAGCGGCGCAAAATCGTCCGGCGCTTCGTTGCTGCTGATCAGCCAGACACGCTGGGTAGTGGCCGGCAATGCCGACAAGCGGTCGAGGTAAATACGCCCGCCGTCCTGATCCACCAGGGTGCCAAACCCATAGGAGTTCGGCCGCGTCGGTGTGCCATCAGGCTTGGGCGGGGTGTAAAGCTGCAATTGGGCGTCGGTGCGGTCGTAATACACGTAGCTGAGGTACCACAGCATGTCGCTGAGGACGATGCGGTCACCTTCCTGGTAGTTGCGATTGACGAACTCCACCGGCACGTTGAATTGGTCATCCACATCCACGGTCGCGTTGTTCTTCACCCCCAGCAGTTCCACACCGAGGCACAGCACGAACAATGCCGCGCCCAGCCATGCAAGGCGCCTGGGCAGACGGTCGATGGCCAGCGCCAGGAGGATCGGCAAAGCCAGGGCATAGACGGTGAGGTAACGCTCGATAAACACCGACGAGATAAACGAAACCCCGTACACCAACAGCAGCGGCAGCAGGAAAAACAGCGCCAACAGCCCGGCCGGCCGGTAGCGCCCCTTATCGTGCCAGGCGCAGACACCGACCACGGCCACCAGCAGCAGCGGGAATGACCAGAACAGCACTGGCCTTAAGCCAAGGCCTTCATCCTGCAACATAAACTGCCAGATCATCGACGGCACAGAGAACAGGTTGACCGGCGCTTCCCAGCCGATGTCGCCGCCGACCTTGAGCTGCTCGACATGCTGCACCAGGCCCACCAGGTTCGGCAGCCAGGGCAGGTACACCAGCACGATCCCGACGTTGGCCAGCCACCAGGCCGGACGCGTGATCAAGCGCCGAGCGGATGGTTGGGACGCACTCAACAGCCCCAGCCAGGCCCAATGCACCAATACACACAACGCGGTGAAGTAATGGGTGTAGAAACCGGCCGCCATCAGCAGCCCATACACCAGCAGGTAGCGTGTGCGCGCGGGTTGGCGCACCCAATACACCAGCGCCAGCGTCGCGCCCAGCAGCCACACGCCGAGCAGCGAGTACATACGCACTTCCTGGCTGTAGCGCACCGCGCTGGGAAACAGCGCCAACAGCACACCCGCCAGCACTGCGGCGCGAAAGGTCGACAACTGCCGCGTGAGCCAGATGCCCAGGCCCACCACGACCACGCCGGGAATCGCACTCATGCTGCGAATCGACCAGATGCCATCGCCGAACAGCTCGATCCAGCCGCGCAGCAAGAAGAAATACAACGGCGGATGCACATCGTGGGCGGCGTGAAACCACAGGTCGGCCGCCGCATATTGGCTGAGCAGCAGGCTCGAACCTTCGTCGCCCCAGATCGCTGCGGCGGTCAGTCCATAAAAACGCACGGCAAGCGCCAGCGCCAGAATCGGCACCCACCATAACCGGCGCAACCAACCGCCATCTTCGCGGGCCTCCGCGAGGCGATTGGCGGCCGAAATCACCCCAACTTTGTCGTCTTGCTCTACCACAGACCGTTGCACCCCAATTCCCCTGCCACTGCCCATTTCCTGGGCCAAACCTGCGCACGCGCAAACAAGCGCCACTCTAGGACAAAAGCCCCGGATTCGCTCGTTGTTTCGCAACCGGCGGGCAGCGGGGAAACCTGCGTCTACAGGCAGTGATGAGGCCGGATCAAAGGCACTACTGCCCCTGAACGGTGCACATCCGCAGAGGTCTGGGCTGGCGGTCCAGATCCAACGTGCGACCGATGCGCTCCGTCAGAATCCGCTTTCCCGCACGCCCAAGGCCGCGGCTCGGCGCCAGGCCACGCCCAGCACCGACTCGCTGCGCCCTTGCAACACCACCACGCCGCGCAACGGTTGATGGGGGGTGGCGATCGGTTGCGCACTGCGTAGCCGCACGCCGTACTGCGCCTGCACCGGCGCCGGGCGCTGGTTTTCGTCGCGGCGCACGGCAATCGGCCCGTGGTGGTCAGAGGTCAGGGCTTCCTGATCCAGATAGGCCACGCCATTGGCATCGATATCGGTCAACACCACCGGAATGGCAGCGCGCATCGGGTCATCGGCGATAAACCGCCCGGTCGCCCCCGGCGCCACCCGCCACAGCTCGGCTTCCTCCAGATAACCGCGCAGGCGCGCACCCTCTTCGACCACTTGCGCCAGCGGGTCTTTAGGCGACAGCCAACGGCCCACGCTCAACTGCGGCAACACGTCGCGCACGGTGCCGGCATGGGGGGCGCGCAATAACAGGCGTTCACGCTGGGCGGCGAGCCCGCGATATTCGGCCAGGGCCTGGGACAAGCGCTGATCGTTGATCCCGGCGTCGGCCGCGGTTTCACTGCGCCCAGCCTGGCGACGCATCTGCAACTGCAGGATCTCCACTTCGCGGCGCACGATGCTTTGCCGCGCGTCCAGGTCCGGCGATTCCAATTCGATCAGCACCTGGCCCTGGGTCACGACTTGCCCATCCACCACCCGCAACTGTTTCACCCGCGCCGCCACCGGCGCGTGCAAGGCACTGGCGCGCCCGGCCTCGAGCATGCTCGGCAACTCCACGGCACTGCGCCACGGCACCACCAGGGCCAGCACGATCAACAGCAGGCCCAGGCCGCTGAGCAGTACCCGCGGCGCATGGGCCTGGCTGCGGCGACTCCACCATTCGCGCCACTCCTTGAAGATCGGCAGGCAGATGAACCACACCAGTTCCACCAGCATCAGAAAGATCCCGAGCAGCTTGAAGAACAGGTGATACACCGCCAGGGCGATCCCCAGGAACAGCGCCGCCCGCCACAACCAGGCCAGGTAGCCCCACCACAGCAGGCGCCGTTGCATATTCGGCGCCCAGGGTTCCGGCGCCGGTTCGCCATAGCCGAACAACCACTCGCGCAGGCGCCAACGGCAAAGGGCGAAGGCGCGGCCTTGCAGGTTGTCGACGCCCCACAGGTCACTGATCAAAAAGTAACCATCGAAGCGCATGAAGGGGTTGAGGTTGATCGCCAGGGTGGTCAGCCATGTCGCACTGGCCAGCATGAACGCCGCCGTGCGCGCCGCGCCGTCCGGCAGCAGCGACCAGGCCAGCAAGGCCACGCAGGCCAGCAACAATTCGGCCATCACCCCACCGGCGCCGATCAGCAACCGCGCGCGCCGATCATTGACCCGCCAGGCATCACTCACATCGGTGTAGAACATCGGCAGCAACACCATGAACGCCACGCCCATGCTTTGCACGCGACACCCGGCACGCTTGGCCATGAAGGCGTGGCCGAACTCATGGCACAACTTGGCAAAGAACAACGCCGCGCCAAACGCCAGGGCCCCGCCGAGGCTGAACAGATGCGGAAACGTCGCGAGAAAGCGCTGCCAGTCCCGCGCCACCAGAAACACGCCCAGGCCCAGGGTCAGCGGCAAACCGTAGCGCAACAGCCCCGGCCCGAAGCGCGCCAGCCACGGCCAGGCGCGGTTGAGGAATGCATCCGGGCGCCACAGCGGGATGCGAAAGAACAAATATTGATGCAGCAGGATTTGCCACAGGCTTTGCTTACGGGCGGCGGCCTTGTAGGCGTAACTGGCTCGTTGCTGCGGGTCCAGCGCGGCGATCAGGTCATGGGCGCGCAGGAAACTCAGCAGCTCATCCACTTCGCTGGCGCCCAGGGGCAGGCCCGGCTCACGGTTGGCGGCTTGCAGGACGTGTTGCGGGTCGCCCAGGGACCAATGGCGCAGCAGCCGAATGGCGGTGGTGCCGAGCTTGAAGTAACGCCCGCGCACCGGGTCGGCCAGGGTCCAGCGCGGCGAACCGTCCAGGGCCGCGCCGGCGCTGGACAGTTGCAAGTCTTCACGCAGTGGGGGCAGGTTCATCAGAGGCCAACGCTCTGGCGCAAGCCAGCCAATGGCCGACGCAACAGGTACAGGGCCAGGGGCGCGCGCTCACCGAAGAGCTTCGCCGTGCCGCGCAGGCCGATGCGTGGCGGTGCCTCGTCGAAGCGTGCATCGAGGCGATAGGCGAGTTGCCCGCCGGGCGTGGGCTGCGCCTCGTAGGCGGCGCGTTGCAAGGTGGCGAGGTGGCGCTGCAACGGGTCGCTGTCGAGGAACAGCGCGACCTGGGCGTCGGGCGCCAAGGCGATGGCATCGCCCACCGCCAGTTCGATGCGCAACTCCGCTTGGCCGGGGTCGGCGATCTGCAGCAGACGTTCGCCGGTCTGCACCGGTTTGCCGGTCCAACGCTCGGCGTCGGCAAACACCGCGATACCATCACGCTCGGCGCGCACTTCGCTGCGCTTGAGCAGTTCGCGGGCGTAGTCGCGCTCGGCGCGTTTTTGCTCGACCCGAGCCGCGAGCAGGTCAATAC
This sequence comes from Pseudomonas extremaustralis, assembly GCF_900102035.1. Lineage (NCBI taxonomy): Bacteria > Pseudomonadati > Pseudomonadota > Gammaproteobacteria > Pseudomonadales > Pseudomonadaceae > Pseudomonas > Pseudomonas extremaustralis. The sequence goes on from NZ_LT629689.1 coordinate 4,809,333, forward strand.
GCGAACTCGACTCGGCATCGGCAAAGGCACGTTGGGAATTGGCCTTGAGTTCCGCTTCGGCCACACCCAAGGCGCGCGCCGCCACATCGGCCTGGGCCGTGAGGGTGGTGCTTTCGAAGCGCAGCAGCAAGTCGCCGGTTTTCACCGTCTGGTTGGGCTTGACCAGGAACTCGGCGATCACCCCGTCCAACGGCGCCGCCACCACCTGACCGGCCAACGGCACCACTTCAGCGGGCGCCAGTACCGATTGGCGCACCGGAATCAGCAGCATCAGCAGTAACGCGACCACCACCAGCACCTGGCGCTTGCGGGTCAGGCGCAGCCGCCATGGCTGGCGCGGTTGCAGGGCGCGCCAGGCGTGGCTGTAGGTATCGCCCAACTGCGCCAGCAGCACTTGCTCGGCCGGGTTCCAGGCGATATCCCGCGCCAGCCACACACCACCGAACACGCGGCCTTGCGGGTCGATCAAGGGCAACCAGAACACATGGCCGGCGGACAGGCTCTGCCAGTCGGCCTGCAGTTGCGCACTCAATTGCGCGGCCGGCACTTCCCGGGCGGTCTGGCCCAGCCCGAGTTTGTGCAATTGCGCCACGGCCTGCTCGACGAAGGCCACGAACGGCGCATTCGGGTCGATGCTGCTCACCGCCGTCACCGCCCGCACCTTGCCGGCGATCAACAGTGCCGCATGACGGTAGCCGAACAGCGGTTGCCCATCGTTGACCAGGCTGTAGGCCAATTGCTCAGTGCTGTGGGCCGCGCGGGTCTGGCGCTCCAACTCGAGAAACTGCGCGAATACCCGCTCGACATTGCCCGTCATCGGCGCGTTCATTGCAGTTGGGCAAAGTGAGCGGTGCCGCTCATGCCGGCCATCAACCCACTGGCATTGGGCAAGGTCGCGACCAACAACAAGGTCTGGCTGCCTTCGTCGATGCGGGCGCCAAGGCGTTTGACGGTGGCGCTGAACGCCTTGCCAGTTTCATCGGGGGTGAAACTGAACGTCTGTCCGGGCTTGAGCTTGCCCATCCAGCGCGACGGCACCAGCAGGTGGATCTCCAGGCTGCGGTTGTCGACGATTTCCAGCAGCGGCGCGCCGGCCGAGACGCTTTCATAGCGCTGGACTTTGCGCTGCACCACTTGGCCGTCATACGGCGCCAGCACGCTGCAGCGCTTGACCTGCACCTGATAGACCTGGGACTGGGCCTGGGTTTCGGTGAGTTTGGCTTCGGCGCGAGCCACTTCAAACCGGCCGACCGAATTGAGCGCCGCCAGTTGTTTGTTGTGCGCCAGTTCTTCGCTGGCGCCACGGCTGGCGGCCGAGGCGGCATTGAGCTGGGCCTGGTAGGCCGAGCAATCGAAACGCGCCAGGGTGTCGCCTTTCTTGAACGACTCGCCCTCGCTGAACGGCAGCTCGACAATCCGCCCCGACAATTCACTGGCGAGCATCGCCTGGTCACGGGCACGCAATACACCACGGGCTTCACTGTCAGCGCTAACGGCCACTGCGGGCGCAGGGTCCAACAGCGGATCGTCCGCCATGGCCATCTGCGCCAGACTCACCAAGCAGGAAAATCCCAGCACCGATCTATATAACAACTTCATACACTTGACCTCCCTGGCGATGTGCGCAGTCTAAGGTAGCAGAGTTAAATTGCCACTACCCCAAGTCAGACAAACCAACAATTTCTGTAGGCCTTCGCCGAAGCTTTCGTCGGATCAAGTTATGATTGGCGCCCTCCAAGGACTCAGGATCAAGGACACCTCATGCGCATCGGTTTTCTGTCACCCCTGGCACTGGCACTGCTCGCCAGCCTCTCCCAGCCGGTACTCGCCAGCTCCGATGACTCGTGCTACCCCGACTGGAGGGTCTCGCGGGACAGCCTGGACACCTGCAACAATCTGCCGTTCCTGAGCCCCGGCAATGACAGCCGGACCAACCTGCGCCTGTTGCTGGCCGACAAAAAAGCCGCACCCCTGGCCCCGAACGCCTTGGGCGAGGACGACCTGTCCCAAGGGTTCGGCTCGGTGCCGTTCCCGGTGTATCGCCTGGTGCCGATCACCGCCGCGCCAGCCGAACCGGATAACACGCCGCACGCCTCACCCAGCGCCGAACTCGACACCTTGCTCCAGCCATTGGGCATCAAGCGCGACGAATACAAAGCAGCGGGGGCTGACTTCCTGAATGGCGAAGGCAGCCGCTGCCGCAGCAACGACGATGACAGCGCCACCGCCTTTATCCGCCAGGTGCTCAAGGCCGATATACCGGCGGTCGAACGCGAGCGACTGGTGAAGGCGCGTTTGCAATTGCTCACGGCCTGTTCCTGGGAAGGCCAAGTGGTGGATCCACAGCAGATTCAATCCAGCGAAGGCCAACTGTTTCGTACATACCTGCAGGCCGCCGCCGACTTTTATAGTGGCCGTTTCAGTGACGCCGAGCGCGGTTTCGCCGGCGCCAGCGTCAGCAATGTGCCCTGGCTGAAGGAAACCGCGCTGTACATGACCGCGCGAACATCACTGAACCAGGCGCAGGCCGACGCCTTCGACGAATACGGCATGCCGCAACTCGAGCATGTGGATAAGTCCGCCCTGAGCGCCGCCGAAGAAGGCTTCCTCGGTTACCTGAAGACTTATCCACAGGGTGATTACGTCGCCTCCGCCCGTGGCCTGCTGCGCCGGGTGTATTGGCTGGCGGACGATCAAGCCAAGCTCGCCGAGGCCTACGCCTGGCAATTGACCCAAGCCACCGACGCCCAGCGCAACGTGTCCGTGGATGAGCTGGTGGCCGAGGCCGACCTCAAGCTGCTGATGGGCAATAGCAACGCGGTCAAGAACCCGATGATCCTGCTCGTCAGCGACCTGATGCGGATGCGCGCTCACACGCCGCCCGCCCTCACCCGCGCCGACCTCGATCAACAAAAGGCCGTGTTTGCCGACGCCCCCGCGCTGTTCGACTACCTGCAAGCGGCGTATGCCCTGTACGTTGAGCATCAACCCGACAACGCACTGAAGCACTTGCCCCAGGACGTGCCGTCGAACCCGGATTACTTCGCCTTCAGCCAACAGACCCTGCGCGGCCTGGCCCTGGAAGCCAAGCAAGACTGGAAAGCCGCCGAAACCCTGTGGCTGCAACTGCTGCCGCTGGCCAAGCAACCGTTGCAACGCGACCAGTTGGAGCTGGCCCTGGCGATGAACTACGAACGCAGCGGCCAGTTGGCCAAGGTGTTCGCCGCCGATTCGCCGATCGGCGCCAAACAGGTGCGCTACATCCTGCTGCGCCACATCGCCGGGCCGGACTTGCTACGCCAGCAGATCGCCCAGGCCCGCGACCCGCTGGAGCGCCAGACCGCCCAATTCGTGCTGCTCTATAAAGACCTGCTGCGCGGCCAGTTCGCCACCTTCAACGACGACCTCAAGCACCTGCCGGCGTCGGCCCCGGACGACAAACTGGGTACCAGCCTGGGTTATGTCTATAGCGCCAGCCAGACGTTGAAACTGTTCCAGTGGAACGGCGACAAGGCCGAATCGGGCTACGCCTGCCCGAGCATTGCGCAAACCGCCGCAACCTTGCAGAACGATGCGAAAAATCCCCACGGCCTGAACTGCTTCGGCGAGTTCATCCTGCGCAACAACCTCGACGGCATGCCCATTGAACAGGCACGCGCCGCCGGCAGCCTGGGCAGCACGCCATCGGACTTCAAGGGCGACACCTTCTCGCGGCTCGACGGCTACCAACAGGTGATCGGCAACCCCAAGGCGCCGAAAGCCGACAAGGCCTACGCGCTGTTCCGCGCCATCAACTGCTACGCGCCCGCCGGCTATAACAGCTGCGGCGGCACCGACGTCGCACCGGCCGTGCGCAAGGCCTGGTTCCGCCAACTCAAGACGGGCTTTGCCGACACGCAGTGGGGCAAATCCCTGCAGTACTACTGGTGAAGACGCTGTGGCTCGGCTTGCTGTTGCTGGCAAGCCCGGCTTTCGGTGCGGTCGACGCCCGCGACTATGACGCTTTCTGGCTGTGGAGCGGCGTCGCTCCGCAACCGGTACTCAAGCAGGCGAAAACCCTCTACATCCTCCAGGGCCAGATCAACGCCACACGCCGCGCACCTCAGCGCGGCGTGCAATTGATCGCCCAGGGCATCAGCGTGCCGCGTCTCACTGAAGGCGATGTCTGGATCGTCTACCGCGCCCACACCCTGCACTGGCCGGAACAGGTCTACACCCAACTACTCGGCCAGGTACAACGCTGGCGCGACGCCGGCAACCCGGTGGTCGGCATCCAGATCGACTTCGACGCCCGCACTCAATACCTGCACGAATACGCCACCTTCCTGCGTGACCTGCGCCAGCGCCTGCCCGCCGACCTGCGCCTGAGCATCACCGGCCTGATGGACTGGAGCAGCAACGCCGACCCCACCGCCATCGCCCAACTCAAGGGCGTGGTGGATGAGGTGGTGGTGCAGACATATCAGGGGCGCCACAGCATCCCGGACTACGCCGCGTATTTGCCGCGGATGAACCGGTTGGGGGTGCCGTTCAAGATTGGGTTGATTCAGGGCGGGGAGTGGCAGGCGCCGGGGTATTTGCAGGAGAGTGAGTGGTTTCGGGGGTATGTGGTGTTTTTGCGCAATCCCTGACCTGCCTTGACATAGGTATCAAAGCATGCAAGAAATCGCCCACAGTCCATGGACAGTGGACACTTGGATTTCGTTGCAGATGAAAAGTCAAGACATCGTACTTCTCTTCAAACTAATCAGCCTGGACCTTCAAGCCAAGGGCGAGCGCGTCAAAAAGCGCGAGTTCACGGTCATACGCGACCTCGACGAAGCCATGCTTCTGGCTCCCAAGGAGCCCCAGGCTTACTTCGACCATTTTCCCAATCTTCGCCTTGCAGGAAATTCCGAGAAGATCGAACTTTCTCCTGCCGAACTATGGGAAGGGTGGGAGGACATCGAGGACACAGAAAGTGTGCCCAACATCGAGAGCTACTCCGTGAGGGCCCTTTCAGCCTCGCTCATGCTGAGCAAAAGCGAAGTGTCCAACTCGATGAATCGCTGTCGAGAGATTGGGCTCATTTACAGCGATTTACCGAGCGGGAAACCAACAGTCAGGAGCATGGCTCTTTTAGACTTCGTCAAGTATGCGATCCGCTATGTATTCCCAGCCAAACTTGGCCCTATTGTCCGAGGCATTCCTACCGCTTTTGCTGCACCGATAATGGCGGGCAAAGTCATGACTGGTGGCGATCTCATTCCGGTGTGGCCGGATGCTTATGGGAAGAGCAAAGGACAGGAGGTTCTGCCGTTATTTAGAACCGTGCCTGGCGCAGTCAAGAAAGATGAACTGCTCTATCACTTCCTGGCCCTGGTAGATGCCATCCGTATTGGCGGCCCTCGCGAGGCAAAAGTGGCGGACGCCATCCTGAGGGAGTGGATCCTATGACGCCCAGCCGAACAATGATGCTGCAAATGCTCGAAGAGGTCGCAAAGGCGCTGGGAGAAGAGCTATGTAAGCAAGTCGCCTTTGTCGGCGGATGTACCACTGTCTTGCTTATCACCGACGAATACACCCTTGAGTCGATTCGTGGCACCGATGATGTGGACTTGGTCATTCATCTGACAGGCACACCTGATTGGTATCGGCTGGAAGAAAACCTGAAACCCAGAGGCTTCAAAAATACCGGCCAGGACTCCGTCACCTGCCGTTTACGACTAGGTAGTTTGAAAGTCGATTTCATGCCAACCGACGAAAAAGTACTGGGCTTTTCCAATACTTGGTTTGTCGGCGGTCTAGAAAATGCCATCGATTACACACTCCCCGACGGAACATCCATAAGAATATTTGCAGCGCCATGGTTTCTCGCAGCAAAACTTCAGGCTTATCAGGGTCGAGGTCATGGCGACGTACTGATGTCCAATGACATCGAAGACATCATCGCCTTGCTGGACGGAAGAGAAGAACTCGTAGAAGAAATGAAGCGAGCGAGTGCTGAGCTCCAACACTTCGTGAGCAGTCAATTTACCGCATTGATGAGACTGTCAGCGTTTCGCGACGTCATCCAAAGCACCGCCCAGAACCAGGATCGGGAGACGTTGCTCTATGAGCGCCTGAAAACGCTAGTTGGATTGGGAGTGAGCGCTTGATCCTAGAGTTGAGCCTCAGCCAGAAAGGAACTGATAGAACAGAAAACCGCGACGTCATCGGTTCGGCTCAACGCACGGGAGCGTACCTCTACGTGATCGCTGATGGAACCTCCAAGCCAGCCAGTGGCGACTTGGCGCGCGCCTTGACTCATCATCTGCTGAAGTCGTTTTCCCGCGCAGAGTTGACGGTTACATCGTGCCCCGATAAAGCATCGAAGCTGTTACTCGACTCACTCAGCGAAGTGCATTCAAAGCTTTGCCCAGACTTTCCATTTGCCTCCACCAGCTACCTTGCGCTGCTGGTGATCGGTCAGACGACAATATCCATTCACGCAGGTGACTGTTGCCTTGGATATCTGGGAAAAGATCGGAACATGATCTGGCTAAGTTCACCCCACTGCGGCCCCAACTGGAAAGGTGACCTGAGCCATTCATTCATCGCCGACAGCCCTGCCCGCAAGATACTGCTCAACTGCATGAGTCACCGCAGACCTCATGAACCAACGGTTGAGTTCATGCAGACCGTTGCGGACAGGACATGGATTTTGGCAACAGATGGGTTTTGGGCCGAACTTTCAATGGCAGACCAGCTTAAGGCCATCGCAGAGCAAACTCTCGACGATTGCTCAACAGAAGACGACGCCACCGTCATGCTATTGCGCTCTTAGACACAACACCGGGTCCGGGAAAATCAGGCCAGCTCTTGCTCAAAAAGCGCAGACACAAGACCCACGCCCCACATACCCAGCCCGATCACGATCCAAACTCCATTCGACCAGGTCAGGTGTTTGTTCGCCTCACCGTGGGAATCATCCTCGATCCGGTTCACTGCGCCCTGCACCTGCAGGACCAGGGATACGTGCACGATCGCCAGGCAGATGGCCAACATGAATGTGATCAAGGGCGCGGCGAACCAGATGTAGGTAAACGGCAAGAGCGCGAAGAAGATCATCCCCAGGGCAAGACTTTGCGGCCGCCAAGGGTAGGACACACCGTCGAGCGCCAGCTTGTCCCGGATCTTCATCACCAGCGAATAAATGAAAAATATCGCGAAGAATGCTCGGACCAGCGGCAATACCTTTGCGCCGGTCGACTGCCGGTAGCAGTCCCACTGTTTGTAGAACCAATAGAAGGAATAAAGGCCCTGGGACAGCAGCACCATCAGCACCAGCTTGCGCGGAGCGACCACGAAGAACGTGGGTTGGCGCGGGGCGGACGGGCTGCCTAAATCCGCTTGCGGAGGAGCGTAGGGGTTTTCAATGACAGACATTTGGATAGCTCGCAGGAAATAATTGACGCAAAAGCTTAAAGCCCACGCCTCGCGATTTTTTCCTGCTGCGAAAATCAAGAACGCTCCTACATTCAACGTTACGGTTTCAGTACCGCACATGCGCCACCGGGTACACCGACTCTCCACCGAGTTGTAGATAGCCTGACCCTGGTTGAGTGAATCAGCGCTGCATGCCCCAGCGCTTGACCGTCAAGCGTTCGAAAGTGTCGAACACCAGGTTTTCCACCAGCAGGCCGATCAGGATCACCACCGCCAACCCGGCGAATACCTTGTCGGTGTACAGCTCATTGCGGTTCTGGAAGATGTACCAGCCCAGGCCGCCCTTGCCGCTGGTTGCACCGAACACCAGCTCGGCGGCGATCAACGTGCGCCAGGCGAATGCCCAGCCGATTTTCAGGCCGGCGAGGATCGACGGCAGTGCCGCCGGGATCAGGATGAACAGCACAAAGCGCATGCCCTTCAACCCGTAGTTGCGACCGGCCATGCGCAGGGTTTCGGACACCCCGCGAAACCCCGAATAGGTGTTGAGCGCCAATGCCCACAATACCGAATGCACCAGCACGAAAATCAGGCTGTTCTGGCCCAGCCCAAACCACAACAGCGCCAGCGGCAGCAGGGCAATGGCCGGCAACGGGTTGAACATCGAGGTCAGGGTGCTGAGCAAATCTCGGCCCAATTGCGTCGAGACCGCCAACGTGGTCAAGGCAAACGCCAGCACGATGCCGATCAGATAGCCCTTGACCAGCACCACCAGCGAGATGCTGACTTTGCTGAGCAATTCGCCGCTCAGCAGCCCGTCGTAGAGCGCGTGAAACGTCTGCAAGAAGCTCGGCAGCAACAGGTCATTGTTCTGGTAGCGCGCAACGGCTTCCCAGAGGATCGCGAGCACGATCAGGATCAAGCCTTTGCGCAACCAGCCTTGTTGCCACAGGCGTTGGCGCAGTGGCAGTTCGCGTTCCACAGGGACGCTGAGCAGCGGTTCGAGGGTGATTTCATATTCCTGGCGCATGGACGCTCCTGAAAAAAGTAACGCCTTAGTAAGCGATGCGGATATCGGCGAAGCCCAACTCACGTTCGGCTTCGGGCGCTTCATCGAACAGCAGGCGATGAATCCTTCGCGCCGAGGCCTGGAACTCCACACCGCCAAGGCTGTGCAGATCGTATTGATGGCTGTGGATTTCCGCGCGCACGCGCCCGGGATGGGGCGACAGCAACAGGATGCGATTGCCCACCACCAGCGCCTCTTCGATGGAGTGGGTGACAAACAGCAAGGTGAAACGCACCTCTTCCCAGAGCTGCAGCAACTCTTCCTGCATCTTGCGTCGGGTCAGGGCATCGAGGGCGGCGAAGGGTTCGTCCATCAGCAGGATTTTCGGCTGCATGGCCAGGGCGCGGGCGATCGCCACGCGGGCTTTCATGCCGCCGGAAAGCGTGTGGGGATAGGCGTCGGCAAAGGCGCTGAGACCGACTTTGTCGAGGTAGTGCAGCGCCCGCTGTTCGGCTTCGCGACGCGGCAGGGTTTTCGACGCCAGCAGCGGAAACATCACATTCTGTTTGACGGTTTTCCACGGCGGTAATTGGTCGAATTCCTGGAACACCACGATGCGGTCCGGGCCCGGCTGTTCGACCTTCTGCCCCAGCAGGCGGATCTCGCCTTCACAGGGTTTGATAAACCCGGCGATGGACTTGAGCAAGGTGGACTTGCCACACCCAGAGGGGCCGAGCAATACGTAGCGATCGGCCGGGTCGATCTCGAAACTGACCTGGTGCGTGGCCCGCACCACGCGCTCGGGGGTACGGTATTCCAGGCTGACGTTATCCACCGCCAGCAACGGGGCGGTGGTGTGCGGGTTGCTGGCCGTGTGGCCTTGCAAGGGTGCATTCATCTCAACTTCCTTGCAGGGGCAATCAGAAAGGCGCGTCGCCCTGGATGGTGGTGCGGTACAGCTTGCGGCGCAGATGGCTCGGGCAACCGGCGGCCAGGTGGATCAGCGAGCGGTTGTCCCAGAACACCAAGTCGTGGGGCTGCCATTGGTGGCGGTAGGTGTTTTCCGGCAACACGCTGTGGGCGTAGAGCTGGGCCAGCAGGTCGCGGCTTTCGTCTTCCGGCAAACCGATGATGCGAGTGGTGAAACCTTCGCTGACGAACAGGGCCTTGCGGCCAGTCTCCGGGTGAGTGCGCACAATGGGGTGCACCACTTCCGCCACTTGGGCCAGCTGTTCTGGCGTCAGCGTCGGGCGCCAATTGCCTTCGAATTTGGTTTCGCTGTAACGCGCGGTGTAGGAATGCGCGGCGTGGCGGCCGTCGACGGCTTTGCGCAGGTGTTCGGGCAACTGGTCCCAGGCTTTGTGCATGTCAGCGAACAACGTGTCGCCGCCTTCGGAGGGCAACTCCTGGGCATGTAGCATCGAGCCAAGGCTCGGCAGCTCTTTATAGGAAAGGTCCGAATGCCAGAATTTGCCCGCATCCCCCAGGCCGATGGACTGGCCATTCTCGATGATGTTGGAAACGATCAGGATTTCCGGGTGGTTGGCCAGTAGGAACTGCTTGAGCACGTGGATCTGCAGCACACCGAAACGTCGGCTGAAAGCGATCTGTTGTTCGGGCGTGATGCGCTGATCGCGGAACACAACAACGTGATGGTCCAGGTGCGCACGGTGAATGCGCGCGAAATCCTGATCATTGACCCCACGGGATAAATCCAGACCGATGATTTCGGCACCCACGCTGCCGGGCAGTGGACGGATCTCGAAAGCTTGGGCGGTAGGGTTCGCTGTTGGAACAGTAGAGGTGGCGGACATGAGGTCACTCCCGGTCAGACAGGAGAGTGACTTTATAGATATAAGAACCGCATTTTAAATACCGTTAACGAATATCGATATGCGGGAATGTACCGCTCAGGGGAAAGCCTGTTGAATCTGCGCGTAAGACGTCCTAAAGGCTGGCTGTGGGCGCTCGGAGCGCGGTGTTGAAGCGCTTACAAGCCGAAACCGTGCCCGTTTGACAAGCTTATGGGCAGTCTCTAGTGTGCATTGGATCCAATTAGCCAACATTCTAAAAAGGAGGAAAGCGTAACCGTGACGCAGAAGTCGAACCCTTTGAACAGCATCAAGATCAGTGGTCCTATTCCGGCCCATCTCGCTCGCTCCATGATTGAAGAAACCTTGCGCAACGCCATCCTCGATGGTCGATTGCCCTGCGGCACAGCCATGCGCCAACAGGAGCTGGCCAGCCTGTTCGGGGTCAGTCGCATGCCGGTGCGTGAAGCCCTGCGCCAGCTGGAAGCCCAGTCACTGCTGCATGTGGTGATGCACAAAGGCGCTGTGGTTGCCCCATTGATCGAGGATAACTCGGCCGAAACCTATGAGCTGCGCATGTTGCTGGAGTCTGAAGCGCTGCGCATGTCGATCCCCTTGCTCACCGAGGCCGATATCGCCGAGGCAGACGCGCTTATCCACGCATTGGAGCAAGAAAAGGACTACACCGAGATTGGTCGACTCAATCGCCTGTTTCACATGACCCTCTATGGCAAGGCCCCCAACCAGCGATTGCTCAAGTTGGTGGAGCATGGGTTGAATGAGGAAGAACGATTCCTGCGATTCAACCTTGAGGCCATGGGGCTCGGCGAAACGTCCCAGGAAGACCACCGTGAATTACTGCAATTGGTGGCGCAGAAAAAAGTCGGCGAAAGCATCCTCACACTGCGAAATCACTTGATGCGCGGGATGGAAGTGATCACGACTTACCTCAATGGCCTGGACGTCGACGGCCAGTAAACCCGCCTGGTTTTTTCGCGGTCCCTTACACTTCAAGCGCTGCGGTCCCTGCCTATACGGCGGGGCCTGCGACAAAGAAACTTCCCACTTCCGATAGAACAACTTACTGACAGCAATATTATTTGGAAAAACATCTAACACATTTATATGCTCGCCAACTTGTTTAACACGACTATCATCTTTTATTACTAAACCAGACTCCTCATTCAACCGCGGCCCTTGCACATCGGGCCTTACGTATCCTGTCCGGTTTACGCCTGCTTATCTTTTTGCCGACCACAAAAGCCCATCGCTGTTTACAGCAGACGCAACAACTTATAGGCATCAACTATGCACCAACCGTTACTTGAACAAAAAAAACTGCAGTTATGCAGCCATCCGTTATTTTCAGAAATAACTTCACTCCATAAGTTACAACTTTTTATGGAAAGTCATGTATTCGCGGTTTGGGACTTCATGACCCTGGCCAAGCGACTGCAACGGGACCTGACCTGCACCCACCTACCGTGGCTGCCGCCCGCCGACCCGCACGCCGCCCGCCTGATCAACGAGATCGTACTCGGTGAAGAATCAGACATTCATCCCCGACAGGGTCACTGCAGCCACTTCGAGCTGTACCTGGAAGCCATGACCGAAGCCGGCGCCAGCACCGCGGCGATCAACCGTTTCGTTGCGCTGCTACGCAAGGGGCTGGAGGCGAGCGCGGCCTTGCACGAGGTTGACCCGCCGCCTGGCGTGGCCCGCTTCGTCAGCACCACCTTGCACATGGCGGCGCACGCGCCCACTCACTGTGTAGCGGCAGCCTTTCTTCATGGCCGCGAGCATGTCATCCCCACCCTGTTCGAGCGCTTGCTGCAAACGGATGATTTCATCCAACGCCAGGCCCCAATTTTGTGCGACTACCTCAAACGCCACATCGAACTGGACGCCGGGGATCATGGGCCGGCGGCGCAACAGTTGCTTGAGCGCCTGGTCAGCGCAGATCCGGCTTATCCGCAACAGGCCGGCGACACCGCCCTCGCCGCCGTGCAAAGCCGTATCACGTTCTGGAACGAGGTGCAGGTCTCGCTGCAAGAGGTGCGCCCATGAACATTGCCGACTACCTCTCCATCGCCGACGAATGGGAACGCCGCGCCACCATCCGTACACGCCCTCGCCGCGTGCTGGAAAACGATGACAGATTGATCTATCCGATGTGCCGGCAGCCTTTAGTGCTGAGTGCGACCTTTGTTGAACAGTGTCCGCAATGGCGCGACTTCGTGCTGCTGCAAAGCTTCTACAAATTCATCAACGACGTGGTGATCTTCGAAACCGAAATCGTCGACAAGACGGCGCGCAGCATTGCCAAGGCTCGCTTCTCGGTGCCCTTCCCCCTGGCCTGCCGCTATGACGCGATGACCGTCGTGGTGGACGAGGACTACCATGCCCTGGTCGCGTTGGACTTCCTGCAACAGACCGTGACCATGACTGGCATCCAGCCACTGGACTTGCCCACGCAAATCGAACTGAACCGCGCGCTGCCGGCCGCACAGGCCCAGGTACCGGCTCACCTGCGCGATGCTGTGGAGTTGATTGGCGTCGCCATTGCCGAAAACACCCTGACCCACGACGTGGCGGCGTTTGCCAAGGACAACAGTGTCAAAGCCTCCATCCGTGGCTTGATGGCCGACCACCTGTTTGACGAAGGTCGCCACGCCCAATTCTGGACGCGACTGGTACGCCTGTATTGGCATGCTGCGAGCGCCGATGACCGCGACAGCATCGCCCAAGTGCTGCCCACTTTCCTGGCGCATTACCTGACCAACGACCTGCAGAAAAATTTCGATCTGAATTTGATCGAACACCTCGACGTCGCCGACAGCGTGCGCGATGCATTGCGTGATGAAGTCGTGGCGCTGGCGTTCCCCATCACCCGCCAGCATCCGTTGATGGGCAACATCATGGGGTTCCTGCAACACAGCGGCTTACTGCAAACACCCAGCGTGACACAGGCGCTGGACGACTACTTGCCCCTGTCCGGGAGGCCGGCATGAGGTGCCTGAAAATCGGATGGAACGGCACCAGCAGCGTCCTGGGGGACATCAGGCAGATGCTGGAACAATACGGGCATATCTCGGGTGATGCAGCCCTCGACCTGCTGGTTGAAGATGGGAGCGAGGCGCGACCAGTCCACGCTGACCACGTCCCATGGCTGAGCCTGCGCGTGGGTTTTGGACCGCTCGCCCAGCACGGGCTGCCAACGCTGCAACTGCGCGCCTACACCCGCGACAGACGGTTATTGGCCGTGCTGAACGTCGCTGATGAGCCCAGCGGCAACGGCCAGCGGCTGCGCCAGCAGGTGACCCGCACGCTGGTCGAGTGGGTTGCGCTGCACGTCAGCGCTTTCTCGCGGGACCCTGGGTATTTTTCGGCAAGCGCGGAAGGCAATGACTGGCCCGAGCAGGGTTTGCAAGGGCTTGAGGCGCTGGCGTATCTCCATCGGTTCAATCGCACCGCAGATCCCGCAGCGCTGCTGCAAGCCCAGGTGCCGGTGATCGAACGATTACAGGCCAGCCTTCATACCTTCGCCGAACGACCGGCGTTGAACATCGCAGGCAACCCAGTGACCTACCGGCAGTTGCATATCCGGGCACTGGCCATCCAGCAACGATTGCACCCCTTGCTGGTGGCTTTCGAGACACCCACGGTGGTCGGTGTGTACCTGGAAAAATCCATCGAGCTGTACGCCAGCATCCTGGCGGTGCTGGGCTGCGGGGCGGTGTACCTGCCGCTAGGGTCCGATCATCCACCTCAACGTCATCAGCTCATGCTCGACAGTGCAGGTGCGCGCGTATTGCTTGACGCCGGCCAGCACCCGTTGCGAGGGCATTTCATCGCGTTGGATGTCAGCACTGTCACCCCTCATGGCGTCGACCTCACGCGGCCATTGATGCCACATTGCCCCCGCGCCGATGCGCCCTGCATGGCGCTCTTCACATCGGGCACCACCGGCCAGCCCAAAGGGGTATTGCTCAGCCAGACCAACCTCGCACATTTCACGGCCTGGTGCCGCGCCTGCCTGAGCCTGGAAGAGCAGAGCCGCGTACTGCAGTTTTCGTCGCTGAGCTTTGACTCGTCGCTGATCGATATCTTCCCCGCCCTGGTAGCAGGCGCCGAATTGATCGTCCCCAGTGAAGAGCAGCGACGCGACCCTTACCAGTTACTGGTACTGCTGCGTCGGCAACGCATCACTCACGCCTTTCTGCCCCCCGCGTTGTTGAGCACCCTGCCGCTCGATCAACCGCTGGGGCTGACACACCTGCTGACAGGGGGCGAGGTCTGCGAGCCCCATGTGATCGAACGGCTGGCGGGGCAATGTCAGTTTCATAATCTCTATGGCCCAACGGAGGCCACGGTGCTGGTCACCCACCGGACGTTGCAGCCCGATGACAGTAACCGCAACGTTGGCCAGCCCATTGCCAACAGCCAGGTGTTGATCCTCGATGACAACCTGCAACCGGTGGATGAACAGGTCATAGGCGAGGTGTACATCACCGGCCCAGGGGTGAGTCTTGGGTACGTGACTCCGTCGCAACAGGCCGTCAGCGCCTTCGTGGATCTGGCCGTACCTGGCGGCCAGACCCTGCGCGCCTACCGCAGCGGTGACCTGGCCAAGTGGACGGCTGACGGCATCGTGCTGGGCGGGCGACGCGACGACCAGGTAAAGATTCGTGGCTTTCGGGTCGAACCCCAGGAAATTGAACAATGCTTGCGCGACAGCCGACTCTATCGCCAGGTCGTGGTGGTTATCGATCGTGACAGCAGCATCCGAGGCTTCGTCGCCCAGCCCGAACCGGGCGCCACACTGGCGGCCCTGCAACAGCATGCCCGGCAGTGGTTGCCAGGTTATATGCAGCCCGACTTCCTCAACGAATTGCCAGGCATGCCGCACTCCAGCAACGGTAAGGTCGATCGCGAGAGCTTGCTGGCATTACCGGCGCGCCCACTCTTGCAGTCCTCCCGCAGCGCCGCGCATACCCCAATTCAAGTTCGACTCGTCACCCTGTGGGGTGAGCTGTTGGGGTTGCCTGCGGATGAACTGTCTATTGACGATGGCTTCTTCGACCTCGGTGGCCACTCGATTTTGCTGTCGACGCTGTTACTGCGCGTCCGCGAGCAATTTGGGCGTAGCTTCACGTTGAGCCATTTCATTGAAGTGCCGACGATCCGCACGCTCGCGATGTTGGTGGAAGAAGGCGAGCGGCCCGACGCGCTATCTGGCCAGGCGGTGCGGGATGCGCAACGACAGTGGGTAATCGACACATTGCCCAAGGAGCTCGCGGGCGACCCGCAAAAAGTCATCGTGACGGGCGCCAACAGCTTCGTCGGCGTCCATATCGTCGAAGCGTTACTGGCCGGCGGCGCAACTGAGGTGGCGTGCCTGGTACGGGAGGAACCGGGGCACTCGGCGACGGAGCGGTTTGCTCAGGCGTTGCGCGAATACCGCCTGGAACACTTGGACCTGAGCCGGATACGAGTGTTTGCCGCAGACATCAGCCTGCCGCGATTGGGGTTAACAGTCGACGTGTACGACGCCCTCGCGGAGGGATTCGGTGTGTTGGTGCACAACGCTGCACGAGTCAATCACGTCATGGACTACGTTTCACTGGCCAAGGACAACGTCGAGCCCATATTCGAATGCCTGCGTTTGTGCGAAACCCGCCGCAAGAAAGTCCTGAATTTTATCTCGACGCTGTCGGCTTCCAGCAGTGTCGACTCGCAGGGAAATGTCCTGGAAGCACCTGCCGCAGCCACGTTGCCGCTGTATATCAAGAATGGTTACAACCTCTCCAAGTGGGTCGCCGAGCAGCATTTGGGACGAGCAGTAAGCCAAGGTGCCTGGGTGAATATCCATCGTCCCGGAAACATCAGCTTCAACAGCCGCAATGGGGTTTGCCGGCCGCAGAAAAATCGCCTGATGCTGATGCTCAAAGGATCGCTGCAGTTGGGCTTGCTTCCTCGACTGGATCTGAACTTCGACCTGATGCCGGTGGACTTCCTGGCCCGTTTCATCGCATACCACTGCAGCCACTTTCAAGCCGATAGAAGCGTATTCAACCTGCATAACCCACAGCCCCTGAGTTGGGAGCACTACCTGGACGCATTCAGCCGGGCAGGTCACATATTCGAACGCGTGAGCATTGCCCAATGGCAACAGGCACTACGGACAGTGAATGAGGACAACGCACTCTTTGGCGTACTGGGTTTTTACCTCGATCGCTTGGATGAAGACATCGGCGATACCTCAATGATTCGCCACGACCACGCGCGACAGGGTGTTCAACAAATGGGCGAACAATACCCCGAAAAAGACTCGGCGCTGTTAAGCAAAGGTTACAAATACCTCAAGGCCATCAACTTCCTTTGACCCCTTCAGGACGACCTCATGAAACCGCTGCAACCCGATACGTTAATCCGCAACCCGACCGGAGTGCCGATAGTGGCCTCTGTTGTGGTCAACTGTCATGCCCGCCGACTGTGGAACATGGTGGGGCAGTTCACTAGCTTCGACGTGTTCATTCCGGCCCTGTCCCATATCGAAACGATCGGTAACGGTATAGGCGCTTTGCGCACAAAATTTTTCCGCGATGGCAACCGCGTGGTAGAGCAACTCAACAGTCGAGATGAGCACGCCATGCACATGACCTGGACCACGATCTACAACACCCTGGGCGTGGCCAGGTTATGGGCGGCAATCAATGTGGACGCATTGGGCGATAAGTGCTCCAGGGTAACCTGGACGATTATTGCCGAACCTGTAGACACGACACAGGTGGGGTTTGAACAATTTGTGCAAGGCTTCGCCAACAGCGCCCTGGACAACGTACGCCGATTACTTGGCTAGGCGGACTGACTCATGCCACCGATCTCAACGATAAGGTGCGTATCGCTCCAGTCAAAAACTGAATCGCCCCGGGTTTCGTAGACACCTCCATGCCTTAAACTGAGGCCAATCAGGAGGTGCCATGAGCAACCCACGTTATCCCGAAGAATTCAAAATCCAAGCGGTCAATCAAGTGACCGAAAAGAAGCTGCCTGTCGCTGATGTGGCGGCGCGTCTTGGCGTGTCGTCGCATAGCCTCTATGCCTGGATAAAGCGCTACAGCAAACCTCAGGCAGAACGGCAGCAAGACGATGATCAGCACGCGGAACTGCGGCGTCTGCGAGCCGAACTCAAGCGGGTCACCGAAGAGCGAGACATCTTAAAAAAGGCGGCCGCGTACTTTGCCAAGGAGTGCGGTTGAAGTACGCCTTTATCAAGCAGCGAGCGGGCGACTATTCCATTCGGCGGCTTTGCCTGACGCTGAAAGTCCATCCCAGTGGTTATTACGCTTGGTTGTCTGAGCCGCAATCTGCACGCGCTAAAGACGACCAACGATTGCTGGGTTTGATCAAGCATTCATGGCTGGAGAGCGGCGGTGTTTATGGCTATCGCAAAATTCATGACGATCTGCGCGAGGTCGGTGAGGATTGTGGTCGGCATCGTGTGGCGAGGCTGATGCGTCTTGAAGGTCTGCGCTCTCAGACAGGGTATCGACGCCGCCCTGGCAAGTACGGCGGTAAGCCAGCGGTCGCCTCACCCAATTTGCTGAAGCGCCAGTTCGATGTCGTAGAACCCAACAAAGTTTGGGTCACCGACATCACCTACATTCGCACGTATGAAGGCTGGCTGTATTTGGCGGTCGTGCTGGATCTGTTTTCTCGTCAGGTCGTCGGCTGGTCAATGAAATCGCAGATGACCAGTGATTTGGCCATTGATGCGTTATTGATGGCGGTTTGGAGGCGAAAACCGAAACAGGAGGTGATGGTTCACTCCGACCAGGGCAGCCAGTACAGCAGCTCCGATTGGCGCAGTTTTTTGAAGGCGAACAATTTGGTTGCCAGCATGAGCCGCCGAGGCAATTGTCATGACAACGCCGTGGCTGAGAGCTTTTTCCAGCTTCTAAAGCGGGAACGGATCAAGCGGAAAATCTATTCCACGCGCGAAGATGCTCGTAGTGATGTGTTTGATTACATCGAGATGTTCTACAACGCAAAACGCCGCCATGGTTTCAACAATCAGCTGTCACCGGTAGAGTTTGAAAAGCGTTATGCAATGAGCTTGCAAGGTGTCTAGAGAATCCGGGGCGATTCAAACAGCCTGGATCACGCGATGCAAGTTGCTCGAAGTGATGAGCTCAGGCATCGCCACCCGATGCCATGTCGAAGGTTTTACCTATTTAAATTCCATGCGCCGTACCAGGACACGGTCGGTTTCAACCACGGACAAATGAGATGTTTTTGGCATGGATCAAGCAGCCTCGCAGTGTTTGAGAGGATTAAGGGAAACGCTCCAAGGCAGTAGTAATTCGTCCACTCGATTGATCGGGTGCGGAACAGGTACAAACTGTCGCCGTCCCATCACAGCAATTTGATGCGATCACCGCGTCGTCCAAAAAAGGCAAAAATCTGGCCGGAGAAGGGATCGACTTCCGGCGGTGGTTTTACCAACGCGGGCAATCCATCGAAGCCACGGCGCATGTCAATGACACCGGCGGTGATCCAGATACGGGTTCCTGCGGAAGAGACAATCATCGCAGCAACTGCTGCAAGGTCTGTGGGTCAGCCGTATCGGCGATGCGCAGCTTGGCTTTGCCCACCTCGACTAAAATCCCGGAATGGCGCTCTTGTGGCGGCGGAGCTCCTGCCGGCAAGTCGATTGGTGCTTCGATTACCTCGACAGGCAAAAAGGGTCGCACACTGGCTACAAATGGTGTCCACAATCTTGGCGAATTTTGAGGGTGATCGGGAGGTGGTGACGACCGGATGGTTACCAAACATCAGCGCGCGCCTGAGATCATGAATCTGACTTTTTGTGTCTGTCGCTCGCTCAGGTTTGACGGTTGCAAATGAACGACTGCAGGATCGCTACCCAGCCCTCTAAACGACAAAACCCCTGTCTGCGTTTGCAGACAGGGGTTTTGGAATTTGATCTTGACGATGACCTACTCTCACATGGGGAAACCCCACACTACCATCGGCGATGCATCGTTTCACTACTGAGTTCGGGATGGGATCAGGTGGTTCCAATGCTCTATGGTCGTCAAGAAATTCTGTAGGCCAGGCCGTCGCGTAAACAACGTCCCAACTGAATTCATGGACTTCTACTATAAACAAAACCCCTGTCTGCGTGAGCAAACAGGGGTTCTGGAATTTAATCTTGACGATGACCTACTCTCACATGGGGAAACCCCACACTACCATCGGCGATGCATCGTTTCACTACTGAGTTCGGGATGGGATCAGGTGGTTCCAATGCTCTATGGTCGTCAAGAAATTCGGGTACTGACTCGTGACCTCATGGCCTCGCTTCAGCAAATTGGGTATGTGATAGCTTTGGTGTTTTGTGAGATTCGAACTTTCGGTTCGTTTCGTCTTCACACACCGCAATCTGGTGCTCTTTCGCTTTTCAGCTCGAAGCAAGCAAATTGCTTGGGTGTTATATGGTCAAGCCTCACGGGCAATTAGTATTGGTTAGCTCAACGCCTCACAGCGCTTACACACCCAACCTATCAACGTCGTAGTCTTCGACGGCCCTTCAGGGGACTCAAGGTCCCAGTGAGATCTCATCTTGAGGCTAGTTTCCCGCTTAGATGCTTTCAGCGGTTATCTATTCCGAACATAGCTACCCGGCAATGCCACTGGCGTGACAACCGGAACACCAGAGGTTCGTCCACTCCGGTCCTCTCGTACTAGGAGCAGCCCCTCTCAAATCTCAAACGTCCACGGCAGATAGGGACCGAACTGTCTCACGACGTTCTAAACCCAGCTCGCGTACCACTTTAAATGGCGAACAGCCATACCCTTGGGACCGGCTTCAGCCCCAGGATGTGATGAGCCGACATCGAGGTGCCAAACACCGCCGTCGATATGAACTCTTGGGCGGTATCAGCCTGTTATCCCCGGAGTACCTTTTATCCGTTGAGCGATGGCCCTTCCATACAGAACCACCGGATCACTAAGACCTACTTTCGTACCTGCTCGACGTGTCTGTCTCGCAGTCAAGCGCGCTTTTGCCTTTATACTCTACGACCGATTTCCGACCGGTCTGAGCGCACCTTCGTACTCCTCCGTTACTCTTTAGGAGGAGACCGCCCCAGTCAAACTACCCACCATACACTGTCCTCGATCCGGATAACGGACCTGAGTTAGAACCTCAAAGTTGCCAGGGTGGTATTTCAAGGTTGGCTCCACGCGAACTGGCGTCCACGCTTCAAAGCCTCCCACCTATCCTACACAAGCAAATTCAAAGTCCAGTGCAAAGCTATAGTAAAGGTTCACGGGGTCTTTCCGTCTAGCCGCGGATACACTGCATCTTCACAGCGATTTCAATTTCACTGAGTCTCGGGTGGAGACAGCGCCGCCATCGTTACGCCATTCGTGCAGGTCGGAACTTACCCGACAAGGAATTTCGCTACCTTAGGACCGTTATAGTTACGGCCGCCGTTTACCGGGGCTTCGATCAAGAGCTTCGCGTTAGCTAACCCCATCAATTAACCTTCCGGCACCGGGCAGGCGTCACACCCTATACGTCCACTTTCGTGTTTGCAGAGTGCTGTGTTTTTAATAAACAGTCGCAGCGGCCTGGTATCTTCGACCGGCATGGGCTTACGGAGCAAGTCCTTCACCCTCACCGGCGCACCTTCTCCCGAAGTTACGGTGCCATTTTGCCTAGTTCCTTCACCCGAGTTCTCTCAAGCGCCTTGGTATTCTCTACCCAACCACCTGTGTCGGTTTGGGGTACGGTTCCTGGTTACCTGAAGCTTAGAAGCTTTTCTTGGAAGCATGGCATCAACCACTTCGTCATCTAAAAGACAACTCGTCATCAGCTCTCGGCCTTAAGATCCCGGATTTACCTAAGATCTCAGCCTACCACCTTAAACTTGGACAACCAACGCCAAGCTGGCCTAGCCTTCTCCGTCCCTCCATCGCAATAACCAGAAGTACAGGAATATTAACCTGTTTTCCATCGACTACGCTTTTCAGCCTCGCCTTAGGGACCGACTAACCCTGCGTCGATTAACGTTGCGCAGGAAACCTTGGTCTTTCGGCGTGGGTGTTTTTCACACCCATTATCGTTACTCATGTCAGCATTCGCACTTCTGATACCTCCAGCAAGCTTCTCAACTCACCTTCACAGGCTTACAGAACGCTCCTCTACCGCATCACTTACGTGATACCCGTAGCTTCGGTGTATGGTTTGAGCCCCGTTACATCTTCCGCGCAGGCCGACTCGACTAGTGAGCTATTACGCTTTCTTTAAAGGGTGGCTGCTTCTAAGCCAACCTCCTAGCTGTCTAAGCCTTCCCACATCGTTTCCCACTTAACCATAACTTTGGGACCTTAGCTGACGGTCTGGGTTGTTTCCCTTTTCACGACGGACGTTAGCACCCGCCGTGTGTCTCCCATGCTCGGCACTTGTAGGTATTCGGAGTTTGCATCGGTTTGGTAAGTCGGGATGACCCCCTAGCCGAAACAGTGCTCTACCCCCTACAGTGATACATGAGGCGCTACCTAAATAGCTTTCGAGGAGAACCAGCTATCTCCGAGCTTGATTAGCCTTTCACTCCGATCCACAGGTCATCCGCTAACTTTTCAACGGTAGTCGGTTCGGTCCTCCAGTTAGTGTTACCCAACCTTCAACCTGCCCATGGATAGATCGCCCGGTTTCGGGTCTATTCCCAGCGACTAGACGCCCTATTAAGACTCGCTTTCGCTACGCCTCCCCTATTCGGTTAAGCTCGCCACTGAAAATAAGTCGCTGACCCATTATACAAAAGGTACGCAGTCACAGAACAAAGTCTGCTCCCACTGCTTGTACGCATACGGTTTCAGGATCTATTTCACTCCCCTCTCCGGGGTTCTTTTCGCCTTTCCCTCACGGTACTAGTTCACTATCGGTCAGTCAGTAGTATTTAGCCTTGGAGGATGGTCCCCCCATATTCAGACAAAGTTTCTCGTGCTCCGTCCTACTCGATTTCATGACTAAGAGATTTTCGCGTACAGGGCTATCACCCACTATGGCCGCACTTTCCAGAGCGTTCCGCTAATCTCAAAGCCACTTAAGGGCTAGTCCCCGTTCGCTCGCCACTACTAAGGGAATCTCGGTTGATTTCTTTTCCTCAGGGTACTTAGATGTTTCAGTTCCCCTGGTTCGCTCCTTACACCTATGTATTCAGTGTAAGGTAACCATCTTATGATGGCTGGGTTCCCCCATTCAGACATCTCCGGATCAAAGTCTGTTTGCCGACTCCCCGAAGCTTTTCGCAGGCTACCACGTCTTTCATCGCCTCTGACTGCCAAGGCATCCACCGTATGCGCTTCTTCACTTGACCATATAACCCCAAGCAATCTGGTTATACTGTGAAGACGACATTCGCCGAAAATTCGCAATTACTCACAAATTTTACCTTAGCCTGATCCGTTACCAGTGAAAGTAACGTTCAGTCTATCTTTCTATCACATACCCAAATTTTTAAAGAACGATCTAATCAAAGACTAGAAATCAACATTCACCATCACATTGATGGAATGCTCATTTCTAAGCTTTCAACTTCTAGAAGCAGTAGTGGTGGAGCCAAACGGGATCGAACCGTTGACCTCCTGCGTGCAAGGCAGGCGCTCTCCCAGCTGAGCTATGGCCCCGTATTTCTACAGGCGTTTCCCACACAAAATTGGTGGGTCTGGGCAGATTCGAACTGCCGACCTCACCCTTATCAGGGGTGCGCTCTAACCAACTGAGCTACAGACCCAATTTCGGGCTGCTTCTTATCGTCTTCTTCAATGAATCAAGCAATTCGTGTGGGAACTTATGGAGCAGCTGATGTCGTCGATTAAGGAGGTGATCCAGCCGCAGGTTCCCCTACGGCTACCTTGTTACGACT